>NZ_JBGLRC010000024.1:0-66006 GCF_041402345.1 Aeromonas sp. S11(2024) | reverse complement strand
ATACGGTGACTCCGGATAACACGGTAGGGGTACCGTTTTGTTATCCGGTTTGAAGCCGTATGACCACTCCCTTTTGTGGGCAACTGTCAGGTGAATACCATCTCCATACACCCGGAACACTTCACCAACTTCGCTCAGTTATGCGAAGTGAGCCTCGCCACCATCCGTGAAAAGACAGATGCCGAACGCCTCTACCTCTGGCTGAAAGCCCCCGAACCGCAGCTCTACAGCTTTCAGCTCGATCACGGGCTGACCACGCTTGATCTCGCCCATCTCGGTCAACTGACCCTGCCCCACCACCTGATCGACAAGGCGATGGAGAAGGGACAACTGGTGATCGAGCAGCTCCAAGCACCGCCTGATCCCGGCGAAAATGTGGAGCCCGCCCAGCCGCAGTTACGCGCCTGTTTCCCTCTCAAGCGTCACATGAAACTGGAAGGGGTCATCTATCTGGAGACCCGCCGCCGCATCGATCGCCTCTCCCCCCACCAGCGTCAGGGCATCCAGCTCCTTATCCACTATCTGACTGCCGAGCTCAGCAATCACCTGCTCTCCAGCCAGGTCAATCAGGAGCGGGACCAGCGGCTCCATACCCAGACAGATCTGGTGCAGAGTCAGGCACTGCAGGGCTCCTTCCTCACCATGTTGCAGGCGCTGCACATGGTCAGCGTCACCCTCTCCCGCAGTCGCAGCGAGAACGATCTGCTGCGGGATGCCGTGCTGCTGGCCCGCAAGGAGCTGCAGTTCGATCGGGTCGCCATCTTCCTGATCGAACCCGATGGCAAGACCATGCGCGGCACCTGGGGCACCAGCGAGGAGGGCGAGCTTATGGATGAACACAACTTCATCAGCCCCATTCCGGATCACCCGACAGTGCAAGAGGCGCTCAGGCGCAAGGATTACGTGCTGGTGATGGAAGATACCCCCCTCTACTACGAGAAGCAGCAGGTGGGCCGTGGCTGGAACGCCATGGTATCGCTGTGGGATGGCACCACCCCCATCGGCTGGATCGCCGCCGACAACCTGCTCTGGCACCGTCCGCTCAAGGCCTATCAGAGCGAGATCTTCAAACAGTACGCCGCCATCCTGTCGCAACTGCTGATCCGCCAGCGCACTCAGGAGCAGCTGGAAACCCTCAACCGCCAGCTGGAGGCTCGGGTCGCCGAGCGCACCATGCAGCTGGCCGAGACCAATCGGGCGCTGGAGGAGGCCAATCACCGCCTCTCCCTGCTGTCGCTGGAAGATCCCCTCACCGGCATCGCCAACCGGCGCCAGTGGGACATCACTATGCAGCGGGAGTGGGAGTGGGCACGACGCACCCAGAACCTGCTGGCGGTATTGATGATCGACGTCGACGAGTTCAAGGCCTACAACGACCACTTCGGCCATGCCAAAGGGGATCTCTGCCTGCAACAGGTGGCCCATGTGCTGCGGGATGCAGAGCGACGCTGCACCAATCTGGTCGCCCGTTACGGCGGGGAGGAGTTCGTCATTATGCTCTGCGCCCCGCAACCCGGTGAGGCCGAACAGCTGGCCGGGCGGATCCACGATGGTCTTGCCCGCTTGAAAATGCCCCATCCCGCCTCGCGGGTTGCTGATTTCATTACGGTTAGCATAGGCTTTAGCTATCTGGTTCCCTCCCAGGACGGAGCATGGCAGACCCTGACCGAACAGGCTGACCAGGCGCTCTACCACGCCAAATCACAAGGGAGGGCCCGCACTCTGGCCTATCGGTGATCCCATGCTGTTGCGTCGCTACCCTATCTTCAATCGTCGCCTGGCTCTGGTGGCCTACGGCATCGACTATCAGCTCAGCTCACCGGCCGAATGGCCTTCACTGGCGCAACATTGCCGCCTGCTGGCACAGGGGCGTCAATATCTGGTGCCCTTCACCCACGAACAGCTCGATGAACAACGTCCCCTGCTGCTGGATCAGGACGCGATCCCGCTGGTTGAAGCCTCCAGTGAACGCCAGCCCAACTCGTTCCCGGTGCTGGAGCAGTGGCGCGACAGTCGGCGCAGACTGGCGGTGCATGGCGCCAACCGGGATCCGCGCTGGCTCGGCGCCAGCCGCCTGCTGGTGTACTGGATGGGGGAAGAGGGGATCTGCCAGCCCACCGAGCACAAGCGGATGGCGCTGAACATCGAAACCTGGGCGGATTTTCTCCCGCTGCGGGAGGCGGGGGTCGACTTCTTTGCCGGCGGCTTTCTCGCCCGTCCGGAGCTGGTTAATCAGCGGGCCAACCAGCCCGATATGGCGCTGGTACAGCAGATCCTTCAGCTCATCTGCCACGAAGAGTTCTCCTTCGCCCAGGTAGCCCGCCTGCTGGAGCAGGATGCCTGGCTGCCCGGCCTGCTGCTCACCTACGTCAACGCCCCCGGCTTCGCTCATGCCGCCCCCATCACCTCGGTACCCCGCGCCCTCTCCTATCTGGGGGAGCAGGAGATCCGCAAGTTCGTGCTGATCAACGGTCTGGCCCGGGTGAGCCAGCACATGCCGGAGGCCTGCACCCGCATGGCCATCGCCCGCGGCCGCTTCTGCGAGTTGATTGCCCTCACCGCCCTCGGTAAAGCGGAGGCAAGCTGGGCCTTTCTGGTGGGACTGGTGCTCGATGGCTCCCTGCTATCGGAGCCGTTGATGGCCCACCTGCCCAAGAGCGTGCAGCGCGCCATCGAACTGCACGAAGGGCCACTCTTTCATCTGTTTCAGCTGGTCAGCACCTATGAACAGGGCAACTGGGCCCTGCTGGAACAGCTTGCCCCCAAATATCAACTCGATCCGGCCCAGCTCACCCCCGTCTATTTTCAGTCACAAATGTGGGGGCAAGCGTTTCTCACCAGCTAGGTGATGGCGAGGCGGGGAGCCACTAGCTAGAATGGGCTCCCTTTTTTCAGAGACTGACCCGCACCATGACGCTTTCCGGATTCCAAGGCCTGGTCTTTGACCTTGATGGCACCCTGGTCGACTCCATGCCGCTGCACCTCGCCGCCTGGGAACACACTGCCCGCGAGTTTGGCTTTCACTTCGATGCCGACTGGTTCTATGAACTGGGTGGCATGCCGAGCCACAAGATAGCCCTGCTGGTCGCACAGGAGCAGCAGCTCCCCCTCGATCCCCTCGAAGTCACCCGCTGCAAGACCGCCCACTATGTGGCCAACCTGCACAAGGCGACCGTCTTTCCGGCCATGCAGGCGCTGGTCGAGCGCTATCATGGCGTCATCCCGATGGGGATCGGCACCGGCTCGCCCCGCGTCAACGCCGAAGCGATGCTGCGCAACACCGGGCTGGATCGCTACTTCTCCGTGGTGGTCACCGCAGACGATGTGGAGCTGCACAAGCCCAATCCGGACACCTTCCTGCTGGTCGCCAGCAAGCTGGGGGTCGAGCCATCAGGCTGTCTGGTGTTTGAAGATACCGGAATCGGGGTACAGGCCGGAGAGGCGGCGGGTATGCAGACCTGCATGGTCAAAGAGGGTCAACCGGTCGGCATAACCGCGTAGTGCGGAAAAAAATATCGCCCTGCAAGGGGCGATAACCGGAACCGACTCTCATACGGGACATTAATGAAAAATGAGAGCAGGTTCCGTCAGCCGCTGACGCAGGGCGCATCAACGGGGAGTGCGGGGCAGACGATTACTCGTTGTTGCCGCCGCCCTGATTGTCGTCATAACGACCCGGCGCACCGTGGGGGCGCGGCGCCATGGAGACACGTGGCTTGCGAGCACGCTGGATATTCACCTGCGGACGGCCGGTGTGCATGGCGATGGTGGAGATCTTGGCCTTGTAGACCAGCTGCTGGTTACCATGAGCATCGGTCAGCAGCACGCTGTACTGGTCGAACCCGCTGATGGTGCCTTCCAGCTTGATGCCGCTCACCAGAAAAATAGCGACTTGACTGCGGTTCTTGCGCAACCAGTTGAGGGCAGAATCTTGCCCGTTCCCGAGGGAGAAGGCTTGCTCAATCGTGGAGTAGCTGGGGGATTCAGTTGTCATAAATTATTGTCCCGCGGAAAAAAAAGTGGCGTTTGATTGTGCTAAATGGGCACTGGCTTGTCAAAGTCATTCTCACTCCCGCCAGCAATAGCGCCCTCCGAGGGCTGGTCGCTGACCAGCACAACTGCGATAATCGCCAGCTCTGGCTCTACCACGGGCCTTATCTGGGGTTTTATCTTGCATCCGGTTTCACACCAATACCACACCACCTATGTCCATGATGCCACTGCCTGCGAAGAGTGTGACCTGCTGATACCGGCCACACCGCTCGAGGTGGGACAGGCCAGCTGCTGCCCCCGTTGCGGACACACCCTGAGTCGCCACCTGCCACAGCAGGAGTTGCGGCCGATCTCCTACGGGTTCGCGGCACTCATCATGTTCGTGCTCACCAATGCCTTTACCTTTATGTCCTTCTCGGCCAAAGGGGTGGGCCAGGAGATGACTTTTCTGCAGAGCATCACCACCCTGGTGGATGAGGGCTATCTGTTCCTCGGCGCGGTACTGAGCCTGACCCTGATCGGCCTGCCGCTGGTTTATATGGGCTCCATCATGCTGGTGCTGTGGCGGATCGATAAAGATCTGCACAGCAATGCCCTGCGCTCCCTCGGCCGTCTGCTCTGCCGGATCAAACCCTGGCTGATGGTGGATGTCTTTCTGGTGGGGGTGCTCATCTCGCTGGTCAAGCTGATGGGAATGGCCGACATCAAGATGGGGCTGTCGTTCTGGGCCTTCGTCGGCTACACGGTGCTGCTCATCAAGATGATCTCTTCGCTGGATCAGATGTGGCTGTGGCAGCGGCTGTTCGGCCCTACCGAAGCGAGGGAGGTCGACCCTGAAGCGGGCGCACTGGAATCCGGTCTGGTGGGCTGCCACATCTGTGGTGCCCTGAGCGAGGTGGACAGCCACAGCTGCTCCCGTTGTGGCGGTCACCTGCATGCGCGCAAGCCGGGCGGCCTGAACCGGACCTGGGCGCTACTGTTTACCTCCGCCATTCTCTATGTGCCAGCCAACCTCTATCCCATCATGGATACGGTATTCCTCGGCGATGACAGCCCCTCCACCATCCTCGGCGGCGTGGTGCTGCTGTGGGCCATGGGCTCCTACCCCATCGCGGCGGTGATCTTTTTCGCCAGCGTGGTGGTGCCGCTGGTAAAAATACTGGCGCTATTCTGGCTTTGCTATATGGTGCAGCGCGGCAATGTCACCTCCCCCCTCGGCAAGCTCAAACTCTATCGCATGACCGAATTTGTCGGACGCTGGTCGATGATCGACGTCTTCGTGGTGGCCATTCTGGCGGGCCTGATCCGGCTCGACAATCTGATGACCATCTACCCCGGCCCTGCGGCCGTCGCATTTGCAGGTGTGGTGCTGATCACCATGGTCGCCGCCATGAGTTTTGACTCCCGCCTGATCTGGGATTTACAACAAGGAGAACGCGAACGTGAGTGAGCGTAAAAAAAGGTGGAAACCGGGCTCTGATTTTCTGAGCTCTGCCGCCGCAATCTGGATGGTGCCCCTGCTGGCGCTGTGCATCGGCATCTGGATGCTGTTCCAGCACTGGTACTCCCAGGGCCCGAGCTTCACCCTGACTGTTGCCACCGCCGAGGGCATCGTTGCAGGCAAAACAGTAATCCGCTCCCGCGAAGTGGACGTCGGCCGCATCGAGGCCGTCGAGCTGAGTGAAGACTACAGTCACGCGGTACTGAAGGGGCGGTTGAACAACGCCGCCTCCGGTATGCTGCGCGGTGACAGCCAGTTCTGGGTGGTCAAGCCCAGAGTGGGCCGTGAAGGGGTATCGGGTCTGAGCACCCTGCTCTCCGGCGCCTATATCGAGCTCGCCCCCGGCAAGAAAGGGCGGGCGAAGGACGAGTACGCCATGCTGGACAAGCCGCCGCTCGCCTCGCTGGATGCCAAGGGGCTGCGCCTCACCCTCAGCAGTCGCGACACCCGCGCGCTGGGGGAGGGCTCCCCCATCAACTATCAGGGCTTCACCATCGGTCAGGTGGAAGAGGCGAAGTTCCTGCCAGAAAAGAGCGAGATGCAGTATCAAATCTTCATCAACGCCCCCTATGACATTCTGGTGAGCAGCAACTCCCGCTTCTGGATGACCCCGGGCTTCGAGGTCTCCATGAGCAGCGAGGGGATGAAGGTGAAGATGGATTCGCTGGAGAGCCTGCTCGACGGCGGCATCACCATGGGTCTGCCACCCGGCTGGGCACCTGGCGACCCGGTCAAACAGATGGAAGGGTTCACCCTGTTCCAGGATGAGGCGAGCGTGCTGGCCGGTAGCCTGGATCAGTTCATCGACTACGTCTTCCTGTTCGATGACAACGTGGGTGGCCTGCACCCGGGCGCCGCCGTGCAGTACCGCGGCATCCGAGTCGGTACCGTCATCTCCGCCCCCTACCTCATCGAGGACAAGGGCGTGCAGATCTTCAAGAACCGCCAGATCCCGGTGCTGGCCCGCATCGAAGTGCAGCGCCTCTCCCACCGCTATGCCAAGGCGGAGAAGGATCAGTGGCGCGCCCTGTTCGGCAAGCAGTTCAAGGAGGGGTTGCGTGCCAGCCTCAAGACCTCGAGCCTGCTGACCGGCGGCAAGATCATCGACCTCAACTTCTATCCGGACGCGCCACGCTTCGAGCAGGCCAAGCTGGCCGGTTATCAGGTCTTCCCCACCGTGCAGGGCGGGCTGGATCAGATCGAGCGCAAGGTGAACCTCATCCTCGACAAGTTTGTCGACATGGACATGGCGACCACCCTGACCAAGGTCAACGGGTCACTCACCACCCTGGATGGCACCCTGAAGAACATCAGTGCAGTCAGCGCCAACCTGAACAAGCTCACCGCCAAGGATTCCACCCAGCAGCTGCCGGCCTCGCTCAACGAGAGCCTCAAGCAATTGCAGGAGACCCTGCAGGCCTATGATGCCCAGTCGCAGACCAATCAGGACCTGCGTCAGTCGGTGCAGACCCTCAATCAGTTGATGCGCGAACTGCAGCCGCTGGTGCACTCCCTCAACGAGCAGCCCAGCTCGCTGATCTTCGATCGCGCGCATCCATCGGACCCTGAGCCCAAGCGAGGCAAACAATGAAAAAAGAGATCCTGACGCTGGCCCTGTTGGGCCTGCTGGCGGGGTGCAGCAGCCAGCCAAGCCTGCACTACTATTCGCTCGATGCCGACAGCCAGCAACCCGTGACGGCCCCGGCCCAACCGCAGCACCAGCTGGTGCTGCGCCCGGTGGCGCTGGCCAGCCAACTCGACCGGATCAGTCTGGTCTATCAACTGGAAGGGCAAGAGCTGCACTTCACCGAGTACCATCGCTGGGCCGGTGCGCTCGACGATCAGCTCAACCAGCTCACCCTTAATGGCCTCTCCACCCGCCTGCCGGGCTGGGTGGTACGGCAGGATGGCGCCCGCAAGGGGCCGGTGCTGACCATTCTGGTGGAACGCTTTCAGGGCCGTCATGACGGCAGCGCCGTGTTGAGCGGTCGCTGGCGCCTGCTGGCGGAGGATGGCACCGTGCTGCGCGATGCCCCCTTCCGTCAGGAGCGGGTGCTACCGGCCGATGGCTACAACGCGCTGGTGAACGAACTGGGTCAGGGCTGGCAACAGCTGCTCGACCAGATCGCCGCCGAGGTGCGCCAGAGCGCCCGCTAATCGGCCATCAGCCGATAGCAGAGATAAAAAAACGACGCCTGCTGGCGTCGTTTCACATTACAGCCACCCCGCGAAAGAGAGTGTTGAGTCTATTTTTTGAATCTTCGCAATCTAGCTGAAACCTGATGTCATAGCGGAGTAGCACATTTCCGATATTCCGAGGGACTGACCCCCACCCGTTTTTTGAACACCCGCGAAAAGTAGAGTTGATCGTCATAGCCCACCTGCTGGCCTATGGTGGCCACCGACAGCGGCGTGGTCTGCAGCAGCAGCTTGGCCCGCATGATCCGCTGATCCTCACGCCAGCGCACTATGCTCACCCCCACCTGCTCGCGAAACAGGTGGGCTAGCCGTGACGGGGACAAGAACACCTGCTCGGCCAGCGCCTCCACCGAGATCTCGGCGCAGAGCGATTCGCTCAGGATCTGGCACGCCTGGTGCACTCGGTGATCTATGGTGGGGTAGGCACTGAGGGAGGAGGCTTCATAGCAGCGAATGAGCAGCCGCTCCAGCAGGTTCATGGCCAGCTGTTCCGACATGGGTCTCAGCTGCTTATGGGTCTCTTCGATGTCGAGGAACAGGGCGTCGAACTCGGCGAGCAAGGCGGCGTCCGCCAGTTGCAGGCGCCCCACCCGCTCCGTCACCTGCGGCCACTTGAGCCAATCGGCCCAGTAGGCCCGCGGCCGGAAATAGACCCAGCGGTGATACCACTCCCGCGCATCCGGCGCCCGGCCATAGTAGTGCACCGCTGCGGGCGGAAACAGCAGCAAGTCGCCTGGCTCCACGGTGAATGCCTGATCCCCTTGGAAGATCTGCCCCTTTCCCTTGATGGTCAGGTTGACGATGAAGCCCTTCATTCCCTGCGGCCGGTCGATGATGAAGTCGAGCGCACTCCCCTGCTCGATGGGGGTCATGCCCGAGACCAGGAACACGTCGAAGGCGTAGCCCGGCAGCAGGGGATTGAGTTGTTTCGGCTTCTCTTTTTGCATCGAAGACATGGCGGAAAACAGCGCTTGGGTAAAAAAATCGGCTTGGGCCATTGTAAAGACTCACCTTGGGAACGCGCTATCTGGCGCTCGGCGCCGTGTGAAATTGGTGAACTGGCTCACAACGGGATGTGTCGTGCGCCATGGGGTAACCCTCAACAGGCCCGCAGCGCGCGGGCCTGCATGGTTGGACAGAGATCAGACGCGCGCCTTGCGCACCTGCTTGTAGCGGTCGAACAGCACGGCGGCGAGCAGGATGAGGCCGCGCACCACGTACTGGGCAAAGGGGGAGATGTTGAGCAGGTTCATGGCGTTCTCCATCAACCCCAAAATCAGCACCCCGGCGATGATGTAGGAGATCTTGCCGATCCCCCCCTTCATGGAGACCCCACCCAGCACGCAAGCGGAGATCACCACCAGCTCGAAGCCGATGGAGGTCATGGGCTGGCCCGAGGTCATGCGCGAGGCCAGTATGATGCCGGCGATGGAGGCAATCAGCCCGGTCATGGTGAAGATGATGATCTTGGTGCGCACCACGTTGACCCCGGCCAGACGCGCCGCCTCCTCATTGCCCCCCATGGCCAGGGTGTTACGGCCGAAGGTGGTCTTGTTGAGCAGCAGGCCGAACAGCACGAAGCAGACGGCGGTCAGCCAGACCGGGGTCGGGATGCCGAGCAGGGCGGAGTTGCCGAGCTCGAAGAAACGCTCCTCCACGATACCCACCGCTTTGCCGTCGGAGATGATGTAGCCCACCCCCCGTGCCATCTGCATGGTGGCGAGGGTGGTGATGAGGGCGTTGATCTTGAATTTGGCCACCACTATGCCGTTGATGAGGCCAAACAGCACCCCCACCGACATGCCGGCCAGGATGCCGACCGTGATGCTCTCGGTGGCGTTGATGCCGACCGCGCAGGCGACGCCGGAGCAGGCCACCACGGAACCGACCGACATGTCGAACTCGCCGGAGGCGAGGCAGAACAACATGCCGCACGCCACCATGCCCGACATGGAGACGGCGAGCCCGAGCCCGCGCATGTTGATCAGGCTGGCAAAGTTGGGCACCAGCACGCAGGCCAGCAGGAACAGGATGGCGAAGATCACCAGCATGCCGTATTGATCCCAGACGCGGGCCAGTTGCAGGCGGGAGCCGCTGGCTGCCGCGGCGCTGGCGGCCTGGCCGACTGAGGTAGTAGTTGTCATGGTATTTCTCCTGAAAATTCCGGGTGCTATCTCGTTGCGGTCAGCAGATCAACGGGCCGGCATGGCCAGATTGAGCGCCTTGACCTCGTTGGCCTCATCGTGGGAGAGCTCGCCGGCGATCTCCCCCTCCCGCATGACCATGATCCGGTCCGCGATGCCCAGCACTTCCGGCAGCTCGCTTGATACCACCACCACGGCGATGCCCACCTTGGCCAGATCGTAAATCACGTTGTAAATCTCGTTCTTTGCCCCGACGTCGATGCCGCGGGTCGGCTCGTCGAGCAAAATGACCTTCATGTCCTCGGAGAGCCAGCGCCCCAGAATGGCCTTCTGCTGGTTGCCGCCGGAGAGGTTCATGATGGCCTGCTGGGGAGACGGGGTCTTGACCCGCATGTCGCGGATCCGCAGCCTCGCGTTCTCGTCCTCCCACTGCTGGTTGATCCAGAAGCCCCCCCACGCCTTGTGACGGCGGGCGCTGATGTTGATGTTCTCCTGCACCGAATGGATGGGGATGATGCCGAGCGCCTTGCGGTCCTCGGTACAGAGCATGATGCCGCTGCGAATGGCGTCGATGGGGCTGCCGATGGCCACCGGCTTGCCGAACACGGCTATCTCGCCGCTGTGCATCTTGTCGGCGCCGAAGATGAGCTTCATCAGCTCGCTGCGCCCGGCCCCCACCAGCCCGAAGATGCCGAGGATCTCCCCGCGCTTGACCTCGAATGATACTGGCGCCTTGAGCCCCGGCCCCATCAGGTTCTCCACCTTGAGGCCCGCCTCGCCGAGCGGCCTTGGGCTGTAGCCATAGATGTCGGTCAGCTCGCGCCCCACCATGGTCTTGACCAGCAGATCCCGGTCCACCTCGGCCATGGAGCCGAAGGTGCGCACGAACTGGCCATCCTTGAATACGGTGATGGCGTCGCACAGGGCGAAGATCTCGTCCATGCGGTGGGAGACGTAGAGAATGACCTTGCCCTCGTCACGCAGCTGACGGATGACCCGAAACAGCTGCTCGATCTCGCGGGACGATAGGCTACTGGTCGGCTCGTCGAAGGCGATGACGCTGGCATCCCGGGTCAGCGCCTTGGCGATCTCCACCATCTGCCACTGCCCCAGCGACAGATACTTGAGCGGCGTCTCGGGGGAGACGTCCATGCCGAGGCGCGCCAGTTGCCTGGCCGCATCCTGATAGAGCTTCTCCCGATCAATGACCCCGCGCCGGGTCGGCAGCTGACCGAGGTAGATGTTCTCGGCCACCGTCATCTCGGGCACCAGGTGCAACTCCTGATAGATGATGGCGATCCCGCACTCCAGCGCATCGACCGTGCTCTGAAAGACCCGCTCCTGGCCGGCCAGCTTCACCACCCCGGTGGTGGGCGACTGAAAACCGCTCAGGATCTTGAGCAGGGTGGATTTGCCCGCGCCGTTCTCCCCCATCAGCGCGTGCACCGTGCCCTGCTGGCAGCAGAAGGAGACGTTCTTCAGCGCCTTGACGCCGGGAAACTCCTTGCTGATGCCGCAAAACTCCAGATAAGGAACTGACTGATTCATGTTTCACTCCAGCCGACCGGCATGGCGCACTGCGCCATGCCGGTCTCGGTGTCAGGGTTTAGATGGCGTCAATCACAGACCTTTCTTCTGCAGCTCGACCTTGAAGTTGTCGCGGGTGATGAGCACCACGTCGGTCACCTCGGTGAACTTGGCCGGTTCGGCGCCGTTGATCACCCAGTCATGCAGCATCTGGATGCTCTTGTAGCCGTGCACGTCCGGGCTTGGCAGCAGGGAGCCGAGGAAGCCGGTGGCACTGGACTTGGAGAGCTCGTTCACCGCATCCACCCCGTTGATACCGATGCCGATGACGTTCTCGGCCTTGAAGCCCTGCCCTTCGGTGGCACGTACGCCGCCGAGCACTGTGTTGTCATTCATGCCGACGATGAGCCAGTTCTTCACCTCGGGATGCTGCACCAGCATGGAGTTGGCGGCATCCAGCGCCCCCGGAATGTCGTTGGCCTTGGTCGGCGAGCGGTAGATCTGCCCCTCGGGGAAACCGGCGGCCTTGAGCGCGCTCAAGGAGCCTTCGACCCGGCGACGGGCCGTGTCGAGCTCGTCGGCGGTGATGGCGAGCACCCCGGTCGCCTTCACGTCCCACTGGCGTTTTTGCATCTCCTTGTAGAGCTCCTGGCCCTGGCGTTCACCAATCTTGGTGGCGGCCATCATCACCAGCGGCACCTGCTCCATGGGCTGGCCCTTGGCGTTGACGAACTGGTCGTCCACCGTGATGACCTTCAGATCCATGCTGTTGGCCTTGGCCATGATGGCGGCCCCAAGCTTGGGATCCGGGGTACAGATGACGAAGCCCTTGGCGCCGTTGGCCGCCAGGCTGTCGATGGCATTGAGGGTCTTCTCGCCATCGGGGACGGCTATCTTGATCACCTCGAAGCCGAGATCCTTACCCGCCTTGTCGGCGAAGTTCCATTCGGTCTGGAACCAGGGCTCCTCCGGCTGCTTGACCAGATAACCCAGCTTCAGCGCCTCGGCCGAGAAAGCAGAATTTGCCATACCAAGGGCAAACCCCATTGCGATCATGCTGTTAACGATTTTGTTCATGCGAGTGTCTCCAGGTGTTCTATCAATCCATGTATCCACGCAGTGCTGCTCGTTGAGTCAATCAAGTCGCAGCCATATAAAAACATGCTTAAACAGGACGTTATTGTTGTTGCTAGTTGAGCAAACCAAGTTGTAATCGTTTTCACATGGAAAAATGGAGAGCAGGATCACGCCATGAAATTGCAGCCGTTTTGTCTATGTTTTCAGCAAAATAATCACATAGCCGATCTTCGATGGCCGTCACCCTCTTGTCGGCATAGCGTTTAAATCCATATTTCCAGCAGCCAATGGCTAACCGCCCGTCCGGTCCATCTCCTATGGTTCCTCACCAGTCCCCCCTCATTGATGGTCAGGAGCACTTATGTCTGAGCACACCAGGTCCGAGCAGATCACCATCGGACTCGATTTCGGCAGCGATTCGGTCAGGGCACTCGCCGTGCGCTGCCACGACGGCGCCGAGCTGGCAACCCAGGTCGTCTATTACCCGCGCTGGCAGGCCGGTCATTACTGTCAGCCGGTCACCAACCAGTTTCGCCACCACCCCCTCGACTATCTGGAATCCATGGAGCAGGCGGTGGTGGCTGTGGTGAGCCAGCTCACCCCGAGTCAGCGCGCCGCAGTGCGTGGCATCGGGGTGGACAGCACCGGCTCGACGCCAGCCCCCATCGATGCAGAGGGGCGTGTGCTGGCCCTGCGTCCGGAGTTTGCCGACAACCCCAACGCCATGTTCGTGCTGTGGAAGGATCACACCGCCATCGAGGAGGCCGAGGCCATCACCGCCCTTTGCCACGGTGGCCAGTTCCCCGACTACAGTCGCTACATCGGCGGGGTCTACTCCTCCGAGTGGTTCTGGGCCAAGATCCTGCACGTCTCCCGCAGTGACGCAGCGGTGCGCGCCGCCGCCTGCAACTGGATCGAGCTGTGCGACTGGGTTCCCGCCATCCTGAGCGGTACCCAGGCCCCGGCCGACATCCGGCGCGGGCGCTGCTCCGCCGGCCACAAGTCCCTCTGGCACCCGAGCTGGGGCGGCCTGCCCCCCGCCGAGTTTCTTAACGCGCTGGATCCGCTGTTGACCGAGGATCTCGACTACCCGCTCTTTACCGACAGCTGGACTGCCGATCTGCCGGTCGGCACCCTGACCCCCGAGTGGGCGGAGCGGCTGCACCTCTCCTGCGAGGTGGTGATTGCCGGCGGCGCCTTTGACTGCCACATGGGGGCGGTGGGGGCCGGGGCCGGCAACAATGCGCTGGTCAAGGTGATAGGCACCTCCACCTGCGACATCCTGATCGCCGACGAGGCCACCATAGGTGATCGCGCCATTGCCGGGATCTGTGGCCAGGTTGATGGCAGCGTGGTGCCGGGCATGGTGGGGCTGGAAGCGGGACAATCGGCGTTCGGCGACATCTATGCCTGGTATCAGCGCCAGCTCGGCTGGCCGCTGGAGAGCCTCGCTGCCCAGTATCCGGAGCTGCGCACAGCCATCGAGGCCCACAAGCGGGAGCTGCTGCCAAGCCTCGCCGCGGCTTGGGAGCGGCAGCGGGATCTGGCCCACTTGCCGGTGGTGCTCGACTGGTTCAACGGTCGCCGCACCCCATACGCCAACCAGCGCCTGCAGGGCACCGTCACCGGGCTCAACCTCGGCACCGATGCACCAGACCTGTTCGGTGCCCTGGTGGCCTCCACCGCCTTCGGGGCCCGCAGCATCATGGAGTGCATGACCAGTCAGCAGGTGCCGGTGGAGCAGGTGATCGCCCTTGGCGGCATCGCCCGCAAGTCGACCACCGTGATGCAGACCTGCGCCGACGTGATGAACAGGCCCATCCAGGTGGTGGCCTCGGATCAGTGCTGCGCCCTAGGGGCGGCCATCTTTGCCGCCGTGGCGGCCGGTATCCATGGCGATGTGGCCAAGGCCCAGCACCACATGGCGAGCGCCGTGGAGCGCACCCACCAGCCACACCCTGAGCGGGTCGCCGAATACGAGCGCCTTTACCAGCGCTACCTCGCCTGGGGCGCCGCCGCCGAGCCGCTCTACAACCGGGGAGTACCGGCATGAACCTCAAGATGCTCAAGGAGCAGGTGCTCGTCGCCAACCTGGATCTGCCGCGCCACGAGCTGGTGACCTTCACCTGGGGCAACGTGAGCGGCATCGACCGAGAGCGCAATCTGGTGGTGATAAAGCCAAGCGGCGTCAGTTACGAGCGGATGCGGCTCGAGGACATGGTGGTGCTGGATCTGGCGGGCAAGCAGGTGGAAGGCGCCTTGCGCCCCTCCTCCGACACCGCCACCCACCTAGTGCTCTATCGCGCCTATCCGGAGCTTGGCGGCGTGGTACACACCCACTCCACCCACGCCACCGCCTGGGCCCAGGCGGGGCGTGCCATCCCCATTTTCGGCACCACCCAGGCCGACTACTTCCACGGCGAGATCCCCTGCTCACGCCTGCTCACCCCGGGTGAAGTGGAGGAGGATTACGAGGGGCTGACCGGTCATCTCATCGTCGAGACCCTCAAGCAGACCCCCATTCTCACCATGCCGGGGGTGCTGGTGGCCAACCACGGCCCCTTCAGCTGGGGCAAGAGCGCCGAGGACGCGGTACACAACGCCGTGGTGCTGGAGGAGGTGGCCCGCATGGCCTGGCTCACCGGCCAGATCAACCCCGCAGCCCGCCCCCTGCCCGATTATCTGCTGGAGAAGCACTACCAGCGCAAACATGGCAAACACGCCTATTACGGCCAGACAAAAGCATAAAGAGGACACCAAGATGGAATTGATGAAACAGCTGGAAGTGTGGTTCCTGGTCGGCAGCCAGCACCTGTATGGCGCCGCCACCCTGAAGCAGGTGGCCGATCACGCCCACACCATCACCAGCCAGCTCAACGAGCGCGCCGGTCTGCCGGTCAAGATAGTGCTCAAGCCCACCGGCACCACTCTCGATGAAATAAGCGCGGTGGCCCGCGATGCCAACCACGATGAGCGCTGCATCGGGCTCATGGTGTGGATGCACACCTTCTCCCCCGCCAAGATGTGGATCCCAGCGCTGAGTCAGTTGCAAAAACCCCTGCTGCAGTTCCACACCCAGTTCAACCGGGATCTGCCGTGGAGCGAGATCGACATGGACTTCATGAACCTGAACCAGACCGCCCACGGCGGCCGTGAGTTCGGTTTCATGGGGGCTCGGCTGCGACTGCCACGCACCGTGGTGGTCGGCCACTGGCAGGATGAAGAGGCCCACCGCAAACTGGGCAACTGGATGCGGGTCGCCGCCGCCATTCACGACAGTCGCCACCTGAAGATCGCCCGCTTTGGCGACAACATGCGCAACGTGGCGGTTACCGAGGGCGACAAGATTGAGGCCCAGATCCAGTTCGGCTATCAGGTGAACTACCACCCGGTCGGGGACCTGGTGAAGGTGATCGACGCCGTGCCCACAAGCGACATCGAGGCGCTGCTGGTCGAATACGAAGAAACCTACACCCTGACCGAGGCGGTGCAGGCGGGCGGGGTGCTTCGCGCCTCCCTTTATGAAGCGGCGCGCCAGGAGCTGGGGATGAAGAAATTCCTCACCGACGGCGGCTTTGGTGCCTTCACCACCACCTTTGAAGACCTTCACGGCCTGCACCAACTGCCGGGGCTCGCCTGTCAGCGCCTGATGCAGCAAGGCTTCGGTTTCGGTGCGGAAGGGGACTGGAAGACGGCAGCCCTACTGCGCACCCTCAAGGTAATGGGGGCCGGTCTTGCGGGCGGCACCTCCTTCATGGAGGACTACACCTACCACCTGGAGGCGGGCAACAACCTGGTGCTGGGAGCCCATATGCTGGAGGTGTGCCCCTCCATCGCTGCCGATAAACCCGTGCTGGATGCCCAGCATTTAGGGATAGGCAAGAAGGCCGACCCGGCCCGCCTGTTGTTTGCGGCCCCCGCCGGCAAGGCGGTCAACGCCAGCCTGATCGATCTGGGCAACCGCTTCCGGTTGGTGGTCAATCAGCTCGAGGTGGTGGACCTGCCAGAGGCCATGCCGAAACTGCCGGTGGCGAGCGCCCTGTGGCAGCCCATGCCGGACCTGCAGACCAGCGCCGAGGCCTGGATCCTAGCCGGGGCCGCCCACCACTCGGTGTTCACCCAGTCGGTGGATATCGAGCAGCTGCGCACCTTCGCCGACCTCATGGGCATAGAGTTAGTGGTGATCGACGAGCACACCCGCATCCCCGAGCTCAAGCAGACGCTGCTGTGGAATGAGGTGTACTACAAAGTGTGCAACTAATTAACCAGTGGATGACTCACGATTTGCCACGGTGGATCTCTGCCCATATAAAAAACGACGCCAGCTGGCGTCGTTTTTTTATGGGCAAGAGTCGGGGGCGACTTATGCCTTGGCAGGCAGGCTCAGGCGGGCAACCGCTTCCACATGCATGGAGTGCGGGAACATATCGACCGGTTGCACCTCGTCCAGCACGAAGCCCTGCTTGACCAGCCAGGCAAGATCGCGAGCCAAAGTCTGCGGGTTGCAGGAGACATAGACCAGACGACGGGGCGCCATGGCGACCAGGGTCTGCAGCACCGCCTTGTCACAGCCTTTGCGGGGCGGGTCCATCACTACCACGTCAGCGGTCACGCCTTGGGCGTGCAGCTCGGGCATCAGCTGCTCGGCCTTGCCGACGTGGAATTCGGTGTGCTCGATGCCGTTGAGGGCGGCGTTGCGGCGGGCATCGCTGATGGCGCTCTCCACCGACTCGATCCCGACGACCTTGGCGGCCTTGCCAGCCAGGAACAGGGAGATGGTGCCGATACCGCAATAGATGTCGAACACCGTCTCGTTACCGGTCAGCTCGGCATACTCGAGGGCGCTGGAGTAGAGCACATCGGTCTGGGTCGGGTTGTTCTGGAAGAAGGAGAGCGGCGAGATCTCAAACTCGAGCTCATGGATCTTGTCGCGGATCACCCCTTCGCCGAGCAGCACCCGGTTGGTCGCGCCCAGAATGCGGTTGGTACGCTCATCGTTGATGTTCTGCACCAGGGTGGTGACCGGCAGATCGCTTAAGCTCGCCAACAGCTCGGCTTCGAACGGCAGCTCCTCGCTCAGGGTCACCAGCACCACCATCAGCTCGCCGCTCTTGAAGCCCTTGCGGGTCATCAGGTTGCGCACGCAGCCGCTGTGGTTTACTTCGTCATAGGCGGCGATGTCATGCGCGCGCATCCAGTTGCGCACCCGGGCGTTGAGCTCGACGTGCAGCGGATCCTGCACCGCACAGTCATCGGCGGTGATGAGATCGTGGGAGTGCTTGCGATAAAAACCGATCTCGGCACCGGCGTCACAGCCACGCACCGCATATTGCGCCTTGTTGCGATAGGCGAACGGGCTTTCCATGCCAAGGATATCCTTGACCGGGGTGTCACCCAGCCCGGCCTGCTCCAGTGCGCTCTGCACCAGTGCCTGCTTGAGCTTGAGCTGGGCCGGATAGGCCAGCGGACGTACCTGACAGCCACCACACTCGGTGTTGGGGCAGAAATCGGCAACCCGATCGGCAGAGGGCTGGAGCAGCTCGGCAACCTTGCCGTGCAGATAGTTCGGCTTGACCTCGGTCAACTCCACCAGCGCCTGCTCACCGGGCAGCAGACCTTCGACAAACAGGGGGCGATCGAACAGGCGTCCTTTGCCATCTCCTTTGTCGGTCAGTTCCAGGATCTCGATCTGGTGTTGATGTCCCACTAACGGCATGAGCGGCTCCAAAAGTACTAAAAATGGGGGGTGATGAACGCGGCAGAGCCATGCCCATCGAGAAAAGGTGGCAGAGTTTAGCGGAGATCCGGCCAAATTGCAGGCATAAAAAGCCTGCTTGTTGCAATGGTCATTGCCCCTGGCCATCTGCCGGGTCTTGCCACCTTTCGGGTTGCAGCAAATTTAGCCCTTGGGCCATAACGCCCAGCCTGTTAAAATTCCGCCCTTGAAATTATCCTGGGCCCCGCGCCCGTTCTAGCTAAGGTCTACCGCGATGCGTACCAGCCAATATCTGCTTTCCACTCTCAAGGAAACCCCCTCCGACGCTGAAGTTGTCAGCCACCAGCTGATGCTGCGCGCCGGGATGATCCGTAAACTGGCCTCCGGCATGTATGCCTGGTTGCCAACCGGTCTGCGGGTACTGAAGAAAATCGAGAACATTGTTCGCGAAGAGATGAACAATGCTGGTGCCGTCGAAGTCTCCATGCCGGTGGTACAACCCGCCGAGCTGTGGCAGGAGTCCGGCCGCTGGGACGACTACGGTCCCGAGCTGTGCCGTCTGACCGACCGCCACAACCGTCCCTTCGTGCTGGGCCCGACCCACGAAGAGGTGATCACTGCGCTGGTGCGTTACGAAGTGAACAGCTACAAGCAGCTGCCGCTCAACCTCTACCAGATCCAGACCAAGTTCCGCGACGAAGTACGCCCCCGTTTCGGCGTGATGCGTGGCCGCGAATTCCTGATGAAGGATGCCTACTCCTTCCACATCGACAAGGAATCTCTGGTCGATACCTACGAGAAGATGCACGCCGCCTACTGCAAGGCCTTCACCCGCATGGGCCTGAACTTCCGTCCGGTGCAGGCCGATACCGGCTCCATCGGTGGTACCGGTTCCCACGAATTCCAGGTGCTGGCCGAGAGCGGTGAAGATCTGATCGCCTTCTCCGACAGCTCCGATTACGCCGCCAACATCGAGATGGCCGAAGCGCTGGCACCGGCTGGTGAGCGCGCTGCCGCCACCGCAGCCCTGACCAAGGTTGCCACCCCGAACGTACACACAATTGACGAAGTGGCCGCTTTCCTGAACGTGGCTCCGACCGCCATCGCCAAGACCCTGCTGGTACTGGCAGAGGAAGATGAGCACGGCAAGCAGGCCGTCATTGCGCTGGTACTGCGTGGCGACCACGAGCTGAACGAGATCAAGGCCGAGAAGCTGGCTGGCGTGGCCAACCCGCTCACCTTCGCCAACGACGAGCAGATTAAAGCTGCCGCCGGTTGCGATGCAGGCTCCATCGGCCCGGTCGGCTTTGCCGGTCGCATCATCGTCGATCGCAGCGCCGCCCATCTGGCGGACTTCGTCTGCGGTGCCAACGAGACCGGCTTCCACCTGACCGGTGCCAACTGGGATCGCGACATCGCTTCTTACGAAGTTGCCGACCTGCGCAACGTGGTAGAAGGCGACCCGAGCCCGTGCGGCCAGGGCAAGCTGCTGCTCAAGCGCGGTATCGAAGTGGGCCACATTTTCCAGCTGGGCACCAAGTACTCCGAAGCGATGAAGGCGAGCGTGCTGAACGAAGCTGGCAAGTCCGTCACCATGGAGATGGGTTGCTACGGTATCGGGGTTTCCCGTCTGGTGGCCGCTGCCATCGAGCAGAACAACGACCAGTACGGCATCATCTGGCCGGACGCCATCGCCCCGTTCGAAGTGGCCATCGTGCCGATGAACATGCACAAATCCGAGCGCGTGGCCGAGCAGGCACAACAGTTCTACGCCGAGCTGAAAGCCGCTGGTGTAGACGTGCTGTTCGACGACCGTAAAGAGCGCCCGGGCGTGATGTTCGCCGACATGGAGCTGCTGGGCATCCCGCACGCCATCGTCATCGGCGATCGCGGTCTGGACAACGGCGTGGTGGAGTACAAGTGCCGCCGCACCGGCGAGAAGCAGGAAGTGGCCATCAGCGACATCATCGCCATGCTCAAGGCCAAGCTGGGCCGTTAATTCCGCCCTCTTCCCGATATAAAAAAGCGCGCCATTTGGCGCGCTTTTTGTTTCTGTGTACTGACGACGGCAACCGGATGAAGGGTTGCCTCAGGGATTGCGACCGATAAAGAGGTCGGTCACGTGGCAGCTGCTTCTGGCTTCCAGCGCGTCGAGCATATAGGCCGCCGCATCTTCCGGAGTCATGAAGCCACTCGGGTCCACGTGATCCGAGTTATCCCAGAATTCGCTGCGGATCCCGCTCGGGTAGAGGTTGACCAGCCGCAGCGGCGAGCCTTTCAGCTCGGCGCGCAAGGATTCGAGAAAGCCGCGCATCCCCCATTTGGAGGCGCAGTAGAGGCTCTCGTTGGCCTTGCCCACCTGCGCGGCGGAGGAGAGCACATTGGCCAGCACTCCGCCTTTCTCACCGACAAGCCGCACCGTCTGCTGGGCCACCAGAATGGTGGAGATAAGGTTGCTCTCCACCACCCGGCGGATCTGCTCGGCGGTGTAGACACCGACCGGGCCAAACTCGCCCACCCCGGCGCAGTGGATCACCATGTCGGGCTGCCCGCCCCACTCCACCGCTGCAGCGAAGGCGACGTCAACCTCTTCATGGTGCGCCAGATCGGCCGCGATGCCGATCACCGCGCTGCCGAGCAGTTGTTCCTGCTCCTGCAGTCGCTGATAACGGCGCCCCATCATGGAGACCTGATGGCCCCGCTCAACCAGACCTATGGTCAGCGCCCGGCCGAGACCAGAACCGGCACCTGTCACTATGATGTGGCCCATTATCGCTCCTCGTCGTCAGTCGACGGTCAGATTAGAAAGTGAATTCGCCGCCCATGAACCAGCCATCGACAGACTGATCGATATTGGCGAAGTCGACCTTGGCTTCACGCCAGCCGGCACGCAGCTTGATCGGCATGGAGGAGAACTTGTAGGAACCACCCAGACGGTAGTCATAGTTGTCCGCATCGTGAGTGCGCAGATCGCCGAAGAAGGCGATACCGGTGCCCGGGATCTTCACTTCACTGCCGGCATAGGCCATCAGGGTATCTTCGTCATAACCCTTGCGGCCGAAGTAGACCTGCTCGCCATCGTAGTGACGACCGGTCATACCCAGATCGATCTTGAACAGATCGTTGTTGAACAGACGGTAGTAGAGGCTCAGATCGTAGGCAGTCAGATCGTTCTTGAAGTTGCCGCCGGAGGTGCTGAAATCGGAGACTTCAAACTTGGCGTTCGGCAGGAAGATGATGCCGTGTTCCAGTTGCAGATAGCCGTTCCAGTTGTAGCTGTCGTCATAGCTGCCATCAGCACTGGTGCCATAAGCCTGACCACTGCCCTTGGCGGCCCATACGTCGGCACCGGCGGCAAAACGCCAGTCGTCAGCGGCCATGGCACTCTGGCTGCACAGAGCCAGCACAAAACCGGCAATCAGCGTCTTTTTCATTACGTCACTTCCTCTTGCATACATGGAAAAGAGCACTATTTTACTCGGTGCAGCCAAAATACCCAGCGTAAATCCTGAACAAACGACGACAAATGTCAGTGCTTCATATGCTTCATCTCTGCCATCGGCTCAATCGGCTTCACCGACAGTGACAGATCCAGCTTCTGACCATCGTCCATGGTGAGGGTGAGCGGGAAAGGGGTCTGCTCGGAGAGCGTACCCACCTCGAACAGCATGATGTGCAGGCTGCCCGGCTTGAGCACCGCTTCGCCCTTGGCCGGGATCTCGATATTCTCGACCTGACGCATCTTCATCACGCCATTTTCGTGCAGGTGGGTGTGCAGCTCGGCACGCCCGGCCGCAGCAGAAGCCGCCGCCACCAGCTTGACCGGCTGGTCGGCGTCGTTCTTCAGCACCATAAAGGCGGCAGTGTTGGGGGAGCCCGGCGGCAACAGGCGCACATAGCCGTCGACGGCCTCGACCTTGGCCAGTGCAGGCGCCGTCATACCCAGAACCAGCAGAGAATAAAACGCACGTTTAAACATGGTTGAAATCCTTTTATGATGTTGTTAAACGGCGCCAAGGTTACCCCAGCGGCAACCTTTTTTGCACCTTTCAATAACAAGGATTTAGACATGGCCCCCATTCTCATTGCCGAGCAGCAGGATGGCTTGCTCACCCTGACCCTCAACCGCCCAGACAAGCGCAACGCCCTCAATACCGAGCTCTATAAGCAACTGGTGGCAGCGCTGCGAGAGGCGGCAGCCGATGAGGAGGTGCATGTCCTGCTGTTGCAGGGGCAGCAGGATTGCTTTACCGCGGGCAATGATCTAGCCGACTTTGTGGGCAAGAGCTCGCTGGAGCCCGACGACCCCATCCTGCAGTTCCTCCACACCCTGGCCGACTTCCCCAAACCTGTGGTCGCCGCCGTTGCAGGCCCGGCGGTGGGGATCGGTACCACCATTCTGCTGCACTGCGATCTGGTCTATCTAGGGGATAACGCCCGCTTGCAGCTCCCCTTCGTCGAGCTGGGGCTGGTGCCGGAGTTTGCCTCCAGCCTGCTGCTGCCGCGTCTGGTGGGGCACCTCAAGGCGGCGGAGCTGTTGCTGCTGGCCGAGGCGATGGATGCCGAGGAGGCGCTGCGACTCGGGCTCGCCAACAAGGTGGTGGCGGCCGATGGATTGCTCTCCTTTGCCCGCGAGCAGGGGCTGAAGCTGGCGGCCAAGCCGCCCAGAGCGCTGCAAAAGAGCAAGGCGCTGCTGAAACAGGAGCTCAAACAGGCGGTGCACTTTGTCATCGATCTAGAGGCGCGCGCCTTCGCCCAGGCACTGCAAGGGGAAGAGGCGCAGCAGCGGATCGCCCAGAAACTCAAACGGCGGAGCTGAGCCGCGCCCACATCCGTTCAGTTGAGTCGAAAACGGCCGATCAGCTCGCAGCCCTGTACCTTGTCCTGCAACTGGATCAGCCGGGCAATTTCCGGATTGGGGTGGCGCTTGAGAAAGGCGAGCAGGGCACCACGACAGCAACCCAACTCGCTGATCAGCGCCTCGCACTCCCGGTTGGGGCATTGTGGCACCAGCGCCGTGACCAGCTCGGAGGCGAGTTTCAGGTAGCGCAGCTCGTAAGTCGGCTCATCCATCGCCCGCCAGAAGTCGGCCAGCCGGTGACAGGTGGCGACCCGCATGGTGGCCAGTTCGGTCAACTCGACCTGGGTCATCTCGTAAACATCCCCCAGCGCCTGCTGATAAAAGCAGATCGCCGCCCCCAGCGAACCGGCCTGCCAGGCACGCTCCGCCTCCAGCATGTATCGTTGCCAACTTTGCGGTGTCATCTCGCTCTCCCGAGTCCGTCATGGTGGGAGTGTTATCATGGCTAATTGAGAATAAATATCAACCAGAGGGTTAGTGCAGGATCTCTGCGCAACCTTGGCAAACCCGGCGCCCGACCTTATGATCGTGCTCTTCCCCCCTTCTTTGGAGCACACCACAATGCGACCTCGCCTCCCGCAGATGCTGGGCTGCTCCCTGCTCTGCGTGCCCCGCATGCTGGTCTGGATCTATTAGCTGCGTTCAAGCGAACGCAACCCATCCGATCCATTCAGCAAAGGAGTACCAATATGAGCACCTGCCAACACTGGTCGCAGGTCGAATACCTGCACCTGACGGTGACCAACCCCAATATCTGCCTCAAGGGACAGCACAGCTACTACTCGGGTGCCTGGGATGGTCCCTTCGAAGAGGTGGCAGTGCGCTACCTCCATGGCGATCCCTTCAGCCGCAGCCCGGAGACCGGCTGGGAGCCGCTCTGGCATATCGACCGGCTTCATATCGGCGACTATGTGCAGATTGCCGCCGGAGTGAAGATCATCATGGGGGGCAACCACACCCACAACACTGCCTTCATCAGCACCTATCCGTTCGCCGATCTGGCGGCGCTCAAGCGCAGCTACCGCCCCGCTGGCGATACCCGCATCGGCAACGATGTCTGGATCGGCATGGAGGCGATGATCATGCCCGGCGTCACCATCGGCGACGGCGCCATCATCGCCGCCCGTTCGCTGGTCAATCAGGATGTGCCGCCCTATGCCATGGTGGCTGGCACCCCGGCCAAGGTGGTGCGGATGCGCTTTGGCGAGGAGGAGATTGCCCGGCTACAGGCCCTCGCCTGGTGGGATTGGCCGGATCAACAGGTCAACGATCTGCTACCGCTGATCCAGCAAGGCGAAGTCGCCCTGCTTGAGCAGGCGGCTGCCCGCTGGGCGGAGCGCCATGAGTGACCACCGCTAACCAGTAGCTGACAGCATAAGGGCGACCCTAGGGTCGCCCTCTTTTTATCTCCGGCATGCTCTGGATGCCGTCATCGCACATCCACTCATTGCGCGCTTTTGGACTGGTTGAGGCTGCACTGCTTGCCGGGATAACCGGGTAGCTCCTTGGCATCGCTGCCGCAGGCGAGCCGTTTGGCCTGTTGCAGGCGAGCCGCCAGATTGGCGCTGTCCACCGGCATCCACTGCATCTGCTTGCCGAGCCAGCTGGCCCAGGCAAACTCGACGAAATAGACCTGTTTGTCCTTGCGAAAGTAGCCCGCATTCTGCAGCAGTCCGGCGAGGGTGCGATAGGGGTAATCAGGCAGCTTGTCGATACTGGTCGGCAACTGCTCCGGGGTCAGTGGTTGCCCCTTCTCATCCTTGAGCCAGGCCCAATGGTTGTTCTGCATCTGGCTCCAGAAGTTGGCTTTGTCCTGCAGACGGCCAATCACCTTGACCCGCGCATCCTTGACGCCCTGCTGCCACAACGCCTTGGTGAGATGGTGGCGGTCCACCAGCCAGTAGCTGCCATCCGGCGCAATCACCACGGGGATCTCTTTCTTTTTCATCAACTTGTCGAGCTGCTTTGCGCTCATGCCAGCCAATGTGGCCTGGGTCTCATCGACCTGGATCTGGCCGACGCCCCCCTGAGTCGGGTGCAAGGCATCGATGCCGATCTCGCACCAGTTGCCCACCGCCGTGTCGCTCTGGCACGGGGCCAACGCCCAGGCACCCTGGCTCAACACACTGGCCAGCAATAACCATGCTTTCATCGTTTGACACTCCTCACCACATTGAACTGCACAGACGCCGGGAACGCTCTTCTACCCCGATTGGGAGTGAGAGTCGAATGCTGGCGGTCAGACCAGCAAACGGGATATCATGATTTCCCATCTGTCGGCGATATTTTCTCGCCGAGTTTTCTCCCCGCTTCACACTATTTGAAGGATCCGACCCATGAAAGGATGGACCCCCTTGCTGGCCCTGCTGGGCTGTGCTGCTGTCCAGGCTGCCGATATTCCCGCCGGAACACAACTCGCCGCCGAGCAGATTGTCGTTCGCCACCTCAAGGATGAACCTGCGAGCCTGAGCCCGCTCAAGCTGGTCGGCCTGCCGGAGTTGCAGGTACTGCGGGACCTGTTCGAGGGGCTGCTGACCCAGGGGCCGGATGGCAAACCGGTTGCCGGGGTGGCGGCCAGCTGGGAGAACAAGGGCAACCAGTTCTTTACCTTCCATCTGCGCCCGGATGCGCGCTGGTCCAACGGCGATCCGGTCAAGGCTGGCGACTTCGTCTACGGCTGGCGCAAGCTGGTCGACCCGAAAGAGGCGGCCACCTTCGCCTGGTTCGCCCAGCTGGCCCGTTTCGACAAGGTGGACGAAATAGTCGCTGGCAAATTGCCTGCCAGCGAGCTGGGGGTCAAGGCCCTCGATGACCGCACCCTGCAGGTGACCCTCTCCCAACCGGTGCCCTACTTCCTGAACCTGCTGAGCCACCCCAGCCTGTCGCCGCTCCATCAGGCCAGCATCGAGCTGTACGGCAACCAGTGGACCCAACCCGGCAAACTGGTGGGCAACGGTGCCTTTGTGCTGAACAACCGGGTGGTCAACGAGAAGCTGGAGCTGACCCCCAACCCATATTACTGGGATCGGGCCCATACCGTATTGACCAAGGTGATCTTCATGCCGATCAATCAGGAGAGCGCGGCGACCAACCGCTATCTGGCGGGCGATCTGCATATCACCGAATCCTTCCCCAAGGAGCAGTACGACAAGCTGAAGCAGCAGATCCCGAATGAGGTCTACACCCCGGATCAGCTCGGTACCTACTACTACGCTTTCAATACCCGTCAGGCACCACTGAACGATGTGCGGGTGCGCAAGGCGCTCTCCTACACCATCGACCGCGCCCTGATCGCCGACAAGGTGCTCGGTACCGGCGAGAAACCGGCTTATCACTTCACTCCGGATGTGACCGCCAGCTTTACCCCGGTCGCCAACCTGCTCTCCACCAGCAGCCAACCGGAGCTGGACAGCAAGGCCAAGGCCCTGCTCAAGGAGGCCGGTTACGGCCCGGACAAGCCGCTCAAGCTGACCCTGCTCTACAACACCGCGGAAATTCACAAGAAGATGGCACTGGCGATTGCCAGCATGTGGAAGCAGAAGCTGGGCGCCGAGGTCGAGCTGACCAACCAGGAGTGGAAAACCTATCTCGACAGTCGCCAGAGCGGTCAGTTCGAGGTGATTCGCTCCTCCTGGGTCGCCGATTACAACGACCCGTCAGCGTTCCTTGGCCTGTGGGGCTCTCGTCACAGCGGCAATATGGCTGGCTTTGCCAATGCCCGTTATGACCAACTACTGGCAGAGGCGGCCAGCACTCAGGATGCCGCCAGCCGCAGCAAGCTGTTTGGCGAGGCGGAGGCGATCCTGCTGGATCAAGCCCCCATCGCCCCCATCTACCAGTACACCAATGCCCGCCTCATCAAGCCATGGCTCAAGGGCTACCCCATCAACAACCCGGAAGATGTGGCCTACAGCCGCCAGCTGTACCTCGTCAAACACTGAGACCGGCCACAACGATGCGAGGCCCCGCTGGGCCTCGCTATTGATACTGTTCACACCACGATTTCCAGCCTAAAATGCCGCCCCTTCTGTTCAATTAATCTTCAATACCCAGTCAGACATGCGTTATTTGATACTGCTCTCGTTGTTGTGGACCCTGCCCGCACAGGCCAACAGCGAATCCCAATGCCAGCAAGAGTTTGTCGGCTGGATGCTGCACCAGCAGCAACAATTCAGCGATCGCAAGTCTGACAAGATGGAGCGGCGCCGGGCCGAGCGGGCCATCGAGTTGGCTCGTCAGGAGTACGACAAGCAGACCAGCTTTTGCAAGACAATGGAGCTGGTGCGCAGCTACAAAGATAGCGATCCGCGCTTTAAACCGAGAAGCGGCGAAGTTCACGATTTCACACCGGCCAGCTGACCCTCACTTCATCAATTGATTGTGTTGATTAATTGACCCAAGCCAAGTTCGGGTCACTGAAGAGCCTTAGAATGATTAACTGAGAACGACAATAAAAAACATAGTTATCAGTTGGTTGGCTTTTTCAGGAACGACACATGCCCAGACTCCATCAGGAGGGGGAGATACACTTCCCCGACAACATCGCACTCATCTCGACCACGGATCCCGCCAGCCATATTACCTATGCCAACCAGCACTTCTGTGATGTGGCCGGATATGGAGCGACCGAAATGGAAGGAGTACCCCACAATCTGGTGCGACACCCCGACATGCCCAAAGCGGCCTTCGCCGACATGTGGCAGCGGCTGCGACAGGGCAAAAGCTGGATGGGGCTGGTCAAGAACCGCGCCAAAAGCGGTCAGTTCTATTGGGTAAACGCTTACGTCACCCCGATCCTCAATGCGCAGAAGGAGATCGTCGAGTTCCAGTCGGTGCGCACCAAACCCGCCGCCAGCAATGTGGCCTGGGCCGAGCAGCTCTATGGCCTGTTGCGCAGCGGCAAGGCGCTTCCCTGACTGAGCCGCTTTCACTTTGAACCGGGTCAGCTGACCCTCTGGCTCTCCGTTTCTGCCTTGTTCACCACCCTTGCTACCTTTGCTACCGGCAACCTGTTATGGCTGCTGCCCACCGCCTTGTTGCTGTTGGCACAGGCAACCCACGGCTGGCGATTGCAGCAACGGCTGGCTCATTTGCTCACCCTTGCCGATCAAGACAAGGGAACCCGCCTCTGTCAGGTGCTCTACACCCGACGGCGCGACACTCTGGCGGCCGTCGAACTGGCCCTGCGGATGAAACAGGCCGAGCTCAAGGCCGTGGTCGGGCGCAGCGCCGACACCAACCAGCAGATCCTGCAGGCAGCCGAAGATGACCGGGGCAATATCCAGACCATTGATACTCATCTGCAGCAGCAGCGCGCCCACAGCGAGCAGCTGGCGACCGCCATCACCGAGTTGAGCCACTCCATTCGCGATGTGGCCCACAGTGCCCATGAGGCGAGCAATCTGGTCATAGAGGTACAGCAGGTATCCGACGAGGGGCTGCAAGCATTGGCGACCACCCGTTCTGCCGTCAACCAACTCCATCAGGAGCTGGATGCCAACCACGCCGTGCTGGCCCAGCTCACCAGCGACAGCCAGAAGATCAGCGGCATTCTGGAGGTGATCAGTCAAATCGCCGACCAGACTAACCTGCTCGCTCTCAATGCGGCCATCGAGGCCGCCCGGGCGGGCGAACAGGGGCGCGGTTTTGCCGTGGTGGCGGATGAAGTGAGGGCGCTGGCCCAGAAGACCCGAGCCTCGACCAGCGAGATCCACGAGATGATCCAGGCGCTGCAACAGACTACACGACAGCTGTCGGACGGGATGACGCAAGGGGCACAGACTTCGGTGCGCTGCCAGCAGCACGCAGGCACCACCGCCGACGTGCTCACCCAGATCAACCGGATGCTGGGGCAGGTAACCCGCACCAGCGACGAGATCGCCCAGGCGGTGAGTCAGCAGGCCGACGTCACGGCGACCCTCGATGAAGGGGTGCACCAGATCCACCAGCTGGCCAGCCACACCGCCGACAACAGCAGGCAGGCGCTAGATGGCATCACCCTGCTGGTAGAGCGGCTGCAGGATCTCTCGCGGCTGATCAACCAGTTCAGATATTGAAGCGACAGCGATCAAAAAAGCGCGTCAACTGACGCGCTTTTTTCGCTTTGCCTGACAGGAGAGTTATTCGCCCTGCTCGCTGGCGGCAAACTCCGGCACCTTGGCCATGGCATCCAGCACCACCTGAATATCCGCTCCCGGTTTGCAGGCATTCTCGCTCAGGTGACGGCGCCAGGCGCGGGCCCCCTGCATGTTCTGGAACAGCCCCAGCATGTGGCGGGTCATGTGGGAGAGGTAGTTGCCCTTGGCCAGCTCCTGCTCGATATAGGGCAGCATCATCCGCACCACCTCGTGGCGGCTCGGCACAGCGTTGTTCTGGCCGAACACCAGGTTGTCCACCTGCGCCAGAATGTAGGGGTTCTGATAGGCTTCACGCCCCATCATGACGCCATCAACATGTTGTAGATGCTCGAGGGTCTGCTCCATGGAGGTGACACCGCCGTTGAGAGCTATGGTGAGCTCCGGGTAATCCTGCTTGACCCGATAGACGCGGGGATAATCGAGGGGCGGGATCTCGCGGTTCTCCTTGGGACTCAAGCCGCTCAGCCACGCCTTGCGGGCATGGACGATGAAGGTGTCGCAACCGGCATCGCGCACCTGTTCGATAAAGGCCTGCAAAAACTCGTAAGAGTCCTGATCGTCGATACCGATACGGGTCTTCACCGTCACCGGAATATCGACCACATCGCGCATCGCCTTGACGCAGTCCGCCACCAGCGCCGGTTCCCCCATCAGGCAGGCACCAAAGCGACCGTTTTGCACCCGATCGGAGGGGCAGCCGACGTTGATGTTCACCTCGTCATAGCCGCGCTCCTCGGCCAGCTTGGCACAGCGCGCCAGATCGGCCGGATTGCTGCCACCCAGCTGCAGGGAGATGGGGTGCTCCTGCTCGCTGTAACCCAGATAATCCCCCTTGCCGTGGATGATGGCACCGGTGGTCACCATTTCGGTATAAAGCAAGGTCTGGCGGCTCATCAGTCGATGAAAGTAACGGCAATGCCGATCAGTCCAGTCCAGCATGGGGGCGATGGAAAAACGCTGCGCCTGCATAAAAATCATCCGGGTTGGCTAAAGAAAGGGGCGGATTTTATCACAACGTGAAGCAGCCCCAGAAAATGAATTTTGTCGCCGCGCCATGCGAGGCCCTGTGATAGTATCCGGCTAATAGAAAGGGTATCTGCGCGATCATGAATCAAGACCAACTTTTACAACGAGCCGAGCGACTCTGTATACAGCGAGGGATCCGCTTCACCCCGACCCGACGTCAGGTATTTCGCCTGCTGGCGGCACACGGCAACGCCATCAGCGCCTATGATTTGTTGGCCCAGCTGCAACAAACCGAAGCCAATGCCAAGCCGCCAACCGTCTATCGGGCACTCGATTTTTTGCTCGAACAGGGCTTTGCTCACAAGGTGGAATCTCTCAACGCGTTTATCTTCTGCTGCCACTTCGATCACGCTCACCCGATGCAGTTGCTGATCTGCGACGAGTGCGGGGATGTGGTCGAGCTTCACGATACGGCGATCGATAGCGCGTTTTCCGAGCAGGCCCACTTGCATGGTTTTACTATTACCAATAAGACGATAGAGGCACATGGCCAATGTGCCCGTTGTACGCCCACTGTAGGAAGTCATCATGAAGGCTGATTTTGTAAATCCGTTTCTGCTATCCCTGCTCAATGTGCTCTCGACCATGGCACAGCTGGAACTCAAACCGGGCAAACCGAAACGCAAGATGGATGAGCTGGCGCGCGGCGACGTCTCCGGCCTGATCGGCATGGTCGGCCCGCAGACCCGTGGTTCCCTCTCCATCAGCTTCGAGAAGGGGCTGGCGCTGGAGATCATGCGCCGCATGCTGGGGGAAGCGCCCGCCAACATCAACGAAGAGGTGACCGACATGGTCGGTGAAATCACCAACATGGTGACCGGCGGTGCCAAGCGGATGCTGGGTGAGAAGGGCTACGAGTTTGACATGGCGACCCCCATCATCGTCTCCGGCCCCAACCACACCATTACCCACCGTGCCGATGGCACCAAGATCATGATGCCGTTCGAATCGGATTTCGGTCGCGCCACTATCGAAATCTGCTTCGAGTAACCCTATGTGGAAAGCATTGAAATGGATTTTCATCTGCTGGGCCCTGCTGTTGATCCTGTCGGACATTCAGATCAGCACCTCCCTCTACAAGTACGAAGATAACCGGGTGCTTATCAACTTCCCGCGCTGGGAAGCCAAGCAGCCTTGGGGCACCTTCGAGTGGCATGCCGGACGGGTAGAAACCCACTGGTATGGTCTGGAGGGAAAACCCAAGCCAAAAGGCCCGCAAATCTGATCCTGTAACTGCTACAGCAGAAACAGAAGAGGCCAGCAGATGCTGGCCTCTTTGCTATCTCGTTGTTTCTGAATCAAGCCGCTTCGGCCGCCAGCTTACCGCTTGGTCGCATCAAGATGCCGACGATGCAGGCCAACAGAGTCGGCAGCAGCCAGGCAAGTCCCTTGTCGAACAGCGGCAGGAAGGCAAAGCCGTCCATCGACATCCCGGCAGCCCCCAGCCCATCGAGGCAACCAAACAGAAAGGCGACCGTCAGCACGCCGCGAAACGCCAGCCGTGGCTGGGCAAACCATCCCTTGAGGAAGGTCACCAGCACCAGCGCGATGGCAACCGGATAGATGGCCACCAGCACCGGAATCGAGAGGCCGATCAGCTCGCTCAGCCCCACATTGGCCACCACTGCACAGAGCGCCCCCAGCAGCATGACCCAGTTGCGATAGGCCCAACCTGTCAGGCCATGGAAGTAGTCGGCACCGGCACAGAGCAGGCCGACCGCACTGGTAAAACAGGCCAAGGTGATGATGGCAGACAGAATAAACTGACCCGGTTGACCAAGCAGACTCAGGACGTAAGCATTGACGATGGCCCCACCATTGCTGATATCGCTCGCCACCCCACCGGCACTGTTGCCCAGCTGAAAGAGCGAGACATACACCGCCGACAACCCGACCGCCGAGATCAAGCCCGCAATGGTCAGATATTTGAACTGGCTGCGATAATCCTCGATCCCCTTCTGACGCAGTAACCCGATGATCAGGGCGCCAAACATCAGGGAGGCTAGGGTATCCATGGTGTTGTACCCCTCCAGCATCCCCTTGGTCAGGGCTGCATCTATGTACTCACCGCTGGCATCAGGCATGGTGCCCTGCGGCGTCATAAAGACCCCGACCGCCAGAATAAGCAGCATCGCCATCAGGGCTGGGGTCAGATACTTGCCGACCGCATCGAGCAGCTTGCCGCGATCAAGCGCCACCAGGATCACCAGCGCAAAGAAACTCAGGGTGTAGATCAGCAGTCCCGCATGACCGGCATCGCCAAGCCAGGGCTTGAGTCCCATCTCGTAGGCGACCAGACCGGTGCGGGGAATGGCAAAGGCTGGCCCCATGATGATATAGATGGCGATGGCCAGCGCCGTCGCCGCCCCGGCGGGCAGATAGCGGGTCATTCCGGTCCAGCCACTCGCGCCGCCCCCCGAGCTCCCCTTGGCCACCGCAATCAGGGTGATCAGCGGCAAACCCACCGCCGTCAGCAAAAAGCCGCACATGGCGGCCAGCAGATGCTCACCGGCCATAAAACCGGCCAGCGGCGGAAAAATGATATTGCCAGCCCCCAGATAGAAGGCAAACGTCATAAACCCCAATCCGAATACGTCGGACAACTTCAATGATTTCGTCAAACTCAACCTCATCTGCCTTATCAGCTTGTTATTGATTGCACCCACTGCCTGGCAGATAACCGGTAACAATACCTCTCGCCCCCACACAGCCCGCGGACCGGATGAGGCGCACCACCTTTAGCATAAAGAAGAGGAGTTCGATCTCAATCACCAATTAATATCTTGAAACAATTTACCGCTGTGGAATTAATCGCCGAACAACTCGGCGCTCCATAAAGAGGTGTCACACGTGGCGTATGAGAGGCAAGAAGAGGGGAACGGGTTATAGCGGCAAAATACGGCTGCTCAGATGCTATCTGTGTACAGTGACAATTACGGCAGTGCAAAGCGAGGCGAGAAGCTAGGCTCACAGAAAACAAAAGAGCCTGCACGGGGCAGGCTCTTGGCAATATCACATCGGGTGTGATCAGGCAGCTTCGGCAGCCATCTCGGTCGGACGCACCATCACGCCAACTACGCAGGCCAGCAGGGTCGGCATCAGCCAGGCGAGGCCCTTGTCGAACAGCGGCAGGAAGGCAAACGCATCCATCTTCATACCGGCAGCACCCAGACCATCCAGGCAACCGAACAGGAAGGCCACCATCAACACGCCACGGAACACCAGACGGGGACGGCCGAAGTAACCCTTCAGGAAGGTGACCAGTACCAGCGCCACGGCAACCGGATAGATGGCAACCAGCACCGGAATGGAGAGGCTGATCAGCTGGCTCAGGCCCACGTTGGCCACCACGGCACAGATAACGCCCAGCAACACCACCAGCTTCTTGTAAGCCATGCCGGTCAGATTGTGGAAGAAATCGGAACAGGCGGAGATCAGACCGACTGCAGTGGTAAAACACGCCAGAGTGATGATGGCCGCCAGAATGAACTGACCCGGCTGACCAAACAGGCTCAGTACGTAGGCGTTGACGATGGCGCCACCATTGCTGACATCCGTCGCCACACCGGCTGCCGTGTTACCCAGCTGGAACAGGGAGACGTACACCACGCTCAGACCAACGGCAGAGATTAGGCCGGCAATGGCCAGATACTTGAACTGGCTCTTGTAATCGTTGATGCCTTTCTGGCGCAGCAGGTCGACGATCAGGGCGCCAAACATCAGGGACGCCAGGGTGTCCATGGTGTTGTAGCCTTCCAGGATCCCTTTGACGAAGGGGCTGTTCTGGTAGTCACCGGACGCATCAGGCATGGAGCCTTGCGGCGCTACAAATACCCCGATCGCCAGAGTCAGCAGCAGCAGCATCAGTACCGGAGTCAGGTATTTGCCGATGGCGTCCATCAGCTTGCCCTGGTTCATGGAGACCAGAATGGCCACACCAAAGAAGATCACGGTATAGGCCGCCAGACCCGCTTGCCCCATGTCACCGATAAACGGCTTGAGGCCCATTTCATAGGCCACCAGACCGGTACGGGGCGCGGCAAAGGCCGGGCCGATGATGATATAGATGGCAACGGCCAGCGCAGTCGCGACACCGGCAGGCAGCAGCTTGGTCATGCCAGCCCAACCGTTACCGGCTTTCGCCACGGCAAGAATGGTCACCAGAGGCAGGCCCACGGCAGTGACCAGGAAGCCAAACATCGCCAGGGAGAGGTGCTCACCAGCCATGTAACCGGCCAACGGCGGGAAAATGATGTTACCGGCGCCCAGGTAGAAGGCGAAGGTCATAAACCCTAATCCGAGTACATCGGACAATGTGAGTGATTTCGTCAAGTTCAACCTCGTCTGTCTTGTAAATTATTGCTTGTTATAGTTTTTATCGGTCGCTGACCGGGTGTGTTCAGGGGGTATAAAAAAAGAGCCCCGCATGTTTTTTCATCGCAACCAGTGGTTTTAGCTGGTCTGGAGCGGGCGCTCGATCTGGAACCAGCATAATGGCGTGAAAAAATAGTTCAAGACGAAATTTACATCTTCAAATAGAAGGGGTTGGTCAGTTGGATATATCTGTCGGAATAGGCCCCATCAGCAGAATGGATCACAATTTCACCCCTCTCACACCTGTTTAATCCTCTGCCAAGTAGCAATAAAACACGATTTGCCTCTTTACCCTCTCTGGTGATAACAGCTGTATAACAAATGCCATGCAGATCATAATTCGCCGAAATGCATAAAATTTCATCGGCCATCGCCGTTGGCAGCACCAGCGCTACCTGCCCCTTCGGGCTCAGCAAACGATTGCAGGCCGCCAGTAATGCGTGGCTGTCGAGGGCGCCGGTATGGCGGGCCAACGCCCGCGCCGGATCGCTAAATGACTGGCCTGCCACGAAATAGGGAGGGTTGGAGACGACAAGATCGTAAGGGGCGGCCTGATAATCCTGAATGGCACTCTCTATGACGGTCACCCGATCGGCCCAGGGAGAAGCAGCCGCATTCTCCCGCGCCTGACTGGCCGCATTAATATCCAGCTCAACCGCATCAAGACGGCAGTCAGATCTGCTGCGCTGGGCCAGCATCAGGGCGATCAGGCCGCTGCCGGTGCCGATATCGAGCACTCGACGCGCCTGTTCGACCGGCGCCCAGGCACCGAGCAAAATGCCATCGGTGCCCACCTTCATGGCGCAGCGATCGTGATTGATATGGAACTGTTTGAAGGTAAATCCGCGACTACGTCCCATCTGGCCCCCGTCATCTGCAAAAATGGTGGGCGATTATAGCGGCTAAGACACACTCACCAATAGGAGCCGACGAGATAATCGCCTATAATCTGCCGTTTCCTTAATGACCGAGTATTGCCATGAGCCAGTCCTTTGATGATTTCGACCTGCACCCAGCCCTCAACCGGGCCTTGGCCGAGATGGGATTCACCCGCCCCACCACCATCCAGCAGATGGTGCTGGAGCCAGCCCTGGACGGCCGCGATATTCTGGCATCCGCACCGACCGGTACCGGCAAGACAGCCTCTTTCCTGCTGCCGGCACTCCAGCACCTGCTGGACTTCCCGCGCCGCAAGCCGGGCCCCTGCCGCATGCTGATCCTGACCCCGACCCGCGAACTGGCCCTGCAGGTGACCGCCCACGCCAAGGCGCTGGCGGCTCACACCAACCTCAGCATCGAGACCATCATCGGCGGCGTCAGCCATGAAGAGCAGCTGCCAGCCCTGACCAAAACCACCGACATCGTGGTCGCCACCCCGGGCCGTCTGCTCGAGTACATCGAGAAAGAGGAGTTCGAGAGCCACGACATCGAAGTGCTGGTGCTGGATGAAGCGGACCGCATGCTGGACATGGGCTTTATCAAGGATGTGAACCGCATCGTGGAAGAGGCGCGCTACCGCAAGCACACCATGCTCTTCTCCGCCACCCTGGAAGGTGCCGGCCTTGAGAAGTTCGCCAACGAGATCCTCAAGGATCCGGTGGAGCTGCACGCCGAACCGCCCCGCAGCGAACGTCGCCCCATTACCCAGTGGATCCATCTGGCCGATGACGCCGCCCACAAGCTGGCGCTGCTGACCCATATCCTGAAAGATTCGGAAACCCAGAAAGCCATCATCTTCGTCAAGACCCGCGAGCGTCTGGCGGAGCTCTCCGGCCAGCTACAGGCGGCAGGCATCTCCTGCTCCTGGATCCGTGGCGAGATGGAGCAGAGCAAGCGTATCGAGTCGATCCGCAAGTTCCACGAAGGGGAAGTGCCCTTCCTGATCGCCACCGACGTCGCCGCCCGCGGCATCGACCTGCCGAACGTCAGCCATGTCATCAACTACGACATGCCCTACGGCGCCGACGTTTACGTCCACCGGATCGGTCGTACCGGCCGCGCCGGCAACCGTGGCTGCGCCATCAGCCTGGTAGAAGCCCACGACATGGCGATGGTCGCCAAGATCGAACGCTACACCGAAGAGCGCCTCAAGCGCCGGGTGATCGACGAGCTGCGCCCGAAACACAAGGAAGCGCGGGTACCGGTGAAGAAGAAAAAGCCGGTCGACAAGAAGAAGTCCGCCAAGAAGAAAAAGAAGAAGTGATCGCCTGGCGATAAAGAGAAGGGCCATCCAACGGGATGGCCCTTCTGCATTCTGAATCACTCTGACGAGTGGTTATGCCACCACTCTGCGCATCCCCATATGGGGGATATCGTCTTCGAGATAGCCTTCCCCTTCCGCCACAAAACCGTGCTGGCCATAGAAGCCCTGCAGATGGGCCTGAGCACCAAGCCAGATGCTGTGGGTCGGCCAGTGTGCCTCGCACGCCTTGATCGCCTCGCTGATCAGCTGGTGACCGAGACCGCCGCCGCGCGCCTTGGGTGAGGTCACCACCCGACCGATGGCGGCACCGCTCTCATCGCCGATGCCGGGCGCCATGATCCGCGCATAGGCGGCCAGCAGATCGCCCTGATATCCGAGCAGGTGCAAGACCCCTTCGCGGCGATCGAGCCCGTCCAGATCCTGAAAGGGGCAGGTCTGCTCCACCACGAACACCTCGGCCCGCAGCGCCAGCAACTCATACAACTCGTCAGTGGTCAGTTCAGACCAGGGTTTCAGGATCCAGTTCATCGGCAACTCCTTATCAGTTCGGCCTGCCAGCATAATCGCGGCGCCAGTGCCCTGCATTAACCTTTGTTAAGTTCTTTCAGCCGTTTGCGAATGCGGCTCAGACTGATGGGAGTGATACCGAGATAGGCGGCGATCTGGTGGTCGGGCACTCTGGCATCGAGTGCAGGAAAGCTATCCAGAAAGTACTGATAGCGCGCCTGCGGGCTGCCGGTCAGCAGCAACTGCTCCTTCTCCTCCTTGATGCGCAGCTGCACCTCAAGCAGGTGCTGGTACCAGCGCGGCCAGCCGGGCAACTGGCGCAAGTCGGCCAACTGGAACAGCTGCAGACGGCAGGGCTCCAGCGCCTCCACGCTGTAGCGGGCCGGCTCGCCACTGAGCTGGTGGTGGAAGTCGAGAAACTCGTCCCCCTCCCAGTAGAACTCCTTGATGTACTCGCGGCCATCCTCCAGCACCAGCTTGGCCCGCAGCAGCCCCTGCTCCACCCTGACCAGCAGATCCGGGCTGTCGCCGGCGTGCCAGAGGCAGCTTTTCGGGCTGAGGGTCAGCGGGCGGGCAAAAGAGAGGAGGCGCGCGGCCTCCTCTTTATCTGCGACCTGCGCCCAATCGAAGGGGGGTCTGTCAATCAGCATGATCAAGCACGGCGCTGGCGCACGGCTTCAAACAGGCAGACGCCGGTTGCCACCGAGACGTTGAGGCTGGATACCGCCCCCGCCATCGGGATGCTCACCAGCTCGTCGCAGTGCTCGCGGGTCAGACGGCGCATGCCTTTACCTTCAGCTCCCATCACCAGCGCCATCGGGCCGGTCAGTTTGGCCTGATAGAGGTCGTGATCGGCCTCGCCAGCGGTACCGACAATCCAGACGCCGCGCTCCTGCAATTCCCGCAGGGTGCGGGCCAGGTTGGTGACCTGAATGAGCGGCACCACTTCGGCCGCGCCACAGGCGACTTTGCGCACGATCGGGGTCAGGCCGGTGGCCTTGTCCCGCGGCACGATGACCGCATGAGCCCCGGCGGCATCGGCGCTGCGCAGGCAGGCGCCGAGGTTGTGCGGGTCGGTCACGCCATCCAGCACCAGCAGGAAGGGCTGGCTCTGTTGTGCCGCCAGCTCGTCCAGCAGGCTGGCCAGATCGTGCTCGGCCAGCTTCGGCGCCTCTTTCACCCGGGCCATGATGCCCTGGTGATTGTTGCCTTCCGCTTTGTCATCAAGGGTCTTGCGGTTCACGCTCTGCACCTTGAGGCCGAGGGATTCCAGCTCGGCTAGCAGGGGTTGCAGCCGGTCGTCATCCCGCCCTTTCAGCGCCCATACCTCGATGAAACGCTCCGGGGTGCGCTCCAGCAGCGCGGTGACAGCGTGAATGCCGTAGATCAGTTCAGTACTCATTTAGTGCTCTTGGCCTTATCGCGAGCCTTTTTGCTCGGTCGTCTGTTGCTCGGTTTGGCGCGGCCACCCTTGTCGGATTTGCCGTGATCCTTGCCCTCTTTACGTTTTTCGTGGCGCTGGGCGCTCTTGGCCTTCTCTTTCTTGATCTCGGCCTGCTTGCGCGCCATCTCTTTGGCGTTCTTGCCGGTGGCCTTGAGCGGCTCTTCGACCATCACGAAGTCGATCTTGCGATCATCCAGGTTCACGCCCATCACCTTGACCCGCACCTTGTCACCCAGACGGTAGCGACGGCGGAAGTTCTCGCCGATCAGCTGCATGTGCAGGGGATCAAACTGGTAGTAGTCGTTGGTGAGGGTGCTGACGTGCACCAGACCGTCGATGTGGATCTCCGCCAGACGCACGAAGAAGCCAAAGCCGGTGACGCTGGCGATAACGCCGTCAAACTCGTCACCCACGTGATCCAGCATGTACTCGCACTTGAGCCAGTCGGCCACGTCGCGGGTCGCATCGTCGGCACGGCGCTCGGTCATGGAGCAGTGCTCGCCCATCGGGTCCACTTCTTCCAGCTGGTAGTGATAACCACCGCTCGGGGTCCACTTGTGGCGCAGGTTGCCCTGTTGCTCCTTGGCGGTCTGATACTTGATCGCACGGTGCAGGATCAGGTCGGGATAGCGACGGATTGGCGAGGTGAAGTGCGCGTAGGACTTCAACGCCAGACCGAAGTGACCGATGTTGTCAGCCTGATAGATGGCCTGACGCATGGAGCGCAGCAGCATGGTGGAGAGCAGCTCCGCATCCGGGCGACCTTCAAACTTGGCGGCCAGCTCGGCAAAATCTTTCGGCTCGGGCTCGAGTCCGCCTTTAAGCTCCAGACCCAGTTCGGCCAGGAAATCGCGGAAACCGGTCAGACGCTCTTCGCCCGGACGATCGTGTACACGGAACAGGGCAAAGGCTTCGTTCTTCTCGATGTAACGGGCAGCAGCCACGTTCGCCTGGATCATGCACTCTTCGATGATCTTGTGGGCGTCGTTGCGCACCAGCGGCACGATGCGGTCGATCTTGCGCTGGGCGTTGAAGATGAAGCGGGTCTCTTCGCTCTCGAACTCCACCGCACCACGCTGGTGGCGGGCATGCTTGAGCGCCTTGTAGAGGTTGTTGAGCTCCTCAATATGGCCCACCAGCGGATCATACTGCTGGCGCAGCTTGGGATCGCCATCGAGGATCGCCGCAACCTTGGTGTAGGTCAGACGGGCGTGAGAGTTCATTACCGCTTCGTAGAACTTGTAGCCGGACATGCGGCCAGCGGCGGAGATGGTCATCTCGCACACCATGCAGAGGCGGTCAACTTGCGGATTCAGGGAACACAGGCCGTTGGAGAGCACCTCCGGCAGCATGGGCACCACGAACTCGGGGAAGTAGACGGAGTTGCCGCGCTGATACGCTTCGGCATCCAGCGCCGTGCCAGGCTTCACATAGGCGGAGACGTCAGCAATGGCCACCCACAGGCGCCAGCCGCCACCACGCTTGGCTTCACAGAAGACGGCGTCATCGAAGTCACGGGCGTCTTCCCCGTCGATGGTCACCAACGGCAGGGCGCGCAGGTCGATGCGGCCCTCTTTGGCTTTCTCCGGCACCTGCTCGCCGAGACCGGCAACCTCTTTGGTCACCTCTTCCGGCCAGGTGTGCGGGATACCGTGGGTACGCAGGGCAATTTCGATCTCCATGCCCGGCGCCATGTTCTCGCCAAGCACTTCCAGTACGGTGCCGACGGCATTGATGCGGGAGGTGGCGCGCTGATTGATCCGCACAACCACGACCTGGCTCTGACGAGCCCCTTTGTTTTCCCCTTCCGGGATGATGATGTCCTGGCCGATACGGCTGTCATCCGGCACCACGAAACCAACGCCATTCTCGACGAAGTAACGGCCGACAATGTCTGCCTCACGGGACTTGAGCAGGCGCACCAGACGCGCTTCCTGACGACCCTTGCGGTCGATCTCGGTCGGCTGCACCAGCACGTAATCGCCATGCATCAGGCGTTGCATCTCTCGGTTGTTCAGATACAGATCCGGACCACCACCTTCCGGACGCAGAAAACCGAAGCCATCCTTGTGGCCGATTACATAACCTTTGACCAGATTCAGGCGATCCGGCAGGGCATAACATTGGTTGCGAGTGAATACCAGTTGTCCATCACGCTCCATGGCGCGCAGACGACGACGCAAGGCTTCCAACGGCTCTTCATCTTTCAGCTTGAGGACCTTGGCCAACTCTTCACGGGACATGGGCTTTTCATGGCCCTTGATGAGTTCCAGGATCAACTCGCGACTGGCGATGGGGTTATCGTATTTTTCGGCCTCGCGTTCGAGGAAAGGATCTTTTTGAGACATAAGCAGGCCTTAGGGTAGGTGGTAACGGTGCCATTATATCGGAGGGGGGGGCGAATGGCATCCATCGGCTGCCTTTTGGCCAATCTCTCTGTCATACTATCTTCAGTTCGCTGGCATGATGAGACACAGAACTCATGAGTAAGGACACATTTGCCCAATCCGCCGCCTATCTCAAACAGGCGGTCCCTTTGATGATCAAGTACCAGATCCCCACAACGCCGGACAATTACCACCTGTGGTACAACTATGTCTCGGCCAGCATGCCCGAGCTCAACCAAGCGATCGATCAGGCAGTCAAAATGCAGGGAACCTGCTCGCTCACCACCTGCGAGCGGCTCTATCACCAGTATCTGGCCGCTCAGGACGAGAAGCAGATGGAGGCGATGAAACTGAGCCTCGCCGCCATGGCCAACGAGCTCGGCCACTCCATGCAGGACGCCATCTCCGATACCGGCATGTTTCAGGAGATGCTCGACAAGAGTTTTGACAAGCTCAGCCGCATTGATGACGAGGGCTTCAGCCTAGAAGACACCATGGGGATCCTGCGAGAGCTGGTGCGCGAATCGCGGGATGTGCGCATGTCCACCATGCACTTTCGCAACCAGCTCAGCAATGCGGAGAAAGAGATCAAGGAGCTGCGGGCGGCGCTCAACGAGACACGCAAACTGGCCAACGAGGATGCCCTCACCAACCTGCTCAACCGCCGCGCCTTCGATCTGGAGCTGGAGGGGTTGATCCGCAGCCAGCACCCCTTCTCGCTGATCCTCGCCGATATCGATCGATTCAAGAACTTCAACGACGAGTACGGTCACCTGCTCGGCGATCAGGTGCTGCGCGCCTTCAGCAAACGGCTGCGCGATGCCTGCAAGGAGGGGGTCACCGCCTATCGGCTGGGTGGGGAGGAGTTCGCCATGCTGGTCCCCCATCGCTCGCTGGCGTTGGCCAGACAGATGGCGGAGAGCATGCGCCGCGCCATCGAGCGGATGTCGATTCTGGATCGCAAATCGGGCCGCCGCATCGACCACATCACTGCCTCGTTTGGCGTGGGTGAGTTCAACGGTCAGGAGAGCGCAGACTGTCTGGTCGAACGTACCGACAAGCTGCTCTACAAGGCCAAGGAGCTGGGGCGCAACCGGGTGATGCCACTCCCTTCCTGATTTGTCCCCTGCCCGACCGCAATGCCAATGTAAAAAGCCAGTCAGCTCAACTGACTGGCTTTTTGGTCTCTTTTGCTCCGACAGGGGCTGTTCATTCAAGCCCCATTGGAAACCTGCTCAGTGTGAAGGATTACTCCTGCACCTCGCTGACACCTTCGACTTTCACATCAACACGGCGATCCGGAGCCAGGCAGACGATCAGCTCACGCTTGGACTTGCTGACGCAGCTGTCGCCGGTAACCGGTGAGGATTTACCACGCCCTTCCACATTGATCTTGGCGGCCGGAATCCCTTTACCAACCAGATAGTTGGCAACGGTCTGGGCACGCTGCTCGGAGAGTTTCTGGTTGTAGGCATCGGAACCGATACGGTCGGTGTGACCAATTACAGTTGCCACACCATCTTTGGGTCGCGCCTCTTCAATCTGGCTATAGAGGCTATCCAGTGCCTGACTGGCCTCTGGCTTGAGAGTCGCCTTGTTGAAGTCAAACAGCACATCGGAGCTCAGGGTGAACTGCTTCTCAACCATCACAGGTGCAGGAGCTGGTTCCGGAGCCGGGGCGGGCGCCACAGGGGCAACCTGACCAAAGCGATAAACCGCTGCCAGTGAGAGCAGGCCGTTATCCATTCTCAAACCGGTATCATCACGACTGCCATACGGGGTGGTGTACTGGTACTCCAGGCGAGCGGCCCAGTCGAGATTGAACGCATACTCGGCACCCAATGCACCGACCATGACAAAGCGGCTGTCATCTTTGTAGACATCGCTCTTGGTATCAGCCCAGCCATAACCGCCACCGACACGGCCATACAGATCCAGATTATCGGTAACCGGGAAGCCCAGTTTCAGGGTCAGTTGAGCCAGCTGTGCTTTTACTTCATCACTGAAAGCGCCTGCCGCCGTAGTGGCATCGTATTTGTAATTGCCCAGATAGTCGTAACCCAGCTCCAACCCCAGATTCTTGTTGATCTGATAACCGCCAAACACGCCTGCACCCAAGGCATCGTTGGTTTCATTGCCAAGGGTCAGGGCATTGCTTTCATCAATGCCGTAGAAGTTGGACCAACCCAGTTTGGCACCGCCATACCAGGTGTTGTCCTGACCGGCAGCCTGGGCATTGGCCGCCAGCAAGCCGGTAACCAGCAAGGTAATCAATGATTTTTTCATGTTTGAGCCTCTGCAACTTTATGTAGGAGGAGGTTGATTGATATCACCTCGTCTTATAGGTGCAACCACCCAAAAGCGATCGCAGCATATCAACGTTAGCCTATTTTCAAGTCACTGATATCAATTAACAAAAAACACTCTAACGCAACCACGTTACAAAAACAGCAACAAGCGTTTGTTATTTGAACTGAATGTGACGCAAAAAGACGCACAAATGAGGGCGGATAGGAGAAAAAGGCCAGCAACATGCTGGCCCGAAGCGATATCAGTGACGAACAAACTCGTAGTGCTGATCGATAAAGTCAGCAACACGCTGGCTCAGTACCTTGTGCACCGTCTTGGTCGGATGCACCTGATCCCAGAACATATGCTCATCACAGTTAAGAGTCGCTGCTCGCCCTTTTGCCTGCCCGCTCACCACCGCCTGCGCCAGGATCGGGTTACCGGCAATAGCCACTCTTTCGGAGACACTTAAAGCCGGGGTCGCAGCCACCTCGGCGGCGCTGCCGGAGAACGGCTTCCATGTATAGCCACCACCGTAGCAGGCGTGTTCTGTGTCACTCAGCCCGAACTGCTGAGGATCGCGCATCATCTCGTCAAACTGCTTGTCCACTTCGAACAGCTTCACGATGCCAAGGGGAGCCAGCTCTCGAGTGAGGTTCTGCAACTTCTGGTTGTGGTAACTGGCCACATGGCGCACCTTCTCCACCACCTTCATGCTGCGGGCTGACGGGGTCTGCCCCAGATCAGGAATGTTGAACAGCAGGATCTGCTGCGCGCCGTTGAGCACCAACCGGTTGGATGCCAGCCGGATGGTATCGATCACCCGATCCGCATCCCGCTCGGTGTTCCAGCCATAAGCCAGATAGTCGTTGGCACCGACCCAGATCACCACCAGATCATCGGGGCGGAACTTGTCCTTTTTCAGGAACTGATCGATCTCGTAATCGAGGTTGTTGATCACCTGATATTTGGGATCCCAGGACCAGAAACCGAGCCAGCCATTCAGGGCCCCCAGATGGTTATAGGCCACCGCGGTTGCACCGCCTTCAGCCTCGTTGGCCACGACCAGACCGGGAAAACGCTCGTCACCCAACTGCTCCAGCCATACCGGGCCGTTGCTGAATCGCCCGTTGAAGTAAGGTGGGCTGGAGGGGAGATACCCCCGCATCTTCTTGTACATCTTGCCGGTGTCGGAGAGGCTGTCACCAAACATCACAACCCGGGAAAAAGGTTGGCGTCCCTCTGCCGCTTGCGCGGTCAATGCCATTAACCCCAATAAACAAACAAGCCATTTTTTCATATTGTTATGCTCTTCGATTAAGCAGGTGAGACCTGCGGACTTCTCCTCGAGTGGCGACAGGCATGGGAAGAGTCTGCTGCCACTGACTCCTGGTGAAGGCGACAGATTACAGTTCCAGATGAAATCACACATGTTCCGCCACCGATGAAATCGCTTGCGCTCACAAAACAGACAATCACACCAGCCTATTTCTTTCACGCTTGTTTCACGCCCCCCCCGGCACAATGCCCTCATACCAACGACAGGAGTATGAAATGAACAAGGCAAGCGCAAGCGTAATCGGACTGTTGACCCTGATGTCTGTCTCCTCTTTTGCCATGGCGGCCTACACAGGCCCGCAGGAGCAGAACAAGGTTTCCGTTGCTCAGCTGAAAGATCTGGCCGATGACAGCTGGGCCACCCTGGAAGGGAAACTGGTCAAGCACCTGGGCGGCGAGAACTATCTGTTCCGCGATGCCAGCGGTGAGGTGGAGGTCGAAGTGGATCAGGATGTGTGGCGTGGCACCGAAGTGGGCCCGGATGATCAGATCCGCATCCGTGGTGAAGTGGACCACAGCTGGAACAAGACCGAAGTGGAAGTGAAAACCCTGGAGAAAGTGGGCGCGGCCCCGCAGACCAAGGGCGGCTTTATCGCCAAATAAGGCCACTTCAACGACGAACTGGCCAGACGTTAAAAGGGCGCTTGATATCAAGCGCCCTTTTGCATGGTTAACCCAGCGTCACCGCTTAACCGGCCCGACTGGCAAAGGCTCTCTTGAACCCCTTCTCGGCCTGATTGACCTTGTAGAGGTAACGGCGCGCCTCCTCTTTGGGATGCTGTTCGGTCAACACCTGATAGACCGCCTCGGGGGAGAGCCGGTTGATCCGGCCCGGCGCCGCCTTGCGATCGCTGGAGAAGGTATTGAGTACCCCGCCCGCACCACCGTTATAGGCGGAGATCACCGCATAGCGACGGGAGCGCGGATCCTGAATATCCGCCAGATAGACGGTCTGCAACAGGTGCAGATAGGCGGTACCAACATCGATGTTGTAGGCCGGGTTGAACAGCTCCTCCCGGGTCGGCTGACCGTTCTTGCCCTTGACCCGGACATAGACGTCACGACCGGCAGTGGCCGGAATCACCTGCATCAGGCCATAAGCGTTGGCATGGCTCACCGCATAGGGGTTGAAGCTGCTCTCGGTCTTGATCACCGCATAGATCAGGCTCTCCGGCACGCCGTATTTGCGCGACGCTTCCCGGATGATCCCCGCATACTTGTAGCCCCGTCGATCTTCATGGTTGGCCACCATGGGAATATCAACGAAGAAGATGGTGCGAATACCCAGAGTGCGCTTCTTCATCGCCGTATTGAGCAGGTAATCGGCATAACGCTCGGCGCGCCAGGAGGCGCGGATTGGCTGGCGCTGATTGTCCAGCACCTGACCATAGAGGAAAGGCTCGCCACCGGTCAGAATTTCCCGATCGGAGTAAAGATCCACTTCGGCCGGATCGTCCGGCGTCAGCAGGGTCTCGATGATGGCGCGACGCAGGTGAGCGCGGGGATCGATGCCCGAGACCGTCTCCACCATGATGTGACCGCTGGAGAAGTCGATGTGGGCCCGGCTCTTGTACTGATCCGTGTATTTGACGTAGTCAAACTTGCCCGCAAACAGCGCCTCCCGCCCCCATATCTCGTTCACGTTATGGGAGAGCGCGCTGATCATGTGTTCAAAACCGCGGATGTCCTTGCCGTTGACCAGATCGTCATCCTCACTCCCGCTGGGCTTGGGGGAGGATGAGCAGGCAGAGAGAAACAGCAGGGTGCACAGCAGCCAAAAAAATCGGCCCATAGGATCCTCAAACCGGGCAGCAGAGCTGCCCATCATTCATTTGCTGCGACTTCAGGAGCGGTCACGCCAGTGTGGCGCCATTCCCGCACCTGTTCACACGTACAACAGCCGGAGAGCTTACTGGGCAGGCGGGGTGTAACCTTCGATCTGCACTTCACCTGCATCAAACAGGTAGCTGACCATCTCTTTTTCCAGCAGTTGGCGATGCTCAAGATTCATCATGTTGAGCTTTTTCTCGTTGATCAGCATCACCTGCTTCTTCTGCCACTCAGCCCAGGCTTCCTTGCTGATGTTGTCAAAAATCCGCTTGCCGAGCTCACCGGGATAGAGTTGGAAATCCAGACCCGGGCCCTCTTTTTTCAGGCGTTGGCAAAATACAGTACGGCTCATGTTGACCTCTATGGTTGTAACTCTGGATAGGCGAGCAGACGGGCCGTGGCGGCCGCCAGCCCCACCTCGGCAGGATGGCGTAAGTTATACCAGAGTCGGTTATCTGCTTCCATGAGCCGCAGCGGCTGCGCCTCATCAATGTCAATCAGCAACGGCTGAATATCGAGATGGAAGTGGCTGAAGGTATGGCGAAAACCGGCCAGTTCACGATAACCGTGATGGCTCAGGCCGAGGGACGCCAGCAGACCATCCACCTCCGCCAGCGAGGCCACCTGCGGGAAGCAGTAGAGCCCGCCCCAGATCCCCTGCGGCGGCCGCTTCTCCAGCAGCAGCTCATCGCCGTGACGGATCAGCAGCATGACGCCGTCACGGGCCGGAATGCTCTTCTTGGGCTTGCTGTTGGGATAAGCGGTAGGCTTGCCTTGCGACAGCCCCTGGCAATCGGCCCGCACCGGACAGCGATCACAGGCAGGCTTGCTGCGGGTGCAGATAGTGGCCCCGATATCCATCATTGCCTGATTGTATTGCGCCACGCCCAGCTTGGGGGTGAGCCGGATGGCGATCTCCCACAGCTCGTTCTCCACCTGTTTTTGACCGGGCCAGCCCGGCAGCGCCAGCCAGCGGGTGAGTACCCGCTTCACGTTGCCATCAAGGATGGCGTGGGGCTGACCCAGAGAGAGCGACAGCACGGCCCCGGCGGTTGAGCGGCCAATGCCCGGCAGCGCCATCACCTCGTCAAAGCGCTCGGGAAAGAGACCATGGTGGTGATCGCGGATCTGCTGGGCCGCCTTGTGCAGGTTGCGGGCCCGGGCGTAGTAGCCAAGCCCGGTCCAGTGGTGCAGCACCTCGTCGACAGGGGCATCGGCCAGCGCCACCACATCGGGGAAGCGCGCCATAAAACGCTGGTAATAGGGGATGACTGTGGCGACCTGGGTCTGCTGCAGCATGATCTCCGAGACCCAGACCCGGTAAGGGGTCTTCTCCTGCTGCCAGGGCAGGGTTTTGCGGCCATGAAGCTCGTACCACTCCAGAACCCGGCTTGCGAAGGTTGATTGATTCACGTTGTTCTCATGTCGTTGATATATGGGGAACTCTGCGGTTCCTTCGGCTCATCTGGCCTGCGCGGGCATAAAGTCATCCCGCAGCACAGTGTCAGCTGTCTGGTGCGGCAGCGTAAGGCCTCGTCACGCCCAAGTCAAAGCCGCGCTGATTGGAGCTGCGGGCAGGTGGTGGTCAGGCAGCAAAGCGGTAACAAAGACGATATACTCGGCCCCACGATTGATGACGGGAGAGACGGTTTGCAGACTTATCTGGTTGGGGGCGCAGTGAGGGATCGCCTGCTGGGATTGCCGCAGGGCGACAGGGATCATCTGGTGGTCGGTGCCACCGTGGAACAGATGCTGGCGCTGGGTTTTACCCAGGTCGGTCGCGACTTTCCGGTGTTTCTTCACCCCAAAACCCAGCAGGAGTATGCCCTCGCCCGTACCGAGCGCAAACAGGGTCAGGGCTACACCGGCTTTGTCTGCCACGCCGCCCCCGATGTGACGCTCGAGCAGGATCTGCTGCGCCGGGACCTCACCATCAACGCCATCGCCGAAGATGATCAGGGAGAGCTTCACGATCCCTACGGTGGCATCGAGGATTTGGAAAAACGGCTGCTGCGCCACGTTTCCCCTGCCTTTGCCGAAGATCCGCTGCGCATCCTGCGGGTCGCCCGCTTCGCCGCCCGCTTCCACGCTCAGGGCTTTACCATAGCGCCGGAGACCCTCGCCCTGATGAGCGAGATGACGGCCGCTGGCGAGCTGGCCCACCTCACGCCGGAGCGGGTCTGGAAGGAGCTGGAAAAAGTGCTGCTGGGGCCGACCCCGCAGATCTTTATCGAGGTGCTGCGCCAGTGCGGCGCCCTGAAAGCGCTGTTCCCAGAGATTGATGCGCTGTTTGGCGTCCCCGCCCCGGCCAAGTGGCACCCGGAGATCGACACCGGCATCCACACCCTGATGGTGCTGGAGCAGGCGTGCCGGATCTCCCCCGAGCTGACGGTACGCTTTGCTGCCCTCTGCCACGACCTTGGCAAGGGAGTCACCCCCAAGGAGTTCTGGCCAAGCCATCACGGTCATGGCCAGAAGGGGCTGCCGCTTATTCGCGCCCTGTGCGAGCGGTTCCGGGTACCCAATGAGTGCCGGGATCTGGCGCTGCTGGTGAGCGATCTGCACACCCACATCCATATCGCTTTTGAGCTCAAGCCCTCCACCCTGCTCAAAGTGTTCGACAAGGCTGATGCCTGGCGTCGCCCCGAGCGCTTTGCCCAGCTGCTGGATGCCTGTCGCGCCGACTTCCATGGCCGTACCGGTTTCGAGGAGCGGGTCTACGCCGAGCCGGACTATGTGGCAGAAGCGCTGGCTGCCGCCCAGGCGGTGCCGGTGAAAGAGATAGTGGCGGCCGGTTTCAAAGGGGAAGAGATCAAGGAGCAGCTCGCCAAAAAGCGGACTGATGCCATCAGCCGGGTCAAGGATGAGTGGACCTTTATCGAGGAGTAACCTCGGCCCCATAACAGACGGCCACCCTGATGATGAGCTCCGCAAGGAGAGCATCGCCAGGGCGGCCGTTTTCCATCCAGATTGATATGTGAGGGGGCGCTAACCCCTGCTGATGCGGTTATGCCGGACCAATTCGCTCCATCAGGCTCATATGGGATGAGCCATCGTGGCGCTTGAGGTTCTGGCGATATTCGAACTGGCGCTGGCTCTCCTGCTTGAGCCCCAGCATCAGCGAATAGCACATCGCCAGCATGATCACCGAGAAGGGCAGCGCCGCTATGATACTGGCCGCCTGCAAGGCCGCCAGGCCGCCGGAACCCAACAGGATGGCGGCAACCAGCCCCTGCCCAAGACCCCATACGGCGCGGTGCAGCACCGGCGGCTCCTGATCACCAATGGAGAGCAGGGTGGTGATGACCAGCGTGCCCGAGTCACTGGAGGTGATGAAGTAGGTGCAGATGAGCAGGGTCAGCACGGCCTTGGCGATCCAGCCGAAGGTATCCCAGTGCAGCAGCTCGACCGTCTTGTAGAGCGCCAGCGTCACATCCTGATTGACCGCCGCCACCACGCCGCCACCACCAAACAGCTCCAGATTCATCGCCGTACCGCCAAACACGGTGAGCCAGAACATGCCGAGCAGTGAAGGTACCAGCAGCACACCGAGCACAAACTCGCGAATGGTACGCCCCTTGGAGATACGGGCGATAAACATGCCGACAAACGGCGCCCAGGCAATCCACCAACCCCAGTAAAACGCCGTCCAGCTCGACTGCCAGGCCGAAGTGCCGTTGGCTTCGGTGTTGGTCCAGAAGCTCAGTTTGACGATGTTCTGCAGGTAATCACCGATGTTCTGCACATAGGCGTTGAGGATATAGGTGGTCGGCCCCAGCACCAGAAAGAGTGCGAGTACGAAGACGCTCAGCCAGATATTGAGCTCGGAGAGAATTTTCACTCCGCGCCCGACCCCGGAAACCGCCGACAGAGTGGCGATCAGGCTGATACCGCCAATCAGCCAGAGCTGGTTGGACTGCGACACCTCCATACCAAACATCTGGTTGAGGCCGGTATTCATCTGGGAGACCCCCAGACCAAGGGAGGTCGCCACCCCAAAGACGGTGCCGAACACGGCCAGCACATCGGCCGCATGGCCCCAGAAACCGTAAATCCGCTCACCGAGGATGGGGTAAAGCACGGAGCGAATAGCCAGCGGCAACTTGCGACGATAACTGAAAAAGGCCAGCGACAGGCCAACGATCACATAGATGGCCCAGGGGTGCAGGCCCCAATGGAAAAAGGTGAGGCGCATGGCGATCTGGGCCGCTTCCGGGGTCATCCCTTCGGTAATGAACGGATTGCCCTGCAGATGGTTCATCGGCTCGGCGATGCTCCAGAACACCAGACCGATACCCATGCCTGCGCTAAAGAGCATGGAGAACCAGGCGAAGTAGCCGAACTCCGGTACCTGGTCGTCGTCACCCAGCCGGATGCTGCCAAAACGGCTGAACATCAGGTAGACAGCGAAGAACAGGAACAGGGCGACCACCAGAATGTAGTACCACTTGAACCCGGCAATAATCTGATCCTTGGCACCGACAAACCAGGCGGCCGCGGTATCGGGAACAAATACGCCAAACAGCAAAAACAGGGTGATCACGGTGAGGGCCGTCATGGCCATAGTCGGGTTGAGGCCTTTCAATAGCCCTTTGCTTGCTCGCATCCAGCCTCCTTAGTCGTTGTTGAAAAAGTCTTCGCCCACATGATCACCGGCACCGCCGATGGCGCGATAGACCAGTTTGCCGGCCGTCTGTTCGCGGTGATCCACCAGCGAAACCGAGGGCTGGCCATTCACGGCGTGACGCTTGCCAAGGAAGATGGCCATGGGGACGCCCAGATTGGAGATACCGCTGGTGATCCAGAGGCGGTTGAAGTCGTAAGAGCCACCGATGAACTCCAGCTGGGCCAGGCCGGTATCGAGGCCGGTCAGATAGAAGTTCATGGCACTTTCGTCAGGAAAGAGGTGCACCAGCACATAGGCGTAGCGCAATTCGTTCACCAACTCCTTTATATTGAAAGTACCTGTCTCACTGCAAGAGAGGGGTAACTCACCATCATAGTGGTGTACCTTGAGGTTGTTCGGGTCTTCATCATAAGCAGGCTGATAGCGCACAAAAGCCGAGGTATCCGGCAGTTCATAGCGCACTCTGACCACACGTAACTCGGCCACCAGAGACTTGATATCCAGCTCGTCATTCATCATTTAGCTCCTCAAATGTCAGGGTGAACTCCGTGAAATGTCCGTCAACCTAACACAAAATTGATTAGAGCAGAAATTATTACAACAAAAACCATATTGACCTTGTGCCGAATTAGGCGGAAAATTTTCCCCTCTCCATAGCCCTCCAATGACGCACACCCCATGGAAAAACATGATGAAGTGCTGGTCGCCCTGCGCCAGATTATTCGTGCCATCGACATGCACTCCAGGCGCTTAATCAAAGAAGCCGGGCTCACCTCCCCACAACTCTTGCTGCTCAAAGGGATCGACGAGCTGGGACAGGTCTCCATGCGTCAGCTGGCCGATCACACCAACATGAGCCAGGCCACCGCCACCACCATCATGGACCGATTGGAGAGCCGCCAACTGGTGCAGCGCGTTCGCAGCAATACCGACAAGCGCAAGGTTCACGCGACACTGACTGACGCAGGCCGCGCCCTGCTGGCCCAGGCCCCGACCCCGCTGCAAGAGCGCTTCATCCAGCGTTTTCAGGCACTGGAAGCGTGGGAGCAGACCCTGCTGCTCTCTTCCCTGCAACGCATCTCCGCCATGATGAATGCAGACGAAATCGATGCCGCCCCGGTGCTGAGCGTCAGACCCCTCACCGAAGAGCAGGCATAAGCTGCTGAACAATTTCAGGCATAAAAAAAGCTCCCGAACGGGAGCTTTTTTCAATCAGGGGCCGCAGAGGATTACTCTTCCAGGCTGATCCCGATATTGGAGACGCCATCCTGAGAGGCGAATGCTCTGATGGCCAGGATTCGATCGCTGTCGCGCTCATGGGCAACCCGCTTGAGCAGTTCAACCTGGAACTCCAGTTCGGCTTCCATGTACTCGTGCTCGTAGAGCTCCTCTTCGGTCAGATCCCGCTCTTCCAGTAGCTCGATAAACCCGGCCACGGTACCGACTGACGCATGGCTGGCATCGTTGGCCTCTTCGCCGACCCGGCAGATCACCGAGTTATAGGCGCAGCCCAGCGCAACACAGGCATCAAGCGCCGGGTAGGCACCGTAGGATTCAAACTTGCGGGGATCCGGAATGTGAGACTCGAACTCTTCGAGAATGGCACCCAGATTGACCCGGGATCCCTTGACGGTGAGGTAGACCCACATCTGATCCAGCGCATGCCGGAAAGCACCAGCATTGCCAAAGCCGGAAGCCTGACAGAACAGGGCATAGTTGGGGTACATGCGCTCTGCCAGCGCCAGGGTGTAGACGGTCTGTTGCCAAGGCTGTAGCTCGGCCAGTCGCTTATAAAACTTGTCACCAAACACTGGAGTCGGATCCTTTGCAAAATGTGGGGCAGATTGTAGCCCACGAGGGGCGCGGCGAAAACGAAAAAGCGCCCTGGTCGGCTATGTTGCGATATGAAGTCAGGTAAGATGGGTCGAGAGCGGCATCTTGTTGCGCCGCAAATTCTGATAAGGAACAAGAGTATGAGCCAACGTACCCTTCTTTTGCTCAGCCAGGATAATGCTCACTACGAACGGCTGCTCAAGGCCGCCAATCTCCCCCATCTGCGCATTCTGCGAGCCGATAACCAGAGCGATGCCGAGAAGCTGATCGGCGAAGCCCATATTCTGATGGCCGAACCGGCCCGTGCCAAACCGCTGCTGCCCAAAGCCAACAAGCTGAGCTGGTTCCAGTCCACCTATGCGGGAGTCGATGTGCTGCTCGACCCTGACAGTCGCCGCGACTACCAGCTCACCAATGTCCGCGGCATCTTCGGCCCGCTGATGAGCGAGTATGTCTTTGGTCATCTGCTCAGCCTGATGCGCCAAATTCCCCTTTATCGGGAACAGCAGAAACAGCGACTGTGGCAGAGTCACCCCTATCAGGGCCTCAAGGGGCGCACCATGCTGATCCTGGGGACCGGCAGCATTGGCCAGCATATCGCCCACACCGGCAAACATTTTGGCATGAAGGTGCTGGGCATCAGCCGCAGCGGTCGGGAGCGGGCTGGGTTTGATCAAGTTTATCAACTGCCTGCGCTCAACAAGATGCTGGCGCAGGCCGATGTCATCGTCAGCGTGCTGCCAGCCACCCGCGATACCCGTCATCTGTTCAATGCCGCCCGCTTCGAACACTGCAAACCGGGCGCCATCCTGTTCAACGTCGGCCGCGGCAGCGCCGTGCACTCGGGCGATTTGCTCACCGCACTGCGTACCGGCAAGCTGGCGATGGCGGTGCTGGATGTGTTCGAGCAGGAGCCGCTGCCCGCCGACAGTCCACTCTGGGGCCAACCCAACCTCATCGTCACCCCCCACAACAGCGCCTACAGCTTCCCGGATGATGTAGCCCAGATCTTTGTGCGCAACTACATCCGCTTTATCGATGGCCAGCCACTGGATGGCAAAATCGACTTCGACAAGGGTTACTAACCCTCACTGCGCATGTAAAAAGGCCCCGCCAATCTGGCGGGGCCTTTCATTTCAGGCGGTGACGACAGGAATCAACCCGCGGCCAGCTCCTTGCGATAGCTCTTCACCTTGGCAAGGAACTGACGACGCTCCTTGCCGCTCAGGGGTTCAGCCATCGGCAGCTTGGCGGTCATGGCATTGACCGGGCGATTGTTGATCCGCAGCTCGTAGTGCAGGTGAGCACCGGTCGAGCGACCTGTGTTGCCGGAGAGGCCGATCTTGTCGCCCATCTTCACTCGCTGACCGGTTTTGACCAGCAGCTTGCTCAGGTGCAGATAACGGGTAGAGAGAGTACGGCCATGCTTGATGACGATATAGGTACCCGCCAGCGGGTGGCTGGTTGCCTTCTGGACGATACCATCGCCAGTCGCCAGCACTGGCGTGCCCACCGGCACCGCAAAGTCAGTGCCCTCGTGAGGACGCACCATACCGGTTACCGGATGTTTGCGCGCCGGGTTGAAATTGGAACTGATCCGATAGCGGCTGTGGGTCGGGTAGCGGCGGAATCCGCGCTCCAGACTGTTGCCCTGACCGTCGTAATAGTTGCCGTCATCGGAGAGCCAGGCCGACACCGTCTTGCCCTGGCTGGTCACTTCCACACCCAGCAGCTGGCTGTTACCAGTGCTCTTGCCTTCCACCGTCTCCTGGCGTACCAGCACTTTGAACTTGTCGCCCTTCTGAAGATCCTTGGCGAAATTCATTCGCCACTGGAACAGGTTGGCAATTTTCTGGATATGGTTGGCCGGAATCCCCGCATTGCGGGCACTGACATAGAAGCTGCCGTTGATCACGCCGTTGTAACGCTGCGGTTGCCACTCGACCTTCTCATTGATCATCGAGGCGGTATAGGCATCGTCGCTGCGCGCCATCACCAGCGTCTGCTTGATGTTCAGGCGGATTTTAAGTTGCTGCAGGATGTTGTCCTGATCGATCAGCAGCTCGATATTCTGGCCCGGCTTGAGGCGCGCCAGATAGTTCTTGTTGTCGGCGTCCAGCACCTTGTAGAGGGTGGTGGTGGATAGACCGAGATTGTTAAAAATGGCGGTCAGGTTTTCGCCGTTGCGGACCCGGTAATCCTGCCACTGGGGGGTGGTGTCGACCGGGATGTCGTCATCCGGCGCACTTTGATCAACCAGTTCGTGATCGGGGATTTCGTTAAAGTCGGTGTTGTTTTCGTTGGTTGCCGTACCTGCGGTATCAATGGGCAACTCAAGACGCAGCGGCCGCTCGAGGATGTCACCCGGAGCTGGCAATAATGCCACTGCTGACAGGGTCATGGCCGTCAGCATCAGCATGGCGTAAAAGTGTTTGCGGGGAACCGGTGGTTCCCAATTGGCAGCCTGTACTACCAAGGGACGGAGACGTTTCATCCGCTATCCTGTATTTAGATCTAAAGAGTGTGAGTTGCGATGTCAGTTGTGACAAAACCGTATAAAACTGTTTGTTGGACACAAATAGTTACAAATAGTTCATCACAATCTGCATGAACCTCACATTTTATGCATAACCCGCCCGGATGGGCAGAAATGATCGTCTTTTTTAACCATTTTTTCCTATTTTTAAGAACCGGGTCGGATTCGATACTGAATAGAAACCTGAAATGTTGCGATAACTTTTCCATGGAGTGGATATGTCGTTAGCAAAACTGTTAATCAGAATAATTGTCGTCCTGTTCCTGATCGGTGCAGCGCTGCTGTTTGCACTGGAAGTCACGACGGTCCGCCAATCCATCCTCGACCAGATGTCAGCCAACCTGGAAACCGCCATCACCGCTCTCGGGCTGGTGCTGCAAGGAACCCTGCTCAATGACGACAATGTGCTGGCCGAGACCATCGTCAATGCCATGTTCGATGGCGGCTTCGTCAGCTCGGTCACCCTGATCGATCCCGATGGCCAATTGCTGTTTCAGAAGGTCTTCCACTCTACCCAGCAAAATGTCCCCGGCTGGCTTCCCTCGGTTATCGGCATGCCCCCCGTCAAGATTGAGCAAGAGTTGACCGATGGCTGGCGCATGCTGGGCACTCTGACCCTTGAGGGGCATAGCGGCTACGCCTATCAGCATCTGTGGAATGCCATCAGTCGCACCGGTCTGGCGCTGCTGGCGGGCCTCGTCGTATTTACCCTGATCATCTCTCTGGTGTGCAAACGCCTGCTGCAGCCCCTGGAGCAGATCAACCTGCAGCTGATCCGTATCCGCAAACACCAGTTCAACAGCACCTTGCCCACTCCCTGGTTGCAAGACCTCAAAGAAGTGGCACTTTCCATCAACCAATTGGTTTCCGAACGCAAACGGGATCTGCTGCAACAACGACTCAAAATCACCCAGCTGGGAAAACAGCTGCCACTGACGCCCCCACAGCCGCTGCAAGGAGTGAGCCCACTGCCGGAAGGCGGGCAACTGCAAAAATTTGTCTCCACACAAGGGGAGATCGCGCTCTATCAGCGTTTCTTGCCCAGTCAACCCCTCGGTGCCGACAGCGAGCTCGCAACCATCCAGAGCGCCCTGCAACAGTGGCAGCACTCTCATATAGAAGGGATCTTGCTGCCCCTCTCCCTGCTCAATCACCCGCAATGGTCCGAGATTGCCCCTCTGCTAAGCCAGGGTCGAGGAAAAACACTGGATTGGCGCTGGGATGTGGCCACATTCCCCGCCCACGGCCAAGCCACATTGGCCGCGCTACAGGAACAGGGGTGTGAGCTCGCCTTCAGCGCCATTCCCCTCAATGCGGATACCTTCAATCAACTTGACCCGCTCAATCCCATCTTTATCAGCTGTCAGCTGACCGATGCACCGCTCTACTGGAATCTGCTCTCCCAAACCATGCATGCCGCCGGTTATACCCTGCTGGCAGAATCGGGAGAGTGTCGCGACATCGACAAACTGCGGACCTGGGGTATCGATGGTTATGCCAAGGAGGCGCAATCATGAAGAAGCTCGCCATGCTGTTGCCCCTGCTGTGGCAACCCGGCCTGATGGCCGAAACCGTCACTATCACCACCGGGGGTGAGCAGGGGATTTATCACCAGATAACCAAAGAGTTTTGCCGTCTGGCCCATGAGGTCGACGAGCAACTTGCGTGCACACTGCAGAGCTCATCGGGTTCAATAGAAAACCTGAAGCGACTGAAGAGTGGCGAGTCATCCTACGCCATGGTGCAGTCAGACTGGCTATATCAGGCAAGCCAGGGCTTGGGCCCTTTTGCCATGCAGCCGCAACCTGAGCTGCGCGCCCTGTTTGCCACCCATGCCGAGCCCTTCACCATAGTGATCCGTGCCGATGGCGATATCACTTCACTGGAACAGCTCAAGCTCGCCCCCATCGACATGGGGTTGAAGAGCTCGGGAACCCGCCAGACGGCGCTGACCCTGTTCAACATCTTGGGAGCGAAAGAGCAGGATCTCGATCTGAAGAGCATGGCCAACCTGCCGGATGCGCTCTGCAGCAAGCAGATCGACGCATTTGCACTGGTGATGGGACACCCTAACCGGATTGTGCTCGACACCGCCAAACGTTGCGCAGTCAGTTTCCTCCCCATCGATGGGGCCACCCGTGATCAGCTACTCAAGGGGGTCAAATATTACCAACGCAGTCAGGTGCCCGCCCGCATCTACCCCGGCAATCTGAAGGCGACGCCCACCTTTGCCATAGCCGCCACCCTGGTCACCAATGCCACCATGCCGGAAGAGTCTGTCTATCGTCTGACCAAGGCAATGCTGACACAGCAGACCAAGTTCAATGAGCAGACTTATGGCTACGCCAATATGTTTCACCGGGCACGCAATAAAACCGGCCCGGTGCTGAGTGTTGAACAGCATCCGGGCGCGGCGAAATATTTCGAGGAGCTGAAAGCGGCGGGCAAGCTATAACTGACGACGGGGAGAGCGCAGTTGCTCGCTGGAGAAACGGGTCTTCATCGATGTCCACTGCGCCAACCGATCGGCACTCCCCGCCAGCGTCCCTTCCCGCCGTGACTTCATGATCCAGATGCTTTTGGCATCGAAACTGTAAACGGGAATGAGATCGGTACGCTTGCTGCCCGGCAGGATCCGGCTGTTGATGTTGTCGAGCACCAGTGGGTCAGCCTTGGGTGTCGGGAAGTAGAGCGTCACCATGTGGAACTGGTTGTAACGCACCGCCTTGACGTAGGCCAGTCGCAGCTTCTTCTCATCCACCCCCAGCTCCATCAGGGTGTAGTACTTGGAAATGCTGTAATCCTCGCAATCCCCACCCCGGGCACCGATGAACTCCAGCGGATTGGCCCAGTAATCCTCATCTCCCCACAGCTTGGGGTCTTCACTGTAGGTGAGATTGTTGAAGTAGTTGTTCACCAGCTCGATCTTCTGCTGGTCGGTTGTACCCGCTCTGGGGGTGAGCAGGCGAGAGAATGCCTCGGCACGCTGGATGGCCCGGCCACCATACACTTCCTGCAGCTTGGCCCGCAGATCCGGACTGGCAATATATTCGGAAAGACGCGAAGCCTGCACGCAGGCGCAACATAGCGCCAGAGTACAGGCCGGGATCAACAACCATTTCATACCGGACACTCCATGTCAGATGCTGGAGGTCAGTATAGTCCCTCCGGATGAGAGGCTCAGCAGGCGATCAGCGACACTGTGCGAATGCGTCTGCCAGTTGCTGCATGAATTGGGGATAACCATCCGGACCGAGTGGCACCTGTTCACCCACCTCATCAAGCAACAGTACCTTGGCGCCGGTATTGCGTGCCACCGATTCGATCACAGCCGGTGAGAATTGCGGCTCGGCATAAATGCAGCTCGCCTGCTTCTCTTCCAGTGCCTTGCGGATATCCACTAGCGTCTTGGCGCCCGGGCGACGCTCAGGGCTCACGGTAAAGTGACCTTTTGAACTCATGCCGTAATGGCGCTCCCAGTAGCCATACGCCTCGTGGAAGACAAAGTACCCCTTCTCATTCACTGCCTTCATCTGGCCAGCAATCACCTTGTCCTTGGCATCTACCTTGGCATCAAATGCCGCGAGGTTGGCGTCATAGCGAGCCTGATTGGCCGGATCCAGCTTGCCCAATTCACTTGCGATCGCCTTGGCAATCACCTTGGCCTGCGTCGGGCCAAGCCAGATATGGGGATCGACCCCTTCGTGATGATGTCCCTCATGCCCTTCATCATGATCATGGTTACCGTGCTCGTGGGCGGCATGATCGTGATCATCATGGTCATGGGAGTCATGACTATCCTGAGTCGCGTAGTTGAACAGCGGCATTCCCTCAACCTGAGTCAGGGCCAAAGCATGGGGATGATTGGCCAGCGGCTTGGCCATAAACCCTTCCAGCTCGGGGCCAACCCACACCACCAGCCCAGCACTGTTGATGCTGCGAATATCGGACGGGCGCAGGGAGAAATCGTGGGGAGAGGCGCCGGTCGGCAACAATACCTTGGGCTCACTCACGCCGTCAGTGATCGCCGCAGCGATGAAGCCAAGGGGCTTGATGGTGGTCAGTACCTCAATGGCACGAACAGGCAAACTCACCGCCAGCAGGGCAGTGAAAAGCGCAATAATTCTCATTGGTGAATCTCGTCAGGGGGTGAGTATGTGATAATATAACAGCCGCTTTTTGTTATATTATAACTCTCACTGGCTGTAAACCCCGGAGTTGTCATGAGCCAACTGGTAGAGCTGAAAGAGGTCTCTCTCTCGTTTGATGGACGCTCTGTGCTCGACAAGGTCTCCTTTACCCTCAATAAAGGCAAAATCACCACGCTAGTCGGCCCCAACGGGGCGGGCAAGAGCACCCTGAGCAAGCTGGTGCTGGGTCTGCTCACACCAGATTCGGGCAAGATCACCCGCAGCCGCGACCTGAGAGTCGGCTATGTGCCCCAGCGCCTCTATCTGGATCCCACCCTGCCGCTGACGGTACGCCGCTTCCTGCAACTGGGCAAAAATAGCCGCCTCTCCATCGAGGAGGCGCTGACCCGGGTGGGCGCAGAGGGATTGCTGGAAAACCGGATGCAGAAGCTCTCGGGTGGTGAGATGCAGCGTGTGCTGCTGGCTCGCGCCCTGCTGGTCAAGCCCGAGCTGCTGGTGCTGGATGAGCCGGTGCAAGGGGTTGATATCACCGGCCAGATCGAGCTCTACGCCCTGATCGGCCAGCTCGCCGCCGAATTCAATTGCGCCGTGCTGATGGTCTCCCACGACCTGCATCTGGTGATGGCCAGCACCCACGAGGTGATCTGCCTCAATCGCCACGTCTGCTGTCATGGCGAGCCGGAAAGCGTGGCCCGCCACCCCGAATTTGCCCGTCTGTTCGGGCGACCGGAGCAGGAGGTGCTGGCAGTATATACCCACCATCACCACTGCGACGGCGAACACCATCATCATGAACCGCAGGCCCCCGTCATCCGCCTGCCCTCTCGCAACAACGCTCACAGCAAATAGCGCAAGCAACAGGACATTCAAGTGGACAGCTTTCTGTTATACGCCCTCGCGGCCGGTCTCGGCATCGCCCTGCTGGCTGGCCCCCTCGGCAGCTTCGTGGTATGGCGCAAGATGGCCTATTTTGGCGACACCCTCTCCCATGCCTGTCTGTTCGGTATCGCGCTGGGCATCCTGCTGCAGGTCGATCTCACTCTGGCGGTAGTGGTCTGCTGCCTCGCCATGGCGATGCTGCTGGTGATCATGAGTCGCAACCAGCAGGTGGCCACCGATACCCTGCTCGGCATTCTGGCCCACAGCGCCCTGTCCCTCGGTCTGGTTACCTTGAGTTTTATGGATAACGTGCGGGTGGATCTGATGGCCTACCTGTTCGGCGACCTGCTCTCGGTACAACCAATGGATCTGCTCTGGATCTACGGCGGTGGCGCACTGGTGCTGCTCACCCTGTGGCGACTGTGGGACCCCCTGCTCTCCATGACCATCTCGGAAGAGCTGGCACGGGTAGAGGGGATCCGGGTCGATGTGCTGCGCTGTGTATTGATGCTGCTGATTGGTCTGGTGATTGCCGTGGCGATGAAGTTTGTCGGGGCGCTGATCATCACCTCCCTGCTGATCATTCCCGCCGCTACCGCCCGCCGTTTCAGTCAGACGCCGGAGCAGATGGCCGGCTTTGCCGCGCTGATCGGCTGCCTCGCCGTACTCGGCGGGCTGACCCTCTCCTGGTATCAGGATACTCCGGCGGGCCCGTCAGTGGTGGTCTGTGCCACCAGCCTGTTTGTGCTGAGCCAGTTCAAAAAAGCCTGATAACCCGAGCCATTACAGCGGCATACTCTGGCGTGTCTCCATCATCAGCCACTGGCGCAACCGGCTGATGGCGGGCTCATGGGCCCGCGAGCGCTTGCAGGTAAAGTAGAAGGCATCCCCCGTCTCCAGCTGGTGTACCGGCAAGGCCACCAGCTGGGGATCATCGGGCCGCAGCATGTAATCATTCACGAATGCCACCCCCTGATCCCAGGCTGCCGCCTCCATCGCCAACAGCACATGGCTGAAGTGGTGCATCCGCGCCTCGTCAGGGATCACCAAGCCACCTGCCTTGGCCCAGCGCAGCCAATCCTCCCCCCGCGCCTTGTAAATGGACTGCACCGAGAGCAGCGGCAGCTGCCAGATGGCCTCGGGCCACTCCCCGCTGCTCTGCTGCAACAGGCGGCGACTACAGACCGGAAAGAGCCGCTCCTGATAGATAAGATCGTGGCAGTAGCCGCGTCCGTTGGGTGAGACTGTGATAAAGCAGTCCGCCACCCGATCAGAGAGCTCGGGATCTTCCGCCACCATCTCCAGACTCAAATCCAGCTCGGGATAGAGCTGGCGCAATCCGGCCAGGCGGGGGATCAGCCACTTCACCGCAAACGAGCTGTAGACCGCGAGCCGGACTCGCATCTCGCCACCACCACGCAGCTGTTCGCTGCTCTGGGCAATCTGGCTGAGCCCGGCGGCAATCCCCTCGAAGTAGCTCTCCCCCTGGGTTGTCAGCGAGAGCAGCCGACCCTGACGCAGCAGCAAGCGCTCACCCAGAAAATCTTCCAGCAGGCGGATCTGGTGGCTGACCGCACTCTGGCTGACGTTCAGTTCAAGGGCGGCGCGGGAGAAGCTGAGCAGCCGGGCCACTACCTCGAAATATTGCACCGCACGCAGAGGAGGAAGCTTCATTATCTAAATATCTCATGAGTGGTCATTTTTTATCATTTTACTGGATATCAACCGGCACGCTACCCTCCGCTCATCTGAAGTGGGAGGTGGTATGAATGCAGTAGGGATCGGCATCCTTTATCTGGTGCTGGGCAATATGGTGGCGGTTTTTTCCGATGCGCTGGTCAAGGTGCTGGAGCCGGATCAGCCCATCTTCCAGTTTGTCTTTTTCCGCCAGCTCTCGGCCGCCATTCTGCTGATGCCCTGGCTGCTCTGGTCATGGCGCCGCAACCCGCCAGTGGCCTTCAAGTGGCACCTGCTGCGGGCCCATATCTGGGCGGTCGGCGTCTGCCTGATGGTGGTGGCCCTCACCCGCTTGCCGCTCGCTACCGCCAATGCCCTCTTCTATGCCGCCCCCCTGATGATGGTGCCGCTGGCGGTGTGGATGGCGGGGGAAGCGATCTCGCGCCAAAAGGTGCTGACTGCGGTTATCGGGTTTATCGGGGTATTGATCGTGCTGCGCCCGACCGAGGTGAACTGGGCCGCGCTGGCGGCGCTTGGGGTGGCGCTGTCGATGGCGCTCAACAATCTGCTGATCAAGCGGATCCCGCTCAAGCAGCCCATCGCCCAGACCTTGTTTTTCACCAACGTGCTGAGCATGCCCTTCATTCTGGCACTGGCATTGTGGGAAGGGGGCAACTGGCAGTGGCAGATGTGGTGGCCCGCTTTTGGCTCCTCGGCGCTGATCATGGTCTATGCGGGATTGTGCGTGGTGGCCTATCGCAAGGCGGAGGCGAGCAAGATCGCCTCGGCGGAGTACACCGGTCTGCTGATGGCGGTGGCCATCGGGGTGTGGCTGTTTGACGAGCAGCCGGGCCTGCCGCTGCTGCTGGGCTGTATCTGCATCGTCCTGCCGCTCATCGCCATGGCGCGCAGCAAGCCAAAACCGCTGGCCGAGCCAGCGCTCTAATACTCAGGGTCTCCCCAGAAGCGGGGCGGCCCTTTGCTGCAGATGGGGAACGATCTCCTGCTCGAACCAGGGATTCTTCCTGAGCCAGAGGGTGTTGCGTGGGGAGGGATGCGGCAACGGCAGCCAGCCGGGGCCATAGTCGGCCCAGCTGCGCACCGTGTCGGTGAGCGACCCCTTGGCCGCCCCCCGCAGGTAATGGGCTTGTGCATACTGGCCGATCAGCAGGGTCAGTTCGATGTTGGGTAGCAGCATCAATACCTTGTCGTGCCAGTTAGGCGCGCACTCGGGTCTGGGCGGCAGATCGCCGGATTTTCCCCTGCCGGGATAGCAGAGGCCCATCGGCATGATGGCGATGCGGGATTCGTCGTAAAAGGTGGTCTTATCGACCCCGAGCCACTGGCGCAGCCTGTCACCGGAGGGGTCATCCCACGGGATACCGCTGGCATGCACCCGGGTGCCGGGTGCCTGACCGATGATCAGCAAGCGGGCACTCTCGGCCCCGCGGATCACCGGACGAGGCCCCAGCGGCAGGTGAGCCTCGCACAGACGGCAGGCCCTGATTTGCTCAAACAACTTATCGATTCGCTGCATGACGTTGATAGTACCAGCATTTCCCTGTTTTCCCTCTTGTGGAAACAGGGCGCGCCCCCTACTATCGCCATGGATGTTTAATTTAATAAACGGACAATAATGAAAAACTGGCTAGGTACCGGCACCGCAACCCTCTCCTTCATCCTGTGGGGGATGCTGCCGCTCTATTATCAATTCATGCCCGAGGTCAACATGTGGGAGCTGATCTCCCACCGGGTGCTCTGGTCTGTGGTGCTGCTGGGAGCCCTGTTTTTGCTGCTTGGCCACAAGGTGCCTTGGGCACAACTGCGCAGCGAGCCACGCCAGCTCGGCCTCATTCTGTTGGCGGGCCCCGTCATGTCCATCAGCTGGTGCATGTTCACCTGGTGCCTCACTACCGGGCAAGTGCTGACCACCAGCCTCGCCTTCTTTATGACCCCGCTGTTCAATATCGTATTCGCCGTCATCTTCCTCAAAGAGCGACTCACCCCGCAAAAGCATCTGGCGGTCGCCCTGGCGCTGGCGGGGCTCGCCTACATGCTCTTCTGCTACGGCCAACTCCCCTGGTTCTCCCTCATCATGGGGGCCAACTTCGCCTGCTACGGCCTTATCAAGAAGAAGATCCACTACGACACCGGCTCCAGCCTCTATCTGGAAGCCATGGTCCAACTGCCCGTCGCGCTGATCATCATCGGCACGCTGGCGTGGCACGGGGAAGGGGCATTCGTGAACGGGGAGCTGGCTGACAAGCTGCTGCTGATGGGCAGTGCGCCCGCTACTCTGCTGCCGGTGGGGCTGTTCTGCTACGCGGTGGCGAGAACCCGGATGAGCACGGTGGGGCTGCTGCAATATATCGAGCCCAGCCTCGCCTTCCTGCTCGCCATCTACTGGTTTGGTGAGGCGCCGGACCCCATCAAGGCAGTCGGTTTCGCCTTTGTCTGGGCAGGTCTGCTGGTGAGCCTGTTACCGCTGCACCGGCTCAAGCTCCGCCCTCATGGCGTACCGCGATAGGACTCCAGCACCTTGTGCCAGCGGGGATCCCTGTCCATCTGCTCGGCGATGTCGTTGAGGGTGGCATGCAGCTCTGGGCGAGATTTTGGCAGCAGGATATGGCGGGTATAGCTGGATTGGGGGAAGGGCGAGATAAACAGCTTGCCCTGATAGTGCTGTGAATCGATGAAAAAGCCCAGCGATGAACCACTCACCAACGTCACATCGATGCGGCCGCGCACCAGCAGCTCAAGATTGGTCTTCACCTTCTTGGCATCCTGACGCACCAGCTCCCCGCGGCCAGCTGCATCATCGATCCCCTGATAGCGGTAACCCTCCACCCCGCCAAACACCAGCCCCTTGAGGGAGTCTGGCCCGCGATAGGTGACCGGGTTATCGATGTTCGAGACCAGCTCGTTGGTGTCGCGCATCACCGGGAAAGTCCAGAGATAGCGTTTGCGATGGGGATCCCCCACCCAGGCGGGATTGACCCAGACCACCAGACCATCAAAGTCGGGATCCGCCATCTCCAGCGCCAGCCGGGCGCGATTGACCAGCCAAAGCTCTATTCTGGGTTCACCCCCCAGCTTTTCATTGAGATACTTGACCAGCTCGCGGCTCAGCCCTTCATCCACTCCGGTGTTGAAGGGGGGATGCTGATGGTAATCGTAGAGACGGAGCGTCTCCCCCAGGGCTGGGACCGACAACAATAACCACAACCAAAACCAGACTCTCATCGCACCTCCTTGAGCTGCCTCTGAGTTTGGCACAGAGAATTTGAATGAGAGAACCCGCGACCACCACACCGGCACAGCAACCATCCACCCCTTCCCGCTGGTCTGTCTACATGGTGCGCACCGCCACCGGCCTGCTCTATACCGGGATCAGCACAGACCCGCTGCGCCGTCTGCGTCAGCACCAGAGTGGCAAGGGCGCTCGCGCCCTGCGCGGCAAGGGGCCACTGACGCTGGCGTGGCAACAGGAAGTCGGCGAGAAGGGGGCGGCCCTGCGCATCGAATATCGCCTCAAACAGCAGCCAAAATCCTTCAAGGAACAGCTGATAAAAAGCCCGGCACTCTGGCAGAGCTGGAGCCCCCAGTGGTTACCCGCAGCCACCCAGCCTTGAGGACGACATGTCTAGTCCTGAAATAGGTTTACACATTTTCAACTAGCATTTCTCTACTCAGAACCCCCTATGTACCGCATCGGGGGTTCTGTATTTCAACGCATGATGCGGCCGCTCC
>NZ_JBGLRC010000023.1:0-66604 GCF_041402345.1 Aeromonas sp. S11(2024) | reverse complement strand
GAAACCGGTTCAGGATTGCTAGAATGGCCGGAAACAAGGAGGCCAAGATGGACTTGCGACTGAGACCCTATAGGGGAACACGCCCGCAACTGGGCAAACGGGTGTATGTAGATCCCTGCGCGACACTGGTGGGCGATATCGAGCTGGCCGATGATGCCAGCATCTGGCCCATGGTGGCGGCACGGGGAGATGTGAACCATATCCACATCGGCGCCCGCAGCAATATTCAGGATGGCACTGTGCTGCACCTGACTCGCAAGAGTGCTGGCAATCCTGACGGCTATCCGCTGCTGATCGGTGAAGATGTCACTGTGGGTCACAAGGCGATGTTGCACGGCTGCACCATCGGCAACCGGGTGCTGGTCGGCATGGGTGCCATTCTGCTTGATGGCGTCGTGGTTGAAGATGATGTGATGATCGGCGCAGGTTCGCTGGTGCCACCGGGCAAGCGACTCGAATCGGGCTTTCTATATATAGGTAATCCCGTCAAACAGGCTCGCCCACTCAAACCCGCCGAGATCGCCTTCCTCAAGACCTCGGCCGACAACTATGTCCTGCTTAAGGATGAGTATCTGCAAGAGACCTGATAGGGCTGGTAGAAACAGGAAGCCCGGCATGATGCCGGGCTTCGCTTCTTGTATAGCTATATAGCCGTGCAGAACGGCTGACCGGAAATCAGTGGGCCTGATCCCAGTTGTCACCGGTACCCGCTTCAACCAGCAGCGGCACATGCAGTTCGGCTGCGGCCGACATCTTCTCCTTGATGATGGCGGTGTACTCCTCCAGCTTCTCTTCGCGGATCTCGAACACCAGTTCATCGTGTACCTGCATCAGCATGCGGATCGACTCATCCTCGATTCCGCGGATCCAGCTGTCCACGTTGATCATGGCGCGCTTGATGATATCGGCGGCCGTCCCCTGCATCGGGGCGTTGATGGCGGCCCGTTCGGCAGCCTTGCGCAGACCGGCGTTGCGGGACTTGATATCCGGCAAATAGAGGCGACGACCAAACAGGGTCTCGACATACCCCTGGGCTTCCGCCTGCTGACGGGTGCGCTCCATATACTCCAGCACGCCCGGGTAGCGTTCGAAGTAGAGATCCATGTACTTCTGCGCTTCGGCACGACCGATCCCCAGCTGCTTGGCCAGACCGAAGGCACTCATGCCGTAGATAAGGCCGAAGTTGATCGCCTTGGCGCTGCGGCGCATGTCGGTGGTGACCGCATCGAGTGCCACGCCGAATACCTCGGCGGCGGTCGCCTTGTGGATGTCCTTGCCCTCGGCAAAAGCGGTCAGCAACCCCTTGTCACCGGAGAGGTGCGCCATGATGCGCAGCTCGATCTGGGAGTAGTCCGCCGCCACCAGCTTGTAACCGGCGCTCGGAATAAAGGCCTGCCGAATGCGGCGCCCCTGCTCGTTGCGCACCGGGATGTTCTGCAGGTTGGGATCAGATGATGACAAACGGCCCGTAGCCGCTACCGCCTGATGATAGGAGGTGTGTACCCGCCCGGTCCGGGGCTTGATCATCAGCGGCAACTTGTCGGTGTAGGTGGACTTGAGCTTGGCCAGCCCACGATGCTCCATCAGCAGTTGCGGCAGCTCGTAGGTCTCCGCCAGCTCGGCCAGCACCTCTTCTGCGGTGGATGGTGCACCCTTCGGAGTCTTTTTGATGATCGGCAGGCCCAGCTTGGTGAAGAGGATCTCCCCCAGTTGCTTGGGCGAGGAGAGGTTGAACTCCTGCCCGGCCAGCTCGTGAGCCTGCTTCTCCAGCTCCGCCAACCGCAGCTCGATCTCCTGGCTCTGCTGGTGCAGCAGCTTGGGATCGATGGTGGTGCCGAGCAACTCCATCCGCGCCAGCACTGGCAGCAGGGGCAATTCGATCTCGCTGAATACCTTGGCGAGGCCCGGTTCGGCAGAGAGCTTGCCCCACAGCGCCTGATGCAGACGCAGGGTGATATCGGCATCTTCCGCCGCATAAGGGGCCGCCTGCTCCAGCTCGATCTGGTTGAAGGTGAGCTGTTTCACCCCTTTGCCCGCGATATCTTCAAACGAGGTAGTCTCGACCCCGAGGTAACGCTTGGCCAGCGAATCCATGTCGTGGCGGCTGGCGGTGGAGTTGAGCACGTAGGACTCGAGCATGGTGTCGTAGGCAATGCCCTGCAGGTCGATGTCATGGTTAAGCAGCACGTTGCGATCGTACTTGAGGTTCTGTCCCACCTTGAGACGGGTCGGATCTTCCAGCAGCGGTTTGAGCTTGCCCAACACCACGGCCTCGCTCAGCTGTACCGGCGCCCCCAGATAGTCATGGCCAAACGGCACATAAGCAGCCTTGCCCGGCTCAACCGCGAAGGAGACGCCGACGATCCGCGCTTCCATATAGTCGAGACTGGTGGTTTCGGTATCGAAGGCAAACAACGGTGCCGCTTTCAGCTGTTCCAGCCAGCCGTCAAACTCGGCTTCGTCCAGAATGCAGCGGTAGTCGGTTTCGATGGCGGCAACCGGAGCGGCGCTCTCATCGCCAGCCTCGTCTTGTCCGGCGCTCTCGCTGCCCTCTTCACCACCGGATTCCAGCTCTTTGATCAGGTTGCGCAGCTCGTATTCGCGATAGACCGCCAGCAGGGACTCCTTGTCGACCGGTTTGAGCAACAGCTCTTCCAGACTCTGTTCCAGCTCGACATCGGTCTTGATGGTCGCCAGTCGATAGGAGAGACGAACCTGCTCCTCCTGCTCGCGGAACTTGTCGGCGAACGCCTTGGAGCCACGGAAGCCGAGGGCAGCTACCTTGTCGAGGTTGGCGGCAATCTCGTCGATGCTGCCAATCCCCTGCAGCAGAGCCAGTGCGGTCTTCTCGCCGACACCGGTCATACCGGGAATGTTGTCGACCTTGTCACCCATCAGGGCCAGATAGTCGATGATGAGCTCGGGCGGTACGCCAAACTTCTCGATCACCCCTTCCCGATCGGTCTTCACATCTTTCATGGTGTCGATCAGGGTGACATGGTCGGAGACCAGCTGCGCCATATCCTTGTCACCGGTGCTGATCAGTACCGGCAGCTGCTTCTCGGTCGCCTGGCGGGCCAGGGTGCCGATCACATCGTCTGCCTCCACCCCTTCCACCATCAGGAAGGGGAAGCCCATCGCCTTGATCATCTGGTGGATAGGGGCAACCTGGCTGCGCAGATCGTCCGGCATGCTGGCACGGGTCGCCTTGTACTCGGGATAGATGTCGTCGCGGAAGGTCTTGCCCTTGGCATCAAACACCACGGCCACATGACAGTCAGGATATTGCTTGCGCAGGCTGCGCATCATGTTGGCCATGACACGGACGGCGCCGCTCGGCAAACCGGTCGATGTGCGCAGATCAGCCTGCTGGGAGGCGAAGAAGGCGCGGTAAAGATAAGAGGAGCCGTCGACCAGAATAAGGGGGTTGCTAGGGGCCATGAAATCGTCCTGCCAGAGATAAACAGCCGCTAGGATGCCACAGGGCCCCCCTCACACCAAGGGGCGCAGCAACAGCACACAGCGCCTGATAAAGGGACTCAGTCTGTGGATAACTCTGTGTTCAAAAATGGGACGCATCAGAGCGCGCAGTGATAAAACTGTGCATAAGAATATAAAAATCCATTAAAAACAATACATTGATATCGTAAAAACCGATCGTGAGACAGTTAGAATGATCTCGATCAATGTGGAAAAAGATTTAAGGGAGTAGGTACGGCAGGATCCAAAACGAAACAATCCTAGCACAGCAAGATGACTTGACCAGCGGAGGGCGAGCGATAACCATACAAAAGTACAACAATCCATCCTGGCTCACATTTTCAACAACGAGGAGTTTGCCATGAAAAAAGTGGCCGTGATTTTGAGTGGCTGCGGTGTCTTTGACGGGGCCGAAATCCACGAGGCCGTCATCAGCCTGCTGGCGTTGGCCCGTCAGGGAGCCGCCGTTCAGTGCTTCGCCCCGAACGTGGCGCAGCTCCATGTCATCAACCACCTGACCGGTGAGGTGAGCGAGGGAGAGAGCCGCAATGTGCTGGTCGAAGCGGCCCGCATCTGCCGTGGCCAGATAAAGGATGTGGCCGAGCTGGATGCGGCCGATTACGACGCGCTGCTGGTGCCCGGCGGCTTTGGCGCGGCCAAAAACCTGTGCGACTTCGCTATCAAAGGAGCCGAATGCCAGATCCAGCCCGATGTGCTGAAAGCGTGCCAGAGCTTTGCCAAAGCCAACAAACCGGCCGCCTATATCTGCATCGCACCCGCCATGATCCCGCTGATCTATGGTGCCGGGACGCTGGCGACCATCGGCCATGACGAAGGCACCGCCAACGCCATCGAGGCGATGGGTGGCAGCCATCTCAACTGCCCGGTCAACGAATTCGTGGTGGATCAGGAGCGCAAGGTGATCTCCACCCCCGCCTACATGCTGGCCAACAACATAGTCGAAGCGGCGGACGGCATCGAGAAGACGGTCAAGCAACTGCTGGCGCTATAATCCTCACCCTGCCAAAAACAGACGGGCCGCTCATGGAGCGGCCCGTTTTCAATTCTGCCTGAAGGCAATGAATTAGATGGTTTCGCCCATCTGATCCATTTTACCCAGCAGGGCACGCAGACGCTCCTGCCATGCAGTGTGCTCGTTGCGCAGCTGATGGTTCTCGTCTTGCAGCTTGCTGTTCTGCTCTTTCAGCTCGTCCAGCTCCATCTTCAGCAGAGAGATGTTGTCGACGGCGGATTGTACTTTGGATTCGAGTTGCTCAAGGACTTCTAGTGACATATGCATACCTGTTTGTTCAATTGCGATGCCCCACAGAGGGCGATTCAAGCGCGTGAAGCCAGCATACCCCGAGCGCATCGGCACAAACAAGCCAGTGCGCTGTAAAATGCGCCTTCCATAGATGTATTGTCTAAATATGCGTCTATTTTTCTCGCATCCTGCGCCCGAGCCGCGACAACACACTGAACCGTGCGTAAAAGACCCCGCAGCCCGCGCATCATTTGCACCCTCCTGACGGCGCCGCCGTTATCCATGCAAGGCGATATAAGCCCCCAGCAACAGACAGGCGACCACATACATCAGCAGGCCGTAGAGCAGGTTCCAGCGCAGGATCAGCCCGGCACTGAGGTTGTAACGGGAGGCCAGCGCCAGATTGGATCCGGAGAGCGGACTGGTGCCAGTAGCAAGCCCCCATCCCAGCAGGAAACACATGCCGAGCAGGCTGGGATCCGGCGCCAGCGGCCAGAGTAGCGGCGCCAGCCCGGAGATACTGATGAGCGGATGCACCCCGACGATGGCCACCAGCAGGATCAGCAGCAGAGTGAGGGATGCTTCGAGCCAGCCAAAGTGATTGAACAGCGGCAGGCCGTGACCGGAGCCGAAATCGATGACCGACAACGCACTGTTGATGCCTGCCGCCAGCAAACCGGCCCCCAGAAACAGCACCAGCTGACCGCCGATGGCGGGAAAGCGCTCCACCACCTGCCGCTTGAGGGCCGCCTTGCGCCCGGTCCTCGGCATAAAGAGCAGCGCCAGCAGCGGGGCCACCAGCGCGATCACCGCCAGAATGCCGAGCTGGGGCCAGATCTGCTTGATGAGCAGTACCAGCAGCGCCAGCGTGACCGGCAACCCCAGTGTCTGCAACCGCAGCGGATAACCGGCAAAGTCGGCCACCCCGCTCCGCTCCACCTGCCAGGCGGTCAGCCCCATCGCCAGCAAGGCGGCGATGATCCCGAACGGCAAAATATGGGAGAGTTGCAAACCCGGCGCATAGGTCAGTGCTACCGCCATGGCGACAAAGAAGGGTGACCAGAAGGCAGCGGCACAGAAGATCCGGCTCAGTACCATCACCTGACGCCGCTCCAGGGTGCCATTACGCTCCAGTCGATCGCCGATGATAAAGAGCACCGAGAGGTTGATGACAGCCCCCAGCAGATTGAGGCTGGCCATGGTGCTCCACAGCCCCTTGCGCCCGGTCCAGGAGGTGGTGCCGGTCAAGAGACCCGAGGTGGCAAGGTTGAGGGTGCTCACCGCGGCAAACATGGTGAGCATATTGATGTTGGGCAGCAGCCAGTCACTGGCGCTGAGGGTCGCGCCCTGCCACCAGGAGAAGAAGAGCAGCAACAGCGCCGCACCATACAAGGCCAGCGCCTGCCGCTTGGCGGCCCCCACCAGCCAGGGCCAGGTGAGCAGTGACGCCCCCCAGGCCGCCATGGCCGCTGGCCAGGGGGAGAGTCCCAGATAGAGATGGAGCAGGTTGAGCAGCCACATCCCCAAAATCAGATAACCCGACCAACGTTTGGCCATCGACTACTCCGGCCGGGAGATCAGAGACACTGATCCATATCCAGTGAAGGCTTGTCGCACTCCGGACGGCCGACGATCTTGGCGGGTACGCCAGCGACCGTGGTATGAGGCGGCACCGGGTTGATCACCACGCTGCCCGCGCCAATTTTGGCGCCCACACCCACTTCAATATTGCCGAGCACCTTGGCGCCCGCTCCTATCATCACCCCTTCGCGGATCTTGGGATGGCGATCGCCACTCTCCTTGCCGGTACCGCCGAGGGTCACGCTCTGCAGGATGGAGACATCATCTTCAATCACCGCCGTCTCGCCCACCACTATGCCAGTGGCGTGGTCGAACATAATCCCCTTGCCGATACGGGCGGCCGGGTGCACATCCACCCCGAACACCACCGAGATCTGGTTTTGCAGATAAAGGGCCAGCGAGCGGCGCCCCTGACGCCACAGCCAGTTGGCGACCCGATACCCCTGCAGGGCATGGAACCCCTTGAGATAGAGCAGCGGGGTGGAGAAGAGGTCGACCGCCGGATCCCGCTCCTGCACGGCGCAGATGTCGGCCGCCACTACCGTCAGCAGCTCGGGCTCGCTGCGCAGGGCCAGCTCGATCACCTCGCGCAGGGCGATGGCGGGCATGGTGGCGCTGTCGAGTTTGTTGGCCAGCTGGAAGCTCAGCGCCGAACGCAGATTCTTGTGATTGAGAATGGTGGAGTGGAAGAAGCTGGCCAGCATCGGCTCCTGGGCCGCCATGCACTCCGCTTCTTGCTGAATTTTGTGCCAGGTTTTGGCAACCAGTTCATCCATGTTGCAGCCTACTGTTGTTCTGGGTGAGGGCTCTGTTGTTCTTTTGTCAGCACCGAGATGGGGTCCATGTGGATGATGACATCCATCCGCTCGAATGCCTGGCGTACCGCCAGTTCGGCTTCATCGGCGATCTGATGGGCCTTGACCAGGGGGATCTGATCATCCAGTTCAAGATGCAACTGTACGAATCGGGTCGGCCCGGATTGACGGGTGCGCAGGTCATGTACGCCGTGTACACCTTCTACGGCACAGCAGAGCGCCATTATTCTCGCTTGTTCTTCCGCTGGCAACTGACGATCGAGCAGGGCCTGCACCGACTCGTAGCCGATGTGTCCCGCCCCCCACAACAGGAACAGTCCGATCAGGATGGCAAACAGGCCGTCGGCCCAGTACCACCCCTGCCCCGCCAGCACCAGCGCCAGCAAGACACCGGCATTGAGCAGCAGATCGGAACGGTAGTGCAGCATATCGGCCTTGATGGCCACGCTGTTGGTCTTGCGAATGACAAAGCTCTGGAAGCTGACCAGCAGCAGGGTCAGCACGATGGAGCCGCCACTGACCCAGAGACCCGCCTCCAGCCGCAGAATAGGCGCCTGATTGAGCAGGGATGAAATTCCGTGCATCACCAGCAGCAGAGCAGAGCCGGAGATAAAGGCCGACTGGATGAGGCCCGCCAGCGACTCCGCCTTGCCGTGACCGAAGCGGTGCTCGTCATCGGCAGGGGCCAGCGCATAGCGAATGGCCAGCAGGTTGATGATGGAGGCACTCACATCCATGAAGGAGTCGGTCAGCGATGCCAGCAGGGTCGACGAGTCGGTCATCAGCCAGGCGATCAGTTTGCCGATGATCAGCAAGGTAGCGGTGGTGACCGCCGCTATGCTGGCAAAGGTCACCCAACGGGAATATTGTTGATGGCTCAAAACCGGCTTTCCTCTGGCGATGAAAAACTTATTATACCCTGACCCCGGCGTCAGTTTGGCGCGAAAATCTGCGGAATAACACCAGATGAACAGAATACTCCTGGTCGACGACGATCTTGAATTGACCCAACTGCTCACCGAAATTCTGACCCTGGAGGGATTTCAGGTCACGGTCGCCGAGGATGGTGAAGAGGGGCTGCAACGGCTGGCGGAGCAGAGCTTCGATCTGGTGTTGCTGGATGTAATGATGCCCAAGCTCAACGGCTTTGCCATGCTGACCAAGCTGCGCAAGACCCACGACACCCCGGTGCTGATGCTGACCGCCCGCGGTGACAGCCAGGATCGGGTCAACGGTCTGGAAGCGGGTGCCGACGACTATCTGGCCAAGCCATTCGATGACAGGGAGCTGCTGGCCCGGGTACGCGCCATCCTGCGCCGTACCCAGAGCGCCCCGCCCCAGCGCGGCAACTACTCCGACGAAGTGCACTTCATGGATATCGTGCTGCAACCCGGCCTGCAGCAGGCCCGCTGCGGCGAACAGCTGCTGGAGTTAACCGCCACCGAGTTTGGCCTGCTGGAGTGCCTGCTGCGCAATCCCGGCCAGATCGTCAGCAAGAGCCACCTCTCCGAGCAGGTGCTGGGCAAGAAGCTGGAACCCTTCGATCGCGCCATCGACATGCACCTGAGCAACCTGCGCAAGAAGCTGCCGGACCGCACCGATGGCCAGCCCCGCTTCAAAACCGTACGGGGGCGCGGGTACCTGTGGCTAGAGCAAGAATAGAGCGCATCAACTCCCTCAACGGGATCTCGACCCACATCTTCCTCTGGTTCTGGTTCATGCTGCTGGTGATGCTGGCCGCCGTGATCAGCCTGCCGACCCTGGATCCCCGCAACCAGATCCCGCTGCCGACCCACGAAGTCGCGCGGATGCAGAACAACGTGCAGGCCCTGCTCAACGCCGCCGAGCCAGAGCAGGATTTCGATCTGGCCAAGGCGATGGACAAGATCGCCATGCTGCCGGTGGACAACGTCTACCTGCGCGACGAGAAGGGGCAGATCCAGTCCACCACCCATCCGCGCAAGTTCGTGGTGCGCTTTATGGTGGATGCTGACGACCCGGCCAATCCCATGCTGGGCAACGAGGATCGCAAGGCGATCGCCGGCCCCTTCCTGATGGAGCACCACGGCCATCGCTATCACGTCTATTTTGGCCTCAATGCCGAGAATCCCTACCTGTTCCTGTTTATTCAGGTGCTGGATCACCCGATCCGCATTCTGGGCATCTCGATGCTGGTCAGCACCCCGCTCTGCCTGCTGCTCGCCTGGCGGCTGACCCGCCCCATCCTGCAGTTGCAGAAGTCGGTCTCCCAACTGGCGGCCGGCAATCTGGAGGTACAGATCCCCAACCTGGGACGGGGCGACGAGATCGGCCAGCTGGCGGATAACGTCAGCCGCATGGTAGAGACGCTCAAGAGCATGATCCAGAAGCAGAAACAGCTGCTTTCCGATATCTCCCACGAGCTGCGCAGTCCTCTCACCCGGATGCAACTGGCGCAGGCGCTGATCCGCCGCAAGCAGGGTGACAGCGCCGAGCTGGCGCGGATCGAATCGGAGATCGGACGGCTGGACAAGCTCATCGGCGATCTGCTGGATCTGTCGCGGGTGCAGCAGCATGTGGAGGCACCGGTGGTGCACCCGCTGGCCGACCTGCTGGAGCCTATCCTCGAAGATGCCATGTTCGAAGCGAATCAGAGCGGCAAGCAGCTCAGACTGCCGCCGCTGCCCGCAGAGTCGATCCAGATGTGGCCCGAGCTGCTGGCCCGGGCCGTGGAAAACCCCCTGCGCAACGCCCTCAAATATGCCCGCGAGTTCATCAAGGTGGACTGGTATCGGGAGGGGCAGGAGTGGGTGATGACCATTCGGGATGACGGCCCCGGCGTGCCTGACGAGCAACAGGCGCTGCTGTTCCAGCCCTTCTTCCGGGTCGATGATGCCCGCAACGCCAAGACTGGCGGCACCGGGCTGGGGCTGGCCATCGCCTCGGAGGCGATCCAGCGCCACGGCGGCACCATTGCGGCCAGCAACAATCACCCCACCGGGCTGACCATCACCATCCGCTTGCCCATCGCCTGATCCTTTTCATCCGGACGGGCGCTGGGTATGCTGGCGCCCCTTCTTGGCTTTACATCTCTTTGCAGGAGCTCGTCATGCTCGATATCGTCCTCTACCAGCCGGAAATTCCGCCCAACACCGGCAATATCATCCGGCTCTGCGCCAATACCGGTTACCGGCTCCACCTGATCGAGCCGCTGGGATTTGAGTGGGATGACAAGCGGGTAAAGCGGGCGGGACTCGACTATCACGAGTTTGCCGAGGTGAAGCGCTGGCCGAGCTATGAGGCTTTTCTGGCCGCCGTGGCGCCCAAGCGGGTGTTTGCCTGCACCACCAAGGGGCGCACCGCGCACTCGGCAGCACAATATGCCCTTGGCGACGCCCTGCTGTTTGGCCCGGAGAGTCGCGGCCTGCCCATCGAGATCATCGAGAGTCTGCCATTCGAGCAGCGGCTACGCATCCCTATGGTGCCCCAGAGCCGCAGCATGAACCTCTCCAACGCGGTATCTGTATTTGTCTACGAGAGCTGGCGCCAGCTCGGCTACGACGGTGCCATGTAAGCGCCACCGATGATCAGTGGCGGGCGTCGAGCAGATGCCCGCTGCGCTCCAGCCGCCAGCAAGTGACCCCCAGCGACAGACCGCGCCCCACCATCAGCGCCGCCATCGCCGCCCATAACGCGGCCACGCCCCACGCCTGACAGAGCCACCAGATCGGGAAGAAGCCGCCAAACGCGGCCAGCAACATGCTGTTGCGCATCTCCCGTGCCCGGGTCGCCCCGATGAATACACCATCCAGCAGGAAACACCAGACCGCCAGCAAGGGCATGGCGATCAGCCAGGGAAGCTGACGATTTGCCTCCGCCACCACGGCCGGAATGTCGGTGATATAGCCGATAAGGTGGGCACCAAAGAGGGCAAACACCAGGGTAAAACCACTGGCGATGAGGACGGCCCAGCCTAGATTGAGCACGATGGCCTCCTGCAGTTTCTGCCGATCCCGCTGACCGATGGCTCGTCCTACCATGGCCTCCACCGCATAGGCAAAACCATCGAGCCCGTAGGAGATGAGCATCAGGAAGTTGAGCAGCACCGCATTGGCGGCCACCGCCACATCCCCCAGCCGTGCCCCTTGCAGAGTCATGAAGGCGAAGCAGAGCTGCAAACAGAGGGAGCGCAGGAAGATATCGCGGTTGAGGCCGAGCAGCCGCACCATGGGCGCAAGCTGCCGCCAGCGCTGCCAGCCATCCTGCCACACCGTCGGCGCCAGTTGCCCCAGCTGACGGCGTACCAGCCAGATACCGACTGCCAGTGCGCAGTAGTCCGCCATGACCGAGGCCGCCGCCACACCCCGCACCTGCCAGCCGAGCCCCAGCACAAACAAGGCATCGAGCGCCATATTGACCAGATTGGTGAGGATCAACATCACCATGGGACTGCGGGCATCCTGCATCCCCAGCAGCCAGCCCATGATCACCAGATTGCAGAGCGCCGCCGGGGCGCTCCAGATCCGTACCGCCACATATTGGCCCGCATAAAGCTGCACCTCGGGCGAGCCGCCACTCAGGGCGATCAGTCGTGGCAACAGGGGGAAGAGCAACAACAGCAGCGCCAGACCGAGAGCAATGGCCAGCCCCAGCGCCCGCAGCAGGGTATCGAGCTGGGCACGACCATCAGCTGCGCCGTGCGCCTGCGCCGTCAGGCCGGTGGTCGACATCCGCAAAAAGCCGAGCAGCCAGAAGATGAGGTTGATCAGGGTCGCGCCGACCGAAACGCCCCCCAGAAACCAGGCCTGACCGAGATGACCGATCACCCAGGTGTCCACCAGCCCCAACAAGGGGGTGGTGATATTGGAGAAAACCATGGGCAGGGCGAGCGCAAAAACAGCGCGGTGGCGAGAGGGATCTCGCCACCAGGGGGCAACAGCTGGGGTCACGCTCAGTAACCTGCCAACTTCAGGATGCGGGCGAAGTCAGAGAGCATGGTGGCCATCTGCACCCGTGGCACCTGACCCGGCGCCACTTGCGGACGGAATACCGCCTGCAGCTTGCCCTTGGGATTGATGAGCACGATAGAGGCGGAGTGATCGATCAGGTAATCCTTCTCCCCCTGATTGGCGATGGAGTAGATCAGCCCCAGATTGCGCACGAACGGGAACAGCTTGTCGTGGGGGGCAGTGGCCGCCTTGAATTCGGGATTGAAGAAGGCGGTATAGGTCTTGAGGCGTGGAATGTCGTCACGCTGGGGATCCGCCGAGATAAACACTACCTGACTGTCGGGCGCCATCTTCTTCAGCTGGTCATAGACGGAACGCATATCTGCCAGGGTGGTGGGGCAGATATCGGGGCAGAAGGTGTAGCCGACAAACAGGAAGGTCCAGTGCCCCTTCAAGTTGGCAGGAGTGAACGGCTGGTTGTCCGCATCGGTAAAGGCGAAATCATTGATGTCCCGCCCCGCCGGATAGTAGTCAGCCTGTTCCGGCTGCTCTGGCTGCGTGGCGTAGAACACCAGGATCAGGCAGGCTGTCAGCAGCAGAAAGAGCAGGGGATAGCGGAGCTTCATCATAACAAGAGACCCTTTCAGTTCGAGGCAGATGGCCAGCAGTGACCGGACAAGAGGGGGGCATTGTACCCCAGCGAGCCGCCAAGGTGGTTCAACCTTGTGCAACGCCCTGTCAGGAGTCGACCATTTGGCATAATTAATCGCCAATCTCAACCATAAAAAAACCGGCCCCCTCGGGTGCCGGTTATGGGTGGATTTTTTTGTCTCTTCTGCTCAGGGGCGAGCGTTACGCCCCTGCTGCAACATCTTGCCGATGGCCCGCACGCCGATGGGAATCACGGGGGCCAGCCAGCCCTCTTCCCCCTGGCGATCACCGTGACCACGCTTGAACAGCAGCACCAGACGCACCACCTTCTCTTTCGGGCATCCCAGCCAGAGCGTCCAGTGCGAACCACGATGGTGCAGCCAGAGACCGTAAAACCAGGTCATCCGGCTACCTTTGACGAAACGGGTGATTGACGATTCCGCTGGCGCAGCCCCAGCCTCTGAATCCCATGGCGATCTTGATGCCATACCAGTCCTCCTTGACCGACAGGTCATGTTGCTTCGTCGGCCTGAACTGGGAACAGGCCCGTCACGACTATCTGCAACCATTACGAGTGGTCCCCTTTGCCTGACAAGGCTCGGGATCTCCCCACTCTCCCTTCATATCCCGTGAAGGTGTACTGCCCGATTCTCGTTGTTACCGGCCCTCCCGTCCCGGCGCATTGCGATGGTCAGAGGGAGGCGCCAAGGCCTGTCTCGGCGACAGGGCACTGATCTGAGCATATATCTGAAATGGATGATTGGTAGCCGGTCGCGCAGGACAAAAATGCCGCCGCCGATGATCTGTTTGATATGACAGGGAAAGTGCGCCAGAAACAGCACGGCCTCCCGAAGGAGGCCGTGTGGCAAACGCAGTTGGCGGGGATGATTACATCCAGTCAGCGTTGCGGATCACCCCGACAGCCAGTCCTTCGATGGTGAGCTGCTGGCAAGAGAGATCCACCTCGATGGGGGAGAGCTCTTCATTCTCTGGCAGCAGCCATACCTGACTGCCCTTGCGCTGGAAGCGCTTGACGGTGACATCCTCATCGAGACGGGCGACCACTACCTGACCGTTGCGCACTTCCTGGGTCTTGTGCACCGCCAGCAGATCGCCATCCAGAATGCCGATGTTCTTCATGCTCATCCCCTGCACCCGCAGCAGAAAATCTGCGCGCGGATGGAACAGGGCGGGATCAACCTGATAGTGGCTCTCGATATGCTCCTGAGCCAGGATGGGTTCACCGGCGGCAACCTTGCCGATGAGCGGCAAGCCGCTCTCTTCCAGCACCTCTTCCTCTTCGAGCAACAGGCGAATGCCGCGGGACGTGCCCGGCATGATCTCGATGACCCCTTTTTTGGCCAGGGCCTTCAGATGTTCTTCGGCCGCATTGGCCGACTTGAAACCAAGCTTCTGGGCGATCTCGGCACGAGTCGGCGGCATACCGGTCTCGCTCATGTTCACCTTGATCAGCTCCAGCACTTCGGCCTGGCGGGGGGTAAGGGGTTTCATAGAATTGGCACCTGTCTTTTTATACAGCACACTGGCAGTATATACAGTGCAGTGGCCAAGGCAAGGCGCAGCTGACATTTGTCGCGACCAACCCCTCATTTACTGCTGTTTTGATCCTGCGCAGCTGACTCATCGTACCTCTCGGCGACAAGGGGCTGTCGATTTGCTATGCTCACGCCGCATTTTTTTGGAGAGCAGACGCACATGTCCCTAGGACAGAAGATTTCCAGAGCCATCTTGCAATGGCCGGTCAGCGGCTTGGTCAATCACAAGAGCCTGCCGGAAAATCCCATCACAGAACTCAATCTGGATCCGGCCAGACCCATCGTCTATGCCCTGAAAACCAGTTCGATCACCGACCTGATGACCCTGCAGCAGTGCTGCGAGGATCTCGGTCTGCCCGGCCCCTTCACGCCGCTGGAACTGAACGGCCAGCTGCTGCCGCGCTATGTCTGTCTGGATCGTCCGCCTCCCCTGTTTGGCAAACGCAGCAAACCGCTCCCCTTCCTGCAGGAGTTCCACCAGCTGCTGGATCTGCACAAGCAGGATCCCGAGCTGGATATCCAGGTAGTGCCCGTCACCCTGTTCTGGGGCCGCGCTCCGGGTCGGGAAGGGGAAGAAGCCTCCGGCCTCAACATCATCAGTAGCCTGGCGCCGAACCGGCTGAAGAAGGCACTCATCGTGATCCTCAAGGGTCGCGAAAATCTGGTGCGCTTCTCGCCGCCGCTCTCCCTGCGCTACATGGCGGACAAGCACGGCACTGACGAGGCCATCGCCCACAAGCTGGCACGAGTGGCCCGTACCCACTTCAGCCGCCAGCAGCTGGCTGCCACCGGCCCGAAACTGCCGAACCGCAACCTGCTGTTCAAGCAGCTGCTCGACTCCGCGGTGATCCAGCAGGCGATTGAAGAGGAGGCCCAGCGCGAAGGGATCAGCCTCGAGAAGGCGCAAAAGCGTGCCCATGGCTACATGGACGAGATCGCCTCCAACTTCTCCTACCGGCTGATCCGCCTGGGCGAGAGCTTCCTCGGCTGGCTGTGGAACAAGCTCTACCGCGGTTTGTCGGTCAATGGCGCCGAGAAGGTGCGCCAACTGGCGCAGGAAGGGCACGAGATCGTCTACGTTCCCTGCCACCGCAGCCACATGGACTACCTGCTGCTCTCCTACGTCATCTACCACCAGGGGATGGTGCCGCCCCATATCGCGGCAGGCATCAACCTCAACTTCTGGCCGGCGGGCCCGATTTTCCGCCACGGCGGCGCCTTCTTCATTCGCCGCACCTTCAAGGGCAACCCGCTCTACAGCACGGTATTCCGGGAATACCTCAACCTGCTGTTTGCCAAGGGTTACTCGGTGGAGTTCTTCACCGAAGGCGGTCGCTCCCGTACCGGTCGCCTGCTGCCGCCCAAGACCGGCATGCTGGCGATGACCCTGCAGGCGATGATGCGCGGGCTGGACAGGCCGGTCACTCTGGTGCCGGTCTATCTGGGTTACGAGCACGTGATGGAGGTGAACACCTACCACAACGAGCTCAAGGGGAGTCGCAAGGAGAAAGAGAGCCTCCTGCAGGTGCTCGGCATCCTGCGCAAGCTGCGCAACTACGGCCGTGGTTTCGTCAACTTCGGCGAGCCGCTGACCCTCAACAGCTACCTGAGCGAACATATCCCCGACTGGAAAAAGCACATCGGGGAAGAGGAGCGTCCGGAATGGATGGCGGGCACCGTCAACAATCTGGCCGAACTGCTGATGACCCGCATCAACGGCGCGGCCGCGGTCAACGGCCTGACCCTGAGCGCGCTGGCGCTGCTGGCCGCCGAGCGCCACGCCCTGACCCGCGACGAGTTGCAGGCCCAGCTCAACACCTATCTGGATCTGCTCAAGGCGGTGCCCTACAGCCCGCAGAGCACCATTCCGGATGAGGATGCCAAGACCCTGCTGGATCAGGCGATGGAGCTCAACAAGTTCGAGGTCAGCGAGGACAAGCTGGGGCAGATCATCAGTCTCGACCGCTATCAGGCGATCCTGCTGACCTACTACCGCAACAACATCCTCCACCTGTTTGCCATGCCCTCTCTGGTGGCGGCGCTGATCGAACGGTGCGAGGGGATCTCCCGCAGCGAGATCATGGCCCGCTGCATCGACATCTATCCGCTGCTCAAGACCGAGCTGTTCCTGCGTTATGAAGAGGATGAGTTGCCGGCGCTGGTCGACAGCCTGCTCGATGCCCTGCAGGCCCAGCAACTGATCGAGACCCGCGATGACGGCTACTGGGTCAATCCGGCCAACCAGATGCGCCTGCTGCTGCTGGCGGAGAGCATTCAGGAGACCCTGCAACGCTACGCCATCGTGCTGACCCGGGTGCTGGCCCAGCCTCATATCGAAGCAGAGCAACTGGAAGCGGACGGCCTGATGATGGCAGAGCGCCTCGGCACCCTGCACGGCATCAACGCCCCCGAGTTCTTCGACCAGAAGCTGTTCAGCACCCTGATCCACACCTTGCGCAAAGAGGGTTACCTCTCTCCCGAGTGCAAGCCGGATCTCGGCCGCTTCCAGGCGCTGGCCGACAACATAGTACCGCTGCTGAGCAACAAGATCCGCCGCACCATTCAGGCGGGCAATCAGCTCTAATCTGCAACGCAAACAAAGAAGGCCGCATGATGCGGCCTTCTTTTTATCCAGTTTTACTCGGGGCGCAATCACGCCAGCAGGTAGTCAAGCACCAGACCGGCAAACACCAGCGCCCCCACATAGTTGTTGTTGAGAAACGCCTGGAAGCAGGCTTCCCGCTGCCGCTCGCGAATGAGCCGCTGCTGATAGACAAACAGCACCGCCGCCCCCAGCAATCCCCAGTAATACCAGCCCCCCAGCGTCATCAGCTGCCCGACCGCCAACAGCAGCAGCAAAGTCGAGAGTTGCAATGCGCCGATGATCCGTTTGTCGTAACGACCAAACAGGATGGCGCTGGATTTGAGGCCGATCTTGAGGTCGTCATCCCGATCCACCATGGCGTACTGGGTGTCGTAAGCCACGGTCCAGAGCAGGTTGGCGAAGAAGAGCAGCCAAGCCACCAGCGGCAGGGCATCCGCCTGCGCCGCATAGGCCATCGGGATCGACCAGGAGAAGGCCATCCCGAGCACCAGCTGGGGATTGGAGATAAAGCGCTTCATGAAGGGGTAGCTCACTGCCAGCAGCAGGGCGACAAACGACAGACCGATGGTGAGCGGATTCATGGTCAGCACCAGACCAAACGAAATAAGCGCCAGCACGAAGAAGAGCGCCAGCACCTCCCACGGCTTGACTCTGCCCGTGGGCAAGGGGCGACCAGCGGTGCGTTTGACATGACCGTCGAAGTTGCGATCCGCATAGTCGTTGATGACGCACCCTGCCGAGCGCATCAGAAAGACGCCGACCACAAACACGGTCAGCACCCAGAGATTGGGCAGGCCACCAGCGGCCAGCCAGAGCGCCCACAGGGTTGGCCACAGCAGCAGCAGAGTGCCTATGGGTTTGTCGACGCGGGCCAACTGCATATAGGCAAGTCCCCGCTCCTTGGTTAACAGATTCACTCCAGCTCCTTGTCACAGACGAGAGAGGGCAGAAACAGCTCGTGCACCAGCAGTGGCCACTGCCCCAGAAACAGACGGGAACGACGCCCCCAGACAGTGGCGGCCGGACAACGGGGATTGGCGGCAATATCGAAACGGGCCAGTTGCAGGTGATCGCGACGGGCAGGCTCGTGGCCAAATACCCGCTCACCCAGTGGCTGCTCGCCAAGCTCGGCAATGCCGCTCTCTTGCAGTGCGTCATCGGCAAACAGGGTCCAGCCCAGCACGGCGGGCCCACGATCCCCATGCAGGATCACCTCGCGGCAGGTACCGGCCGGCGAGGCCGAATCCACCAGCCACTGTTCATCGGCAGTAAGGGCGACCGGGTGATTGCCCAGCCACTCCACCGAAAAGTGGCGATTGTGCTGACGCAGCCGCCGGGTCATGGAGCCGGGCTCCAGCAGCCAGGGGCGCAAGCTGGCGGGCAATTCGCAACATTCGGGGGCCAGCCACCCGCTTAACTGCGTGAGGGGAACAGTCAACTCGGACTTCACAGCTTCACCATCCAGAGATTTCCGTGTTCAGGTTAAAATCCGGTTTATTATCCGTAAATCAATAGCGAAATGTAAGAACATCCGTGCTTGACGGCCCCGATGGCAACATCAAAAATGGGTTATCTCTTGCTGATGAGCCATCTATATGAAGATATTCAAAATTCTGCTGGTGTTGTTACTGAGCTGTGGCGCCCTGCAGCAGCAAGCTCTGGCTGAAGATGAGCCGCCCGCCGAGGGCACAGAGGGGGCTGCCAAGCCCGGTTTCTCCTACCATGCACTCGATCCCGACATCATCACCAACTACCTGAGTGATAGCAAAACCCTCGGTTATATCCGGGTCACAGTAGAGCTGATGGCGGAAAACGAAGCCGATCTCAAGCTGCTGGAGCAGCATGACCCGCTGATCCGCGATGCCATCATCCGCCTGATTGGCAGCAAAAATGCCGATCAAGTGAAGTCCCTGACCAACCGAGAAGAGCTGCGCAAGGAGTGCGAGACAACCGTCAACGAACTGCTGGTGAAAGAGACCGGCAAGAAAGCGGTACGCGAGCTTATCTTCACCAAGTTCCTCTACCAGTAATCCCTCTCGAAACAATCGCTTATTGGCATATCGGCCAATAAGCGAGCTTTGTCGGTTTATTCGAAATGAAAATCGATTACAATACGGCCGTCAAGTCGTAGAGGTAGTCGTTATGGGCAGCAAAACCCTGTGTGAATGGCGCCGTCACGAGATCCCCACCGATCTCAAGGCGTTGCGCAAGATAGTCCGCAAACCCAAGTTTGTCTGCAGCAAGTGCGCCCGCAGTGCCAATGACAAGGGTTACCTCTGCCAGCCGCTGCGTTTGAAAGAGGAGTAACGCCCCTCCCTGTCAGGGCGTTATTGATCGGTCCACCCCTGACGCCCCTGTTCGAACAATCTGCGTGCCTGGGTATCATTCGGGCAAACGCCGCGATACTCCTCGCCTGAGCGGCCAGCCAGATAGAGATGCTCAGGGCGGCAATACCATGCCAATCCCTTCTGATGTCCCTGCTTCCACAGTTCGGCATCCACCTTCTTGCCACATTGCCCCTGATGGAACTCGATCCGCTCGGTGGTGAAGCCCAGCTTGCCATCCGCCTCCCCCACCTCACTCCACACCTTCTCGCAGGGATCATCGTTGGAGACACAGCCACCCAGCAGGGCAGCCAACAATATGATGGTGAGTCGCATAGTCATCCTTGAGCGTCATTTGGGCAGTTCATTCTACCCAGCGCCCCGCCCCTGACCAAGGACGAACGCTCAGCCATGTGAGCGCGGCAAAAAAATCAGGCGGGCCCAAAGCCCGCCTGTTCGTTCAATGCCGTGGTTCACTGGTCATCGAAAGTGTCATCATCTTGCCAGCTTTCATCTTCCCACTGATCCAGCTCTTCTTCCCAGGAATCCGGCTCCCAATCATCATCAGAGGAGTCGTAATCCGGCTTGTGTCCACCCATCTTCACTCTCCTTGGATAGTTCACCCGCACTCCAATTTTATCCGGAATTGTCGGGCTCGCCAGTCAGAGAGAGTTCAAAGTTTGACCAGAGTGCGACCTGCGATCTGGCCTTGCGTAATGGCCTCGGCGGCCTCCACTACCTGCTCCAGCCCAATCTCGGTAACCGCCTGCTCAAAGAAGCTGGCGGGCAGATCCCGTGCCAGTCGCTGCCACGCCAGTTGACGACGTTCAAACGGGCACATCACCGAATCGACCCCCTGCAACCGTACATTACGCAGGATAAAGGGCATCACACTGGTCGGCAGATCGAAACCGCCCGCCAACCCACAAGCTGCCACAGCGCCGCCATAGTTCATCTGGGCCAGCAGCTTGGCCAGCACCTGACTGCCGACGGTATCGATGGCACCGGCCCATAGCTGCTTCTCCAGCGGTTTGGCGGGCACCAGCAGTTCGCTGCGCGGCACGATGCGGCTGGCACCCAGCGCAGTGAGCATGGCGCCCTGCTCTTCGGGCCGACCGGTCAGCGCTGCCACCTGATAGCCAAGGGCCGCCAGCAGGGCAACCGAGGTGGAGCCAACACCGCCTGCCGCGCCGGTGACCAGCACCTCGCCACTTGCGGGAGTAATGCCCGCCTCTTCCAGCGCCAGCACGCAGAGCATGGCGGTGAGACCGGCGGTACCGATGCACATGGCCTGGCGCTCATCCAGCCCGGCGGGCAACGGCACCAGCCAGTCCCCCTTGACCCGCGCCTGTTCGGCCATACCGCCCCAGTGGCCTTCGCCCACGCCCCAACCGGTCAGCACCACCTTGTCGCCGGGCTGATAGCGGCTGTCGGCAGATTCGAGCACGGTACCGGCGAAGTCGATACCGGGCACCAGCGGCCACTGGCGCACGATCTTGCCCTTGCCGGTGATGGCCAGCCCATCCTTGTAGTTGATCGAGCTGTAAGCGACCGCCACCCGCACTTCACCTTCCGGCAACTGGCTTTCGGCCAGCCGGGTCAGAGTCGGTACAGTCTTGCCGTCTTGGTTTTCCAGTAACAGAGCCTTGAACATGGTTGCCTCTTTGATGACGTGTGAAACGGGGATCAGCTGCTTTGACGCTTTTGCAGTTGAAAATCGAGAGCCAGTGCGGTGCTCATCATGGGTTCAGTCGTTTTCCAGCGCAGTGAGGCAGTGCGAGAGGGTGCGCGCCAGCGCACCCTGATTGCGCAGCACCACGGCGCGGGCCTGCTCGCCCATCTCGCGGCGGGTGCTCTCGTCGGCAAACAGCTGGCTCACCTGCTCGCCCAGCTCGGCGGCATCGGCCACGATGGCGGCGCCCCCCTGAGCCACCAGCTGGCGGGTGATGTCGCTGAAGTTGAAGTAGGCGGGGCCGGTAAGGCAAGGCTTGCCGAGCGCTGCCGGTTCCAGCAGGTTGTGACCGCCGATCTTCACCAGACTGCCGCCGACGAAGGCCACATCGGCCGCCGCCAGCATCAGCGGCAGCTCACCCATGGTATCGCCGAGATAGACCTTATCCTGTGCTCCAACCGCAGCATGACTGGTGCGCCGCACGCAGCCGTAAGGGGCACAAAGCTCGGCCACCCGGTCGAACCGCTCGGGGTGGCGTGGCACCAGAATGAGCAGCGCATCGGGATGGCGTTTGAGCAGCAGATCGAAGGCGGCCAGCACCTGCTCGTCCTCACCCAGATGGGTGCTGGCGGCGATCCAGACCGGCCGCTCGGCGCCCAGCTGCTGGCGCAGGGCGCGCCCCTTGGCCTGCACCTCGGCACCAAACTGGATATCGAACTTGATGGAGCCGGTCACCGCCAGCCGCGAACGATCGATGCCGAGGCGGGCGAAGCGGTCGGCGTCATCCTGATGCTGGCAGAGCAGATGGGTCAACGGCCGGCTCAGGGCGTCGAAGGCGCCGTGGAAGCGGGCATAACGCTGGCAGGAACGCTCGGAGAGGCGGGCATTGATGATGGTCACCGGCAGATGGCGCGCCTCGCAGGCGGCCAGCCAGTTCGGCCACAGCTCGGTCTCCATCACCCAGAGCGCGCGCGGCTTGAAGGTGTCGAGAAAGGCGGCAATGGCCCAGGGGTAGTCGAGCGGCGCGTAGCGATGGATCACCAGCTCCCCCAGCTTGGCAGCCTGATCGGCACCGGTGCGGGTGGTAGTAGTGAGCAGGATCGGCAGATCGGGCCGCTCCGCCTTGAGGGCACGAATGAGCGGTGTAATGGCCAGCGTCTCCCCCACGCTCACCGCATGGATCCAGAGCGGCGCCTCCTGTCCGGTGACGGGCAGCCGCCCGAGATGCTCGGCCCAGCGCTTGCCAAAGCCGGGCTTGCCTTTCTTCGGCTTGTAGAGGGCCAGCAGCGCCAGCGGCAATCCCAGATGGATCAGCAGGTTGTAGAGCAGACGGTAGGGCATCTTACTGACTCTGCTCCAGCTTCTTGCAGGCATCGACCACCTGCTCCGGCGCCAGGTCGATCAGGCACTTGAGATGGCCGAACTTGCAGGTGCGCTTGAAGCAGGGGCGGCACTCGATGTCGGTGTGAACGATCTCGACCCGATCCGCCAGCGGCGGGGTGTAGAGCGGCGAGGTGGAGCCATAGACGCCCACCAGCGGCCGGTTGAGGGCGGCGGCGATGTGCATCAGGCCGGAGTCGTTGGAGATGACCCGGCTGGCCAGCGCCATCAGATCGATCGCCTCGTGCAGGCTGGTCTTGCCCGCCAGCACGTGGCAGTTGGGGCGAGTCAGCAGGTTGACCCGATCCCGGATGGTGTTGGCCACCGGCACATCCTTGTTGGAGCCGAAGATCCACACCTGCCATCCTTCGTCCAGATGCTGCTGGGCCACCACGGCGTAGTGCCCCTCCGGCCAGCGCTTGGCCGGGCCGAACTCGGCGCCGGGACAGAGCACCAGCACCGGGCGGGCGCGATCCAGCCCCAGCCGCTCCAGCGCCTTGCTCTGGTTTATCAGATCGACATGGAGCGCCGGATGCGGAATGGTCGGAATATCGGCCCGGCTCTTCATCTGCTCCTTGGGATAAGCGAGCGCCAGATAGCCCTCCACCATCAGCGGGAAGGCGGACTTGTTGCTGCGCAGGTCGTTGAGCAGGCCGTAGCGGCTCTCGCCCTTCCAGCCGGTACGCACCGGAATGCGAGCAAACCAGGGGATCAGCGCCGACTTCATGGAGTTGGGCTGGACGATGGCCTGATCGTATTTTTCGGCGGCCAGCTGCTTGCCGAGGCGGCGGCGTGCCACCAGCTTGAAGTCACCGTGGCCAAGGGGCATGGTGATCGCCTTGTCCACCTCCGGCATCCGCTCCAGCAGGGCGCAGCACCAGGCGGGGGCCATCACGTGCAGTTCGCACTCCGGATGGTTGGCCTTGATCGCCTTGTAGAGGCTCTGGGACATCACCATATCGCCGACCCAGGAGGGGCCGATCACCAATATTTTCATTACGCGTCTTCTCTCGGGTCTGGCCCGGCTGTTAATCATCACTGGGCGAGATTATGCCCCAAGAATGACTGGATAAATAACAGAAGATCCTTGGCAATCCCCCCTGCCGTCTCATTTTTCCACAGGTCTTCTGAAGAGATGCAACGCCAGCCGAGCAGGCAAACAGCTGATAGAAACGGGCAATGGCGGCTCTCTCTTTGGCCCGTTTTTCCGTTAGAATGGCCCATCAATACGCATTCGACCCGCCAGCCGGGCAATAACCGTGAGCCCACATTCGTGAAAAAACCGACTCTGGCTGCCGTTCTGATCGTCAAGAATGAAGCCGACAACCTGCGCAAGTGCCTCGCCTCCCTCGACGGACTGGTGGACGAGATCGTCATTCTGGACTCAGGCAGTCAGGACGAGACCCCGGCCATCGCCGCCGAATTTGGCGCCCGCTTCTTCGTCAACGCCAAGTGGCCGGGCTTTGGCAAACAGCGCCGGCTGGCCCAATCCCACGTGCAATCCGACTGGGTGCTGTGGCTGGATGCCGACGAGCGGCTCACCCCCGAGCTGAAAACCGCCATCGCTGAGGTGATGGCCAATCCGGCCAGCGATACCATCTACTCGATCCCGCGCCTCTCCTGGGTGTTTGGCCGCTTTATCCGCCACAGTGGCTGGTATCCGGATCGGGTGCTGCGCCTCTATCCCAAGGCACTCACCAGCTACAACGAGGCGCTGGTGCACGAAAAGGTGGAAGTACGGGCCAACATGAAGATCGTCAATATTCATGGCGACCTGCTCCACTTCACCTATCGGGATCTGGAGCACTATCTGGTCAAATCGGCCGGTTATGCCCGCGCCTGGGCCGATCAGCGCACCGCTCGCGGCAAGAAGGGCTCCCTCAGTCAGGGGCTGATCCATGCTGTTGGTTGCTTCCTCAAGATGTACCTGCTCAAAGCGGGCTTCCTCGATGGCAAGCAGGGGCTGCTGCTGGCGATCCTCTCCGCCCACTCTACCTTCGTCAAATACGCCGACCTCTGGGTGCGCCAGCAACCGCAGCAGCCGGAATAACCGTCATACGAAACAGGGCCCCGAGGGGCCCTGTTTGCATTGCTGCATACGTTATTTGCGCCAGAAAGGCGCCGCCCAGCGGGCCATCACCGGCACCATGGTCTTGGGATCGAGCTGACTCATATCCTCAGGATGGTCGCTATCCTCCGGCGGGCTGAAGGCGAGGTGACGACCTTCGCTGTTGAGGGGCTTCCAGCGCAGCGGAGTAGCGGAGCGGCGCATCGGGAAGAAGCCGATGGTCGGCACATCGAGCGCGCCAGCGATATGGAGCGGGCCAGTACTGCCAGCGATAAACAGGGCGGCGTTGGCCAGCACCTGACAGAACATCGGCAGACCATCGCTGGAGCGGTAGATCCAGCCGTTGCCACCGTGGGCCAGCAACTCGGCCGCCAGCTGTTCGGCCATCTTCTCCTCGCCCGGGCCTGCGGTCAGCACGCACTGCAGCTCGGGGCAGGCCTGGTTCAGCTTGATGATGATGCGGGCGTACTGCTCGATGGAGAGGTTGTTGGCCGAGCCACCGCTGCCGGCGTGTACCATCAGCCAGGGGCGGCTGGCATCGAGCTTGAGCTTGAGTGCCAGCTGTTCGCGCACCTGCCGCAGAGTCTCCTCATCGAACTGCAGGAAGGGGGTCTTGGGCTCCACCACGGCCACCTGCTGATCGGCCAGGAAGCGGCGGATCAGCTCCAGGTTGTACTCGGACTCCGGCTTTTGGGAGCGGGAGCGGCGCTGTACCAGTCGCTGGTTGTAGAGCACCTGCGCCAGCTTGGTCGCCGGTGCCAGCCGGTAAGGGATGTGCGCCTTCCACACCAGCATGGCGTTGCGGGAGTTGGAGAAGAGGCAGATGGACGCGTCGAACGCCGCCGCCTTGATCCGCGCCAGCAGCGCTCGCTGTTGCTCCTTGTCGGCCCGCACGCCCGGATCGATGATCACCTCGTCAATCCAGGGGCAGAGCCGGGCCAGCGGCGCCGTGTAGGCCGGAACCAGGGCAGTCACATGACACTCCATGGAGCCTTTGAGCATGGCGAAGCTAGGCCACGCCAGCATGAAGTCACCAATCTTGTCATTGCGAACGACCAGAATACGTTTCATAAAAAATCCCTTTGCTCCCTGTCACCAATGCAAGGAGGCTTGATGCGCGATGGCGTATTCTTGCCTGATGCACTGCTATTCTCAAGCGACGACCTTATAATGCGACCAAATTTCCAGGTTGCAGGACCACAAAGATGACTACCAGGGTGATCTATCCCGGGACGTTTGATCCCGTTACCAATGGCCACGCCGATCTCATCGGCCGCGCCGCCAAGCTGTTTGACGAGGTGGTGGTCGGTGTCGCCAACAGCCCGAGCAAGCGCCCGCTGTTCGATCTGGCAGAACGTGTCCAGCTTGTCCAGCAAGTGACCAGCACGCTTCCCAACGTCAAGGTGGTGGGCTTCTCCGGTCTGCTGGTCGATTTCGCCAAAGAGCATCAGGCCAACGTGCTGATCCGCGGCCTGCGCGCCGTCTCCGACTTCGAGTACGAGTTCCAGCTGGCCAATATGAACCGCCGCCTGATGCCGGAGCTGGAAAGCGTCTTCCTCACCCCGGCGGAGGAGAACTCCTTTATCTCCTCCACTCTGGTGAAAGAGGTGGCGCTGCACGGTGGCGACATCCGCCAGTTTGTCGATCCCGTGGTGGCCCAAGCCATCGCCGCCAAACAGAAAGGGTGATCCCCTTCCACACTGGCCATTCCCGACGGCAACAACGAACAAGGGCTACCCACGGGTAGCCCTTGTTGTATCTGTCTCGTTATAGAGAGGTCAGCCTGCTTGCCGGTTACTGACGGGCAAACCGCTCATTCATCTCCTGCACCAGCAGATCGAGCCACTCGTAGCGGCGCCGATACATGGCCCGCTTCTTGGAGGCGATCTCCTCCAGCGGCTTGCGCGGCTGGGCTTGCAGAGCGACGAAGTTGGCATCCACATCCTGCGCGCCGAACTCCTGCCACAGCTCGTCGTAATCGGCCTGCAGGTTGGCTTTCTGCTTGCTGCTGTAGCGCTTGGCCTGAAACACGTGGGCCCGCTTGCGCACCGCCAGCACCTCTGCCGCCCCCATGGCCTGCGCCAGTTGCAGCACCAGCTGCACCAGCAGGGATTTGGGCCGCAGGCCGTGTCCCTCTTTGGTCAGCTCGCGCACCCGATCCTGGGCATTGTCGACCGCAGGCTCCGGCCCCTGCATGGAGCCGATCATCAGAATCAAACGATCCACGCTGCCCGCCAGCGAAAAGGCACAGCTGTAGAGGCGCTGTCCCTCGCCATTGACGATGGATAGCGCCAGCTCGGCCTCGCGGCGGAAGGTGCCATCGTGGCGCAGCAGAATGCGGCAGCCGCTCTGGGGATAGTGCCCCAGCGCGATCCCCTCGCCCAGATAGAGGGGGTCGATCAGCTGCGGGTAGCACTCCAGCAGCAACCGATAGTGATTTTCCAGCATCTCGGCCCGCTCACGGGCGCTGGCACAGGCGAAGCGATAGGGTCGCATCGGCTTGTCGAGCAGCTCGGGATAGACCGCTGGCAGCGCCTTGAGCGAGTCGCACTGAAACAGACTGAAGACCCGACTCAGCGACTTGCGATAGAGCAGGCTGCGCAGCACGAACTTGCCGCGATTGAAGGTTTTCCGGTCACATCCCTCGGGGTAGAGGAAGCGGGCCATGGATTTTGCGCAATAGCGCTCCTGCCGGGATAAATATTCCCAGTCTATTGATTTAACTGTCATTTTTATATTCTCAAACCGCCTGAACGGTCGGGATACTAGTGACAGCTGTGCAAATCTTCAACAGAGTGGAAATACGCTGTTACAACTTCCCCCGGATCGGGGCAAAAAGTGCGCTCAGCGCTGGCAATGACTGCAAAAAACCGTGGTGCGCTGGCCCATTCTTGTCTCGGTCAGCAGGGTGTGGCAGTGGAAACAGGGCTGACCGCCACGACCATAAACCTGCAACTGCTGCACGAAATAGCCCGGCTTGCCATCGGCGCTGGTGAAATCCTTGAGGGTAGTGCCGCCCTGGCGAATCGCCTCGGCCAACACGCGCTTGATCTCGGCCACCAGGGTTCCCAGCCGCTCGGCACTGATATTGCCCGCCGCCCGTTTGGGGTGAATGCCGGCAGCATAGAGCGCCTCGTTTGCGTAGATGTTGCCCACCCCGACCACCACCTGATTGTCCATCAGGAACTGTTTGATGGCGGTGCTGCGTCCCTTGGCGCGCTCACGCAGGTAATCAGCACTGAAGGCATCGGTGAGCGGCTCGGGCCCCAGCTTGGCGAGCAGCGCATGGGCTTCGGCCGGTTCCCTGGTCCAGAGCAGGGCGCCGAAGCGGCGCGGATCGTTGAGCCGCAGCAGCTTGCCATTCTCCAGCTCGATATCCACGTGGTCGTGCTTCTCGGCCGGGGTGCCGATATCCAGTACACGCAGGCTGCCGGACATCCCCAGATGAAGGATGGCGGTGCCGAAATCGGTCTCCAGCAGCAGGTATTTGGCACGGCGACGCACCCGATGGATGGTGAGGTCCACCAGCTCCTGAATCTCACCGGGGATCGGCCAGCGCAGGCGGCCATCCCGCACCACCACGCGCGTCACCTTGATACCGGTGAGCCAGGGGGAGATCCCCTGACGACTGACTTCAACTTCTGGCAATTCAGGCATTGGCACCTCGCAAGGAAAAGGAACTCAGGGGGCAGGACGCAGCAGATCGCGATACTGTTCGGCAGTGAGGGCGAGCCAGAGACCGGACGGCAGCTGGGCGCCATATTGGCCGCTGTTCTGATAGAGGCCGATCTCGACCGGATCGCTCTGGCCGGCAATCCACACCTTGATGGTCACCGGGGTACCGCGCACCACCTCGCCGGGGGGCATCAACCAGCTCTGCCAGCGTGCCAGACGGGCATCCAGCTGAGCCGTGTCGAGCCCCAAATCCGGCACGCTGCGCCAGCCCTGACCGATCCGCTCAATCTGCCAGCTCGGCCCCTGCCAGGTGAGCACCACGGACGCATCCGGCAGCAAGGGGCGAGCCCGCTTGGCGCTGTTCTCCTGCTGGGCAGTCTCCATACGATGCAACAGGGTGATCACGATCAGCACCACCACGATGATCACGTTATTCCAGCCTTTGCGGCTCAATTTGAACATGGCAAGCCTCCCTTTGAACCGGCAGTGTACTGAATTCGGCGCATAAAAAAACCCGGCACGAAGCCGGGTTTTTGGGAATGCAGCATCAAGTAATTACTTGATTTTGCCTTCCTTGTAGATCACATGCTGACGAACAACGGGATCAAACTTTTTGATCTCCATTTTTTCGGGCATGGTGCGCTTGTTTTTGGTAGTGGTATAGAAGTGACCAGTACCGGCGCTGGAGTTCAGGCGAATTTTCTCGCGAATACCTTTAGCCATGATCTAATTCCTTATACCTTAACACCGCTGGCGCGCAGTTCAGCCAGAACCACTTCAACGCCACGCTTGTCGATGATACGCATGCCTTTTGCGGATACGCGCAGGCTTACGAAGCGTTTTTCACTCTCAACCCAGAAACGGTGAGTGTGCAGGTTCGGCAGGAAACGACGCTTGGTGGCGTTGTTAGCGTGCGAACGGTTGTTACCAACTGCCGGGCGCTTGCCGGTTACTTGGCATACTCTAGACATGTCAGTCTCTCCAAATCTTACTTCATTGCTCGAGCAAATATCTGCCCCGCTGGCCTTCGATTGCGGGGCAAACAGAAGGCGGCATTTTATACAGCATCCGTGATCAAAGATCAACTAATACGGTGCCAGAGCACAGTTATAGCCAACCGCGCTCGGCAAAAGAAACCGTGATGCCATCACCGATCACCAAGTGATCCAGCACTCTGATATCGATCAGGGCCAAAGCGGCCGTGATCCGATCCGTGATCTGGCGGTCGGCCCTGCTGGGCTCGGCGACGCCGGACGGGTGATTATGCGCCAGAATCACCGCGGCTGCATTATGTTTGAGCGCGATCTGCACGATTTCTCTTGGCCAGACGCTCGCCGAATCGATTGTGCCGAAAAAAAGCTCAACAAATTGAATGACTCTGTGCTGATTGTCGAGCAACAGCAGGGCAAACACCTCGCGCGGCCGATCCCGCAGTTGGGCCTGCAGATAGTCGCGGGTCAGCTGGGGCGAGGTGAGGGCATCACCCCGTTGCAACTGCTCGGCCAGATGGCGTCTGGCCATCTCCAGCACCGCCTGCAACTGGGCATATTTGGCCGGGCCAAGGCCGTGCGCCTCGCAGAATGCCCGTTGATCCGCCCCCAGCAAACTGCGTAAAGAGCCGAATTGATTCAATAGATTACGTGAAAGATCCACTGCACTCAGGCCATTGACGCCGGTGCGCAGAAAGATGGCGAGCAGCTCGGCATCGGAGAGCACAGCAGGCCCCTGACGCAGCAGCTTCTCTCTGGGGCGTTCATCTTCCGGCCACTCTTTGATGCTCATTTGTCTCTCCCTCATCCCTGTTGAGAAAAAACATAGCAAAAAATTGCGCGCGCCCGACCACACCCCTTGATGCCAACCCCTGTCGTCATCCATTGCCTGTGGTATCTTAGCCGACCAGTCAGAATGAGCCGGATAGAGAAACAGCAGATGAGATTGGCCGATAAACGCATCCTGTTGGGTGTCAGTGGCGGGATCGCCGCCTACAAGAGTGCCGAGCTGGTACGCCGCCTGAAAGATCAGGGCGCCGAAGTGCGGGTGGTGATGACCCGCTCCGCCAAGGAGTTCATCACCCCGCTGACCCTGCAGGCGGTCTCCGGTCATCCGGTGGCCTACAGCCTGCTGGATCCCTCTGCCGAAGCGGGCATGGGCCATATCGAGCTGGCCAAGTGGGCCGATCTGGTACTGATCGCCCCCGCCAGCGCCAACCTGATGGCGCGGATGGCTGCAGGCATGGCCGACGAACTGCTGACCACCCTCTGTCTGGCCACTCCGGCGCCCATCGCGCTGGCGCCCGCCATGAACCAGCAGATGTATCTCAACGCTGCCACCCAGGCCAACCTCAAGACCCTGGCCAGCCGCGGCATTCTGCTGTGGGGACCGGATGCCGGCAGCCAGGCCTGTGGCGATGTGGGCCCGGGCCGGATGCTGGACCCCCTCGAACTGGTGGAGCGCTGCTGCCAGCAGCTGGCCGCCGAGCCCTTGCTGGCGGGCGTCAAGCTGCTGCTGACCGCCGGCCCGACCCGCGAGGCGCTCGATCCGGTCCGCTACATCAGCAACCACAGCTCCGGCAAGATGGGCTACGCCATCGCCCGCGCCGCTCGTGAAGCGGGCGCAGAAGTGACGCTGGTGAGCGGCCCGGTAGCGCTGGCCACTCCGGCAGGGGTCACCCGCGTCGATGTCGAGAGCGCCGAGCAGATGCACCAGGCAGTAATGAGCCGGGTGGGCGAATGCGACCTCTTCATCGGCTGCGCCGCGGTTGCTGACTATCGCCCCGAGCAGGTCGCCAGCCAGAAGATAAAGAAGAGCGGTGACAACGATCAGATGGTGGTGAAGCTGGTGAAAAACCCCGACATCATTGCTGCCGTCGGCGCCCTTTCAGATAAACCCTTCACTGTCGGATTTGCCGCCGAAACCGTGGATGTGGAACAATACGCCCTCGATAAATTGCAGCGAAAGCGGTTGGACATGATCGCCGCCAACGATGTATCCCGCGAGGGGCAAGGCTTCAACGCCGATGACAACGCCCTGACCGTGTTCTGGCAAGGGGGCCAGGCGCCTCTGCCGCTGGCCGACAAGCTGACGCTGGCCCGTCATCTGGTTGCCCTGATTGCGTGTCACTATCGGCGCTAAGCGTCCCGAAAGAACAAGACTCACGGCGCCCCGCCTTGCCAAGAGGGGCGCCAACACAAGATCCAACTGAAAAAGCGATTCATGACAACACAAATTGAACTGAAGATTCTGGATGCCCGTATCGGTACCGAGTACCCGCTGCCCGCCTACGCTACTCCCGGCTCTGCCGGCATGGACCTGCGCGCTCTGCTGGATGCACCGCTGACTCTGGCTCCGGGCGATACAACTCTGGTACCGACCGGTCTGGCCATCCACATCCAGGATCCGGGTCTGTGTGCCACCATTCTGCCCCGCTCCGGTCTCGGCCATAAGCACGGCATCGTGCTGGGCAACCTGGTCGGTCTCATCGATTCCGACTATCAGGGTCAGCTGATGGTCTCGGTCTGGAACCGCGGCAAGGATGAGTTCACCATGCAACCCGGCGAGCGCATCGCCCAGCTGGTGATCATGCCGGTAGTTCAGGCCAGCTTCCAACTGGTCGATGAGTTCAACCAGAGCGAACGGGGTGAAGGTGGTTTTGGTTCTTCTGGTCGCCAATAACAGACCACACCAGCCTGATGGGCGGTGTCTAATAACAGAATCAAGCCATTGTTTTTTTTAGGGGAATCCATGGCAAGCAGTAATCAGAAACAGAGTCGGCGCGATCAGATCCTGCAGGCGCTCGCCCATATGCTGGAAACCAGTCCCGGCCAGCGCATCACCACGGCCCGTCTGGCGGCCGAGGTCGGCGTCTCTGAAGCAGCCCTCTATCGACACTTTCCCAGCAAGGCGCGGATGTTCGAAGGGCTGATCGACTTTATCGAGGATTCCCTGCTGTCACGGGTCAATCTGATCATGGCGGAAGAGAAAGACACCATGGCGCGCTGCCACCACATCCTGCAGCTGCTGCTGGTGTTCGCCGAGCGCAATCCCGGCATCACCCGCATCCTCAATGGCGATGCCCTGCTGGGCGAGCACGACCGGCTGCGGGATCGCATCAGCATCCTGTTTGACAAGCTGGAGACCCAGATCAAGCAGGTACTGCGCGAAAAGCGGCTGCGCGAGGGTCAAGGCTTCCAGCTCGACGAGACCATGCTGGCCAATCTGCTGCTGGCCTACACCGAAGGCCGCATCAGCCAGTTCGTGCGCTCCGAGTTCAAGCTCAAGCCGACCGCCGGTTTCGAAGATCAGTGGCAATTTATCCGCAGCCAATTGCTGCAGAGCTGATGGTTTTTTCGCATCATTCAGCAAAAAGAAGGGAGGCTTTGGCCTCCCTTCTTTTTTGTGTCAGGTTTTTATGGCAGAAAAGAAGTACCAGATGCGACCCGTACTGTCGCGCTGCGGTGTTAGATTTATCCACCATAAACCTTTTAGAACCTGACAGGACATCCTATGGAACCCGAAATCATTACCGAAGCGCAGACCTGGCTGGTCAATAATCAGGGACTGCTGATCGAATACGGCGTCAATATCGCCGCCGCCCTGCTGACCCTGCTGGTCGGCTATATCGCCGCCAACCTCATCAGCGGTGGCGTGGTCAAGGTGATGCAGGCCCGCAAGCTGGACACCACAGTCACCCACTTCGTCGGCAGCATCCTCAAATACGCCATTCTGGTGTTCGTAGTGATCGCCGCGCTGGGCCGTGTCGGCGTGCAGACCGCCTCCTTCGTCGCCATTATCGGTGCCGCCGGTCTGGCCATCGGTCTGGCGCTGCAAGGCTCGCTCTCCAACTTCGCTGCCGGCTTCCTGCTGATCATCTTCCGCCCCATCAAGGCGGGCGAGTTTATCGAAGTGGCAGGTACCGCGGGTGTAGTACAGTCCGTTCAGCTCTTTACCACTACCCTCACCTCAGGTGACAACAAGATGGTGGTAGTCCCGAACTCCGCCATCCTCAACGGCACCATCGTCAACTACTCGCGTATGGATACCCGCCGCGTCGATATGACCTTTGGCATCGGCTACGGTTCTGACCTGCGCAAGGCCAAACAGATCCTGGAGCGTCTGGTAAGCGAAGAGCCGCGCATCCTGAAAGATCCGGCCGCTACCATCGCCGTTGCCGCGCTGGCCGACTCCTCGGTCAATATCGTGGTGCGCCCCTGGGTGAAAACCGCTGACTACTGGGGTGTCTGGTTCGACTTCCACGAGAAGGTGAAACTGACCTTTGATGCCGAAGGGATCGAAATTCCCTTCCCGCAGATGGTGATGCACATGCAAAAACCGCAGGCGTGATCGCGGTTCTGCTGCAACAGACAATGCCAGCCCTCGGGCTGGCATTGTCGTTTCTGGCCCCAGCCCATGGCAATGTCGATGCATAACCACGCCAACCGGATGAAAACAATTTCAGGCTATCGGGGTGGCCCCAATCATGAGCAAGCGCAAGATCCGCCTTGCTTTCGTGACACATAATCCCAATGTTCTGGTTGTATGCTCCCGACAGTGACCCATTGCGGTAAAAGACAATCGGTAAAACTCTGTTACACGGGCCGCCCGATCGGCTCGCTATAATGCTCGGATAATAAGGTTTGGCGGGACCTTGCCTGCAAGGTTCAAACACAACTTGGCATTTCAGGAATCCTATGAAAAATATCAATCCAACCCAAACCCAGGCCTGGCAGGCACTGGAAGCCCACTTTGCAGCAAACAAAGAGACCCGACTCAAGGATCTGTTCGCACAGGACCCGAAGCGCTTTGACAAGTTTTCCCTTACCTTCGGCGGCGACATCCTGGTTGATTACTCGAAGAACCTGATCACCGAAGAAACCCTCAAGTTGCTGGTTGATCTGGCCAAAGAGACCGATCTTCGCAGCGCGATCGATGCCATGTTCAATGGCGACAAGATCAACATGACCGAAGGCCGCTCCGTACTGCACGTGGCCCTGCGCAACCGCTCCGACCGCCCCATCGAGTGCGATGGCAAGGACGTGATGCCGGAAGTGAACGCCGTACTGGCCAAGATGAAGGGCTTCTGCGAGAAGATCATCTCCGGCGAGTGGAAAGGCTACACCGGCAAAGCGATCCAGCATGTGGTCAACATCGGTATCGGTGGCTCCGATCTGGGCCCGGTAATGATCACCGAGGCACTGCGCCCCTACAAAAACCATCTGCAGATGCACTTCGTCTCCAACGTCGATGGCACCCACATCGCCGAGACCCTGAAGAAGATCGATCCGGAAACCACCCTGTTCCTGGTGGCCTCCAAGACCTTCACCACCCAGGAGACCATGACCAACGCCCTGACCGCCCGCGACTGGTTCATCAACATCGCCGGTGACAAGGCCCACGTTGCCAAGCACTTCGCAGCCCTCTCCACCAACGGCAAGGCCGTGGCCGAGTTCGGCATCGACACCAACAACATGTTCGAATTCTGGGACTGGGTTGGCGGCCGCTACTCCTCCTGGTCTGCCATCGGCATGCCCATCGCCCTGTCTGTCGGTTTCGAGAACTTCGAAGCCCTGCTGCAAGGCGCTTTCGAGATGGACATGCACTTCGCAACTGCCTCCTATGAGCAGAACGTGCCGGTACTGCTGGCGCTGATCGGCCTGTGGTACAACAACTTCTACGGTGCCGAGTCCGAAGCCATTCTGCCGTACGATCAGTACATGCACCGCTTCCCTGCCTACTTCCAGCAGGGCAACATGGAATCCAACGGCAAGTACGTGGATCGCAACGGCAAGCCGGTTGACTACCAGACTGGCCCCATCATCTGGGGTGAGCCGGGCACCAACGGCCAGCACGCCTTCTACCAGCTGATCCATCAGGGCACCAAGTTGATCCCCTGTGACTTCCTGGCACCAGCCATCAGCCACAACCCGATCGGTGACCACCATCCGAAACTGCTGGCCAACTTCTTCGCCCAGACCGAGGCACTGGCCTTCGGCAAGAGCAAGGAAGAGGTTGAAGCCGAGTTTCTGGCGGCTGGCAAAACCCTGGAGCAGGTCAAGGATCTGGTGCCGTTCAAGGTGTTCGAAGGCAACCGCCCGACCAATTCCATCCTGTTCAAGAGCCTGACCCCGAAAACCCTGGGTGCCCTAATCGCCATGTACGAGCACAAGATCTTCGTACAGGGCGCAATCTGGAACATCTTCTCCTTCGACCAGTGGGGTGTGGAGCTGGGCAAACAGCTGGCCAACAAGATCCTGCCGGAGCTGGGCAACAACGAGGCTGTCACCAGCCACGACTGCTCCACCAACGGTCTGATCAACACTTGGAAAGCGTGGAAAGCCTGATTTATCCGGCCTTTCTGAATGCAAAAGCCCCGCTCGATGAGCGTAATGCCAGTCAGTTAAGCCTGACTGGCATTGTTTTTATTGGCTTTTTGCACCGCATACTTTTGTGGTCTTGCCTTCACACTGCGGGGGTAACTCCGCTCCCTTCGGGTCGGTAATACAAACTGCCCCGCCTGCTTATCCAGCTCCGCCACCTGCTTCGGGATACTCCCCGGTGACAGGTACGGCATGCAGCTCAGTTCATGGATAAGATAGACCGACGCCATGTGAAAACTCAGCTGACTCACCGTGTATCCCTTCAGACTCGCCGCCATTTTTACCATCTGGCTGCGCAGCAGGTTGTACGCCAGCAGCACGCCCCACAGCTCTTGCCGTATCCCCGCCGCCTTCTTGCTGCGCAGGGTCAGCCGGTGTTGTTGCAGGCTGTGCCTCATCTCCCGATAGCCCAACTCGATTTCCCAGCGGTGGCTGTAGAGCTCAACGATGTCGGCCCCCGGGAAGCGCATCGGGTCGACCATGGAGGTCAATACTTGGCGCTCCTTGCCGCTGGTGTTGCGGGTCAGCAAACGGGCTTCTAGCGTCTCTGGCAGTTGCGGCCACTTCTTCCTCGCCTGTGGGCTGGTTTTCAGTAAGACCAGTGCATCCTGACGCCCCAGCTTGCGCACCATCTCGTATTGGGTGCCTCTTTTGAGTGGCAGCAGCCAGTGCCGCTCGCTGCCAGTGGTTTGCCAGGTGTGGAGCAGACCGAGGGAGTAGAACCCCTTGTCGAACGGAGTCAGCGAGTGGTCTGGTGTGCGCGCGACAAGCTGCTCGGCCAACACCATCTCGTTGACGGCGCAGCTCTCCATGACCGCCTGAACAAGCAGGTGGCTGGTCAGCCCCATCTGACAGAGCATGCGCACCTGCGGATAGGCGGTCTCGCCATGCAGGGTGCCGGGCTTGGCAAAGGCGGCGGCATTGTCCGGGGTATCGGGTGTGCGCCACATCACGCCATCGACGGCGAGCAGTTGCAGCCCGGCCCAACCGGGATGATTGGCCTGCTGCTGCCAGCGCGAAGCGGTCTCGTGAAACAGGCGTTCGATGCTCTTGTCCCCCAGTTTTTGGCGAGCTTGCAGGAAGGCGCTGGGGGCGACAAAGGGGCGGTCGCCGGGCAACAGGATATCGAGCTGATTGACCAGCTGAGTCATGGGAACGTGGCGGAAGATAGCCATGCCGATGATGGCCCAGACCAGACGCTCCATGGGCATGCGGCGGCGACGCAGGGTCACGACATTCTCTTCGGCGAGCTGCGTCGTGATGAGCTCGGGAGGAATGAGGTCTGAGAGTGACTCAAACTGAGCAGCATTGCTGGCGTGCAGGAAATCGAGAGCCTGGTCGATACGCATAAAAAATCCGAAACCAATCAACAGGTTTCGGATTTTCACACAACAGAAGGATCGGTCAATGGCTCCTTAACTGATCAGAATTATGCCAAGCGGCAGGCTTTTTCATATCGGGTGGTGCTGGGCTGGTGCGCAGAAAAGCTCCGCCCTAGAAGGGGCCGTTGCTCTCGCGCAGCTTGTCGGGCAGGCCGTCGTGATCACCCAGCTCGCGCGCGGGTACGTCATCCCAGTGCAGCTTGCCGAGGGTGATATTGCGCTCGGGATGCACGGCGTAGTGGATGCGGTTGTCCTCCCGATCCGTATCGCCGATGCAGAGCAGCCGGACAGTCTCTTCGGTGTTGTTGATAAAGGCGTGGGCCAGCCCGTCACCGGCCTTGAAACCGACCGAGTCCCCCGGTTGCAGCCGATAGAGCACACCATCGAGCCAGACATCCGGCGTCCCTTCCAGCACGTGAACAAACTCGTCCTCGGTCTTTTCGGCATGGGGCCAGCTGGTGCGATGGCCCGGCTCGACAATCTCGTGGTGAATGCCGATGCGGCTAAAGCCGAAGTGCTTGCCGAGGGCGCAGCCGCGAGAAAGGGGCTCCTGACTGCCGGAGTAGTAGCGCGGCGTCTGCTCTTGCAGCTCGCTCCAGTGTTTGATGCAGGGGTGGCGATTCATAGCGGTTCCTTTTCTATGCGGATGCAGTCACGGGAAGGGTCATCCTAACTGCCTGAATGCGGATGAGAAAAGCAGAAATCGGCTGCCAGTTTCCCCGCTGACGGCGAAACGGCGGACTCGGCTGCGGGCAGATTCCCCATTCGGCAAGGGCTGTGCAGCCATATCAGCAACCGTGGTGATGACGAATAATGGAGACAAAATAGGGAGCCGCAGGCTCCCTCTCTCGATCTGTCTGCACCGGTTTTCTGAGGCTGATTTTCCGCTCTTGTTTCCCGCTCTTATTTCCCCAGATTGTCCGCCAGCTGTTTGGCGCGGCTGGCCGCCCACTGGTCGATCATCTTCTCCATCTCCCCGGCGGTGATGGGCTCATCCTTGTGGGTGGTATCCGTGCTCTCGCGGGCATCCATCACCCGCACCAGCAGCTTGCCACTCTGGGAGTCGAGCAGCTGGGCCATGCTGCCCACCTTGAGCAGATAGGGCTCCTTGCCGATCACTTCGCGGGTGACATTGATGGCGATCTTGGCCGGCAGCAGGTCACGCAGCTTGGGGTCGGGGCGGGTCAGGTCGAAGTTGGTGACGGCGGCCTGGATCCGCATCACTTTCGGGCCGGGGGCGGTGGCGATCTTGACGCCCTGCTTGATTAGCTCGCTCTGGAACTTGTCGTGGTAGTAGCGGCCAATCTGGTTCTGTTCGTTGGCGGTCAGCAGATACCACTGGCCGTTCTCCTGCCGGATAAACTGCAGCGGATCGAGCAACACCTCATTGTATTGGCGCAGGTCAACGCCCGGCTCCTTGTAGACGCGCTGATTGGGGTTGCTCTCGCTCTGCTGGAAGGCAGTCAGCGGGATCGCCTGCAAGCTGTGGGAGACCTGATTCTTGACGGCGCAGCCACCCAGCAGCGCCGCGGCCACGGCAACCATCACGACCTTTTTCATATTTGCTCCTGCATTTTACTGTTTGTTTTTGCTGTGGATTTCGCACCACATGGCTGGAGAACCCGTGCCGGATGCCGCCAATGTCACAGAGAAATAACCTATTCATCACCTTCCCACAAGCAACAGATCAGGATTGTTCAGCTCACATCCAAGTTGTCACAATTGAGGCACTTTTGTACAGGGTCAGCCAGGATATGGACGGCAATCTGGCGAGGGTTCGATTGTTTAATCCGGCTCAATGGGACTGCGGGAAGCGCACAGTTTTTTCAAACGATGCGAGCCCGCGAGCGGCGTGAGTTGAACGGGGAAATGCCCTGGAACGGGCGATGACCGATCATCATCCATCTTGCGCAAACTTGCCTGCCACCGGAGAAGCGGCAGGCTCATTCATCAGTTATCGAGATCCCAGGGGCACTGCTTGACCAGCCCCTCTTTGCCGCTGGCGACGATCGCCTGCTGCACCATCCGTTTGTAGCGATTCTTGATATGGGCGGGCAGCGCGGGCACCAGCAGCCGCTCGTCAAACTCCGGCAGCGGGCGATCCGGCAGCACCGCCTGCTCCTGCGGGCTGAGGGGCGGCCGGGAGGCCATATTGCTGGCCGAGATGGTGGGCGTGCCCACCAGCATCTGGCGTTGCAGCGGCGCGCTCAGCAGAAAATCCACCAGCAGGTAGGTGGCCTTGAGCCGAGCGGGATCATCCCCGACATGGCGGGCGATGGAGATCGCATCGAGGGCATAGATGGCCCCCTCCTGCACCATAGCGATCCGCCACTGCTGATCGTTCTGCTTGTTGCACTCCACCAGCTCCAGCCCCCAGGTGGTGGCAAAGGTCTGCTGGCGCAGATCCTCGCAGCGGTTGGCCTGATTGAACCAGAAGCCGCGACTGGCTCGCAGCCGCTGCGAGAGCTGCTGCTCCACCTCTTGCTGCAAGGTCTTGTCGGCCAGCATCTCGCCGCTGGCAAACAGGGCGGGCGACTTGCCCAGCGAAAGCAGCACCGAAAAGAGCAGCGGCTCGAACTGGTCGCAGAACTCGGCAAACTGGCCTGGCGGCGAGCTGTTGGCAAACACCTGCCAACTGGTGGGCGCTTGCGGCACCTGCTTGCTGTCATAGGCGAGGCTGAACATGGCGTAGGAGAAGGGCACCGAGTAGTTGCGCTCCCCCTGCTTGTCATACTCGGTGTTCTTGAGGGCAGGCTTCACCTCGGGGTAGTGCTGCAGGCGGCTGAAATCGATGGGGAGCAGCAGCTTGAACAGCGGCTGGTGATGGGCCTTGTAGAAGTAGCTGGTCGGCAGCACCACATCGGCGCTGCGGGTGCGCAGGGCGCGGTAGACGCTGTCGAAATCGGTCAGCAGCGGCTCGATCCGGCTGACCGTCGCCTCCACCCCATGGGCTTTGGCGTAGTCGGCAAACTGTTGTTCATAACCCGCAGGCAGATAGCCCCACTCCAGCAATTTGAGCTGAACCGGGGCCGCCAGCGCCGGGGTCATCCCCAGCAACCAGCAAAGAGGCAGTAGACGCATGGCCGGGCACTCCTGACAGGTAAACCTTGTTGGAGTATAGGCCCATGCGCCGACACGTCAGGCCACCAGCTCGGCCCCCATGCTCGCCAGAATGGAGAGGCTGACCACCGCAAACAGCACGCCGGTCACCAGATTGAGCGGCCGCTGTACCCGCAGCAGCAGGCGCTGGGCACGATCGGTGGAGAGGCTCCACGCCAGCAGCCCGAACCAGCAGAGGGAGATGATGAAGAGCTCGCCCACCAGCAGGCTGCGGGTCATTCCATCCACCTCTGGCGTCACCATGGCGGCCAGCAGACCGATAAAGAACACCAGCGCCTTGGGGTTGAGCAGATTGGTGGCAAGGCCAGTGCGCACGCCCCTGCCCCAGCCGCGCAGCTCGTTGGCGGCGCTGGCCATCACGGTACTGCTCTGCTGGCGAGCCGCCATCAGGGCGCCCCACCCCAACCAGCCCAGATAGAGGGCGCCGCAGCACTTGATCACCATAAACAGCAGCGGGTGACTGGCGATCAGCATGCTGATCCCGGTCAGGCTCAGGGTGGCGTGCACCATGATCGCCAGCGAGATGCCCAGCGCAGCGCCAAGGGCGGTCGGCCGGTGCAGGCTGGTACGCAGGATCAGGGCGAAATCGGGGCCGGGGCTGGCCAGTGCAATCAGGTGCATCAGGCCGAGGGTAACGAACAGACTGGTCAGCATAACAACTCTCGCTTTAACGACGGAGAGCCAGCATGGCGGATCAGCGGGGGGCGCGGCTTGTAAAAGATTGCATCTGGGCACGAAATTCGGCGGGTGTCAGACCGAATGCCTGGCGAAAACCGTGGTGGAAGTGACTCTGATCGAAGAAGCCGACCGCCAGCGCCACCTCGCTCACCGCCATGCCGCTCGCAAGCAACCGCTTGCCCTGCTCCAGCCGCAGCCGTTTCAGCCAGGCGTAGGGGGTCATGCCGCTACGCTTCTTGAACTGGCGCAGGAAGGCGAAACGATCGAGCCCGAGCAGCCCCGCCAGCTCTTCCAGCGAGTGGGGCTCGTCGAGGGCCGCCATCAGGTAGTCGCGCAGGAATCGCAACTGGGGATCGGCCAGCTGGTGTACCTCGGGGGCCAGATGCAGCAGCTCCCCCAGCAGGGCAAGCAGCTGGCTCTCGATCAGCAGACCATCGGCCTTGGGGTTGTCGAGATAGCCGTGCAGCTGGGCAAAACCCTGATAGAGGTCGGGGCGGCTCTGCAATCCCTTGTCGAAGAAGGGTTCCGGCTGCTCCGGCAGCCAGAGCGCCAGCTGCTGCGGATCGATGGCGAAGACCCGCACCTCATACCCTTCCGGCAACAGGCTGAGGCCGTCGTGCACCTCGTCCGGGTTGACGGTAGAGAGCACCCCGCGCACCAGATGGTGGCTGTTTCCCTTGTGGATAAACTTCTGGCCACCCCGCTGCACCAGCCCGATATGGTAGTCGAGATGGACATGGCGGCCATAGCTGAACGCCCTGTGGTGGGAGTGTGACAGCTCGACCCCCGGCAGGTGCGGGGATTGCCAGTAGCGGATAAGGGAATCGGTGGTATTCATGGGTTATAGATACACCAGAAGCGGGCCTTGGACTTGTAGATTATTGCACGCAACCCCCTCTCAACGCCCCCACAGCCGCGGGGTTGGCTCCACCAGCGAGGCGAGCGGCACCCGCTCCACCATCTGACGCATCTGTTGCACCAGCTCGGGATTGCCATCCCCCAATGACTTGTTCAGCACGATATGCACCTGCAGCGGGGTGACCGGCAGGTAGATGAGGCGGGTCGCCGCAGGGAGCTTGGCACGAAAATGGTTGGCGGAAATATCGTTGGAGAAGAGCGCGGCATCGATGCGCCCACGCAGCAACTTCTGCATGTTGCCATGCTCCCAGCTGAGCTGGGAGAGGGTGTCGATGTGGATCTGCGGATGCTGCAACAGCGGCGGCACGATCGCCTGACTCGACCAGCCGATGGTAGTGCCGTAGAGATCTTCCTGCCGCTCGACCGAGTGAAGTCGCGATGGCACCAGTACCACCAGCACCGGCCGCAGCAGCAACAGGTGGGGGTCGATATAGCGAAAGTGACGGGCACGCTCGGGGCTGTAACTCAGCAGCGGGGTCAGATCGCACTCGCCGCTCTCGAGGTTGCTGAGCAGCCGCGCCACATTGAGCCCCTGCCACTCGATGGTACGCCCGATCGCGGGTTCGATATGACGGCGAAAGTAGTCGATCACCGGCCCGGAGACCTCGCCCTGCTGATCAATGATGACCAGCGGCGCCAACTGGAAGACACATCCCCGCAGGGGCGCGTTGATCGCCACGGCTTGGCTGATGGGTATAAGAGGGAGAAGAAGTGTCGATAGCAGTAATACCAAACGCGTGCCCGAACGAGAGATGCCCATAAGTGCCGACCCGATGCCCTGATAGCCATCAGCATGGCACAAGGCAAATGAGCGGGCTATCCGCTCCCGCCGCGCTTCGACCTCTTTCGCCCCCGACTCCCATGACCAATGGGCCCCGTTTTATTGAAGTGAAAATCAATAATTCCGCTGCTTTGATGGATTTTGGTCTCTTGAGATATAGTGCGGCCCCATTCATCAAACCGGCGGATGAGCGCCCCGCCGGACAGGTAGATTCATGAGACTGTTTTTGCTGTTGTTGTCGTTGTTTGCCACGAGCGTAAATTCTGATGAAAAGCCGCGCCTGCCCTATTACGACTGGGGGCGCAGCCCGTTTGAAGGTTGCACCTATAAGACATGGACCACCAAGCAAGAGGTGATCGTCAGAGCCGAACCATCCCTGACGGCCAAAGCACTGTTCCGGCTACCCCGCGGCCAGCAGGTGGAAGGACTGACCGGGGTCGTCATTACCGAACAACCGGGGATCGTCGAGATACTCAGGTCGGTCAAGCTGGGCTACAGCAAAGAGGGCAAAGGGCCGCTGTTGAATATGAAGGCAGGGGAAACGCTTTATATCCTCGGCGGACTGGGCGAAGGCAATAGCCTGTTCTGGTACAAGGGCAAAACCTACATTCTCGATTATGACTATGCGCGCAAAGAGATCAGATACGGCCGGTCACCGCAGAACCAGTGGTGGGTAAAAATTCGGGACAAGCAGGGGCGTGAGGGTTGGGTTGCCGAAGCCAAAAGCTTTGCCCATATGGACCGTTTCGAATAGTGATAGCCAGCCCCCCGAGATAGGGGAGCTGGCCTTGGATGACTCACTGTTTGGGTTGCAGCTTCATCTCTTGCAGATACTCCAGCACCTGGGTTTTGTAGTCCGCCTGATAGGAGAACTTGGTGCTGTCGCACGCCGCGATCAGGTTCACCGCGGTGCAGAACAGGGTTGCTGCCAGCAGCCCCTTGCCAACCCACTGCGGGTAACGGCGGCTCCAGCGCACCAGCAACAGCAGGATCGGGAACAGGGCGTAGGGGAAGATCAGCATCAGGTGCCAATAGTTGAAGATGATGGGCGAGAGCGCCGCACTCACCAGCACCGCCAGCACCGCCGCCAGCGCATAGAGACCGAGCCAGCTTTCACCATCCACTGGAGCACGGTCGCTGCGCAGCAGACGCGGCTTGAGTTCACACCACAGCTGCCAGTTGGCCTTGGCCGCCAGCAATACGGTCGCCGAGCCTACCCCGTAAATCACCACCCGCCAAAGCCAGACTACCGCCATCTGCAGATATTCGTGCCCCGCCAGCCAGATGAACTGGGTGTCATTGACCAGCTTGCTGGCAAACAGCCAGGAGCCGTAACGCAGCCAGTAGAGCACTGATTTCAGCACCGGATAGACATGCACCAGCCCCCAGCCGATATAGCGCTGGCGCGCCTCGGGATCGACGTTCTGGGTAATATGGCTGTTGCTCATCACTTCCATGGCGTAGGGGATCAGGGAAGCACCGATCAGCAGGGTAGCGACCACCACCCCGCTCCAGCTCACCTTGAGAATGCGGCGCCAGAACAGATAGGTGGACATCACCGCCAGCAGCGGCCAGGAGTAGTGCAGCTGCATCGCCATGCCGATGGCCAGCAGGTGGACGATCATGTGCCAGAAGGAGGCCCGCTCGCGCATATGCCAGGCCGACCAGCAGTGCATGGCCGAGAAGAGGAACAGATAGGAGGGGTTGTAGAGCAGGCTCTCGTACTGGAACCAGGGGTTGAGCCAGCAGAGCACCAGAAACAGCAGGCGCACCCTGTCATCAAACACCTGACGGATCACCGCATCAAACAGCAGGAATCCGACCAACCGCATCGCCAGCAGCAACACCATGGGGGCATAGGGAGAATCCCACAGCAGCAGCGGCCCGCCAATCAGCCAGGCCGACAAGCTCCCCGGCACATTGCCCACCGCACTCGCCGCATTGCCATAGCTGAGCCAGACCCCCTCATAGGCCCCAAGGTAACCTTTGTAGAGCATCTGGGTCTGGTCGCCACCAATTATTTGAGATAAAAAAAACAGTACGGATATCCCAATACCAAGCAATAATGCCAGATTATAGTTGACTTTTACCATATGACTTTCAAATGCCTACTTAATTATTTAAATAATTAACGCTCTACAACGTACCACCACATAATATTAATCACATTCACATATATGATTTCTACGCATAATCTATTGTCTTATAACTTTAAAGCCAGCAGAGCCATCAAGTCTAGAGCCATTAACGATACCAGTGTCACATTTTTTTATAGGCTCGATATATCCCATTGCGTTAACAATCAAGGATGATACTTGATGATGAAATATTCTATTACATGGCGATAGTTTTTCATTTATCATCCTAAATTTACTATTATGATTGCTAAAAATTGCTGTGGGTACTATGTAATGCGAGGAGTTGCTTAATGAACCATGACCAAATGCACCGTCCTTAACATATTGTCCATGATCTGATGTATAAATCAACAACCAATTATCACTTGTAAAAGTGATCAGCTTCTCATATACAGATCTAATTAAATTATCTGTTTTTAAAACACTATTATTATACTCATCCTCCAGACTTGCACTACCAAAATGCTTTTCATTGGTTAATGTTCGCGTAGAGTAAGGCCCATGGGAACCTATTTGGTGTATAATCACGAAATTCCGCCCCCCTGAGATATTAACATCATCTAGTAATGGTAATAGTTCATTATCTTGTGCACTTGAGTTAGCATCATATCCCAACCATAACGGATCCTTAAAATCATCAATATACTGTAGTCCTAAGCGGCTCATCAATGCCATGGTATCACGAGCTTGAGCACTAAAAAAATGAGTCTTGTAATCATGATTCTTAGCTAATCTAAACAGGTTAGACTTCCAAGAAAATATATGCTGAGTTCCATCAGGGGAATCAATCATATTGAAGAACGTAGGTAGTGACACATCCGTAAATGTGCCTGCTGCGTATGTTTTTTTTATTACAGCGACATCAGTCATTTTTGATAAAAATGGTGTGGTATTTTTCTTATAGCCAAAAACACCCATATTATCTGAATTTTGACTCTCCCCCATAATTATAACTATATTCTTTATGGAATTATCATCTTTCTCCCAGCCATTCATAGAGACAGGCTCATCCCTACTCCAAGAAGTATTCATTCCCATTCCAAATAACTGGTTTGGTAAAGTTCGTGCAAAAAAATATCCGTTAACTTTGTATTGAGCCTTAATAACAGAATATCTTAGACTTGGAGATGCGTCTTGCATACTATTAGAAAATAGCACTTGCAAGATAGGGATCAAGATAAAGATCACCAAGAGAATATCATAAAAATAACTTTGCCTCTCGGAGAGATTTCGTCTTAATTGAGAGGTATACAAGGATGAAAACAAGACCACTGCAGATATTAAGCATGGAAGAATTAGAATTTCGGTCAATTCGACTGCAGAAACAAAAACCTCATTAATCTTTTCGAAGAAAAGATAAATTTCAATCGCCGATAGCCAAGAGTGATATACTGCATAATGACACAACTGAAACAAAAAAGAAGATGTAATTATATATACTGAAATATATGTTGAGGCTTTATACTTAGAAAATCTCACAATAAGTAACAAGAGGAAAGCATATAATAGTGACTCTATTATTCGCCCCACAGCCTCCATAGAATAAATTTTTCTGAAAACAACTTCCAAAGAAATAAAAAAAACCGCCATAAAAAAACAAAGTGCCACTGATCTTATTTTTTTAAAACAAGTCCGCCGGTTAAAATAACTCACCATGAATAGTTTAGCCCCATTAGTTATTAATAAAATGTTTTTTAATTAAACTTAACGTTATCAATTAACAACCTAATTAAATACCCCGACACGTTTCTGTAAGACCTATATATTCGTTTATAATCAGTAGGTTTTTTAGCCAAACCAGCCAGAAATAACCAATCAGCCAAATCGATCTCTAGTGATTTATTACCTCTATTGTAAAATCGAGTAGTTACATCTAGTGATAACAAATCTGGAGTCGCAACAATAAAATTATTTACTAAAAATCGCGACCAAAAACTCTTACCCAAACCGGCATCATCATTAGCTTTATTATTTATTTTCAACTCCTTATTAAGCAATTTTGATAGCCAATGTAGTACAAAGTACTGTTCTGTTGCGGGATAGCGCTCTTTATATCCAGATTTTAAGTTGAATTTAAGTTGCCCAAGCAGTTTTTGAGGCCAAATTTTTAATAAATCGCTTGTCTGACCAAAATCGAAGAGATCACTCTTATGAAAAAAAACAGGCTTACCATAATGTGATGAAATAAAAAATGCACTACTAGTAATTACTCTATTCTCTAAATAGCAGAAATCACAATCCCGCTGAACATTTACATATTTCTGATACAATTCAAGAAAGCCACGCCCGGTAATTAAATTATCACTACGAATTTTCACGGCATAAGGGGTTGTCACCATGGCAAGCCCCATGTGTACGCCATATAGTTGCCTATTATTATTTAGTTTTATAACATCACCATCATTCATGATGATATTTTGACCAGGATCTTCCAATAGTAAAACCTGATCAAAATCCAAACCATCAATATTCTGACCTTTCCATGTAGACAATATGATTGTGGATGTAGGAAAGTGCGTTCTAATAGACTTCAGACACTGCGATGTGACCCCATCAATTTGAGAACGAGCCTTACTTGCCTGCACCGGACCTTGTACAACGAACGTAATATCTTGATCATTTATTTTCATTTACTGCATCCTGAGAAAGGAAATTAAGGTATTCGCTTGGCACGCCACAGAAAATAACCTCTTTTCGTTCGATCAAATTATAATGGATCTTTTTACCCTCTTTTATCATTATATTATACATTGGAGCTATATATAACTCCCCTCTATCCCATTGCGCTGTAGGCAACGCCTCATATTTTTTATAAGCATCTAAATAGTCATTGCATTTCGCAAAAAAATATAATCCGGTACTACACAAATCTGATATTTTATTTTTTTCAGCCGTCAGCACAACTTCTGTACTACCTTCTTTTAATGGCTTTGCAAAAGACCAATTATCACCATCACCTTTAAAAACCTCTAGATATCCATCACAATTCTCAATGATATCTGGAAAGGTGAAATTGTGACGGAAAGAGTCGATATTAAATATTGTGATAGAACCTAGGTATGGAGCATGATTTTTGATAAAATCAAGCAGTCCAATCGCTACCGTTTCAGCTTGCCCTCTTGTTTCTTTTGAAAGTGTAGAAATGAAAAAATTCTTGATCCCCATCTTGGTGGCCATTTCTTTTACAAAATATTCAGTATTGTAAACATCACGAACAATAAACAAAAAAGGCGTATCTTCAAAATACATATGAAAGCTATTAACTGAGTGTTCAAATAGCGTAGCACCATGTGCAGACAACATGTATTTAGGCTTATCATAACCCGCTTTAAAAAAGCGAGAACTCATTCCTGCCATTGGAATAACAATCATCAATTAAGTCCCTTTAATATGTGGAATAAACGGAATGCATTTGCGAATAGTGCATTTTGCCGTTTTTTACAATCAGCATGAAGTGGTAACATAGACAAAAACAGATGTATTTGCATCGCATAAAGAGTCTCAGGCCGCATACTAAATACCGAACCGACGCGAGATATATAATAAGATTGAATATCATCCACATAATTGCTGACTTTGATTTTAAATTCTATCTCCCTTGCAGAGATGTTTACATCATAATAACCAGCGATAATCCAATCATACAAACCAAGAATAGAATGACTAAGCTTGGCGATGTCATATGAAACATCTCCATATATCGTCATTTCATTGTTAGCAGTAATTCCTCTAGGATCAATCACTTTTATTTTTTGTGCACGAAAATCATATAATATATTACTGAAGCAGAAGTCTCCGTGCAGTACAGACGCTAACCCACAATCCTTTGGTAAATATACACTACATACATCTAATAAATCCTGAATGGATACAGGCTGAAAACCATTATATTTCCAATGTTCATTAAGTGATATATTTGTTGACTGGCAATAATCATTGATACGACTCAGTGTCTTCGCCCCAAATAACTCGCTCACTTGATTAGCAGGCTGTTTTTCAGTATTTTTAACACGTTGACAATCCAATAGAAAATCTAGGCAATTATTAATTATTGGTTTCCAGCAAAAGCTGGGTAACGCAGAGAAGACATAAACCTCATTTAGCGCTGTATTATGCAAATACTCTAGTCGATACGTAGCGCTACCATCATTTTTTGATGCACCCAAGAACTGAGGGATGTATCCACGTAAAGAAAAAGGAAGATTTTCAAACCACTCCGCCTCGGCCATAATTTTTACATTATGGACGCTAGATTTTTCAATAAAATATGGCGTAATCACAATCTCATTGAATGCACGTTGCGTGGTAAATTCAGCCTTTGATCTGTAGTATGTATTTACATGCCCAAAATCCAACCACCCATCTGATTTAACTATATTTAACCTAACTTTATGATGATACCGATTTAATCCTTCGAGAAAACTCCAGTTACATTGAGTAATACATCGAATTAGTTCCCTAGCGTCCTGGAACTTGAAATATCCATCTATTATTAGCCCTTCAACATCGCGGTTTTCATCTTCAATACAATCAATATTCTCATGCTCTAGAGTAGCCCAATTGTAATAATACTCAGTCTTTGAAACGCTAACTATATTCTCCCCTGTAGGGAGTCGGCCGAATAACGTATCGCCATAAAGAACATGTAGAGAACTTCCCTGGCGATACTCACTCAAATTAACAGCAGCAACCAGAGAAGCGCCAAGGCTAAGTCCGACGGGGATGTAAATAACCTTAACCCCCTGCTCAGTCAACCATGCAAGGTCACTATCTGACAATCTGTAACTTTCTGGAACAGACAAATAAATATCTGTCCCACTCGGGGCCAGCGCCACTTGATGTTTGAATAAACGACGATTACCCAGTGGCAAAAAACTGGGTGGGATTTTCCCGAATTCAGCCTCGAGGTCTTGATTCACATACGCTGCAGACATGATCAGGAACATATTTTTTCCTTTTCCAGCAATGTACTGATCTCGTCTGGCGAGAGTGTGGCAAATTCAGATGGTCTAATAGCACGATCATCGATATAAAAACCTGATTTACCACACCACGGCTTACCGACAATAATTTCATCATATGGAACCTGATGAGTATCAAGCCACTCTGTAATGATGGGCAATGTGTGGACATTTATTTTCCCAACATTACCATCAAAAGTTCTCATATTTCTTGCCGTGAAAATGACTATCTCAAATCCGTCATCTTTATAGGTTCTAAGCTGCTCAATAACATCAACTCGAGGCAGGACATGTCTATAATCTGGAGTATCAGCCATTGTCAACGTGCCATCTAGATCAACAATCAATTTTTTCATTATCTTAACCAGACAAAATTAAAAATAAATAAAATGTGTATTGAATGGTTTGTTTTACTTCCTTAATCTAAAAAGTTCTTTTTGATACTCATAAAGAAAACCCAAAATACCTTTACTCTTTGACTTAAGAAAAACCAATTCCTTGGAACGCTTCCAGCTATGCTGAAACCAGTGGGTCATATATCTTTGTGGATTGGGTAAATAACTTATTTTTTCACCACTATAATCATAAAAAAATGACTGTTCGAAGACTTTCAAGTTATCATTCTGTGCATCTTTTTCTATGATATATGTCATGATGTCAGGTCCCATATACAACTCAGACCCCATAATCTCATTTTCATAAAAATCAATTAAAGATGCTAAGTGAGTTGACTTTTTCTTGGCATAAATCATCGCGGTACCAACTTGACATTCAGATTCATAACCAACACAGAAATCATATTGTTTAAATAATGGAAAAGGATTTTTATCTATGGTTACATCCGTGTCCAGATAAAGCCCTCCCTCTTCTGCTAAAATTTTTAGCCGTAGATAATCTGTAACAAAAGCATACAATCCTTTGTCATAACATTTTTTGGCAAACTCACAACCATCAATCCAATATTTAATCTTTGAGTCGGTTTCTAGCCATAGTCTATATTTATATCCTTGTTTTCTCCAGTCATCGATACAAACGTGGGCCAGTGGTGGCAAGCAATCACCCAACCATATAGCATGAATTTCCTCAATATTTCCCAAATCAACCGTCTCATTTAACTTATTCATACTAACAACCTTATACTTTAGCTTTTAAGTTCCAAATTTGCATTCTCACAAATCTATAAAAACGATATATTTCTCGAGTTAGCTTGAAATGTAATGGAACTTTTTCCAAGATTACTTTATTTTGAATGCAACTTTCCATATCATCAGGGCTATATATAGCGTAAGGTAATATACCTGTCGCTTTAAGCCCTGTACGATATGATTCACCAATGAAATTATCAACCGAGCACAACCATTTTTTACTATGATTAACAAGCCGCATTGCGCCACTCGGACTAATACTGTAACCGGTCGTAGATCTAACATTGTTGTGCCAAAATAAAATTTGCAGACCATCAAAAAACTCCAAAGCGGTTGCATCTCCAATCTGTGGCTCTAATCGCAAATATTCATATTTATCATGCAAGCAAGAGAGTACTGGAAAAATGCTCATGAAATACTTTGTCGGTAAAAAGTCATCTTCCAGTATCATGATCGGCTCATTTAACTCGATGCATTTTTCCCAGAGCAAATAATGACTGGCATAACACCCTTTCTCACCTGGTGTAAGAGGGCGACTGCGGAATATTTTACGATGAGTATCATCGGGACATTCTAATAAGAATTCAGGAAGTCCATTAAAACCATTTATAGCATCAAAAAATTCAAATTCAATACCTAGGTCATTCATGACTTCCTTAACCCTATTTCGACGTTGAGTTGCATTATTTAAACTAACAATAAAGACTTTCATATGTCACCAACCCTATTTTTTTTATTTTGATACTCAACAAAATCGCTATGCAATGAGAATGTATATATGGCACCAAAAAATGTATTGAACACCCACTGCCCAGAACGCATATATAAAAATGATTCAAAATTATTAATTATCAACCAGTATACTAAGAAACTTATTGAAATTGCTTTTATTAATACGGGAGCATTGCTCTTCATTGTTTTGTATACAGGGTAAATCATCAGAAAATAAACATATACCAAACCAACTACACCATATGAAACAACAGTTTCAAAATTTGAGTTATGGAGATGTCTAAACTCTGACTTAATATAGTCAGGCAAGACATGCGATTCCGTAATCACCAATGAACGACTTCCATCACCTGTACCAAACCATGGATTATCGAAAAACCAATTAATTGCCTCAAGCCAAGTCTGCAATCTGATGCCGATACTCAAATCTTTGACCTCCCGCCAATTTCCGGAGATTATATTATGTAGGTCATCTGGATGTGAAAAACCTGCAGATACACGGCCCATAACAAAGCTGACATGATAAATGGCAAAAAACACAATAATTATTGATATATATACAACCATTGTTTTTCTAAACGAAACATCATCACTCAAATAGGCATAAAGCAATGGTGATATAAGGAGGCTTATCATCACAGCGACCCAAGACTGCCTAGACTGGAGCATCAGTAGTAAGCAACCAAGGAATATTAATAATATTGATGTGGTTGTTATCATCAGATAGTATATATTTCTGCTTTTTTCTGGTTTGGCAGCATAGATACGCCAGAATATAAAAATAAATGCGGCACCAATAATCAATGAGCCATGTTGAGAATTACGATAACCAAAATCAACTCGAATACCATGCATGCCCGAAATAATTTGGGAAAAAAAGTCAGAATGATAAATGAGAGTAAATATACTTCCAAGTGAAAAAGATAATAAAACAAAGAGAGAGCGTTTCGCTGAACCTTTAAGCCAAAATGCGATTACTAAAAAGACCAATAGATAAGAAAATGGTTTTATATTTGGGTAGGTTTGTGCCAACTCAGGAATACTAATGGTAGACATAAACCAGCTTACTGTCTGAACCAGAGCGCCGATAAAAATCAGCAAAAAAACAATATTTCTTAAGAAAAAATCTTTATATAAATATATTGCGATCAGCCCACCAACAATCATTATTGTTTGAAATATATCGCCAATCAATTGAACTGAATCTTTAAAAAAGACATAAAAAACCACGGAAAGAAACATCAACGAAGAACAATACTCGCTCTCCAAATATTGCTTTAGGAACTTAGTCATACCAATATATCGCCTGTAACATGGAAGAAGCTAAACTCTTACTTCCTGAAAACATAATTCCCACGGATCTTGCGCCACAGCCCGAATACATCTGTGCGGGGGAAGATGGCGATCCGGCGGATCTGGAAAGGGTCCTGGTGCATCGCTTTGGGGCCGCTATTGGTAGCAACGGCAAAACGATACCCGGCAGCGATAGCCTGCTCCTTGGCACTCTCGTTCATATCTCCGTAAGGGTAGGCAAACGAGAGCAACGGATGGCCAAGCAGGGCCTCCAGTTGGCGTTTATTCTCCTGAATTTCATGGGCTTGTTGTTCGGGTGTGAGCTTGCTCAAGCGGGGATGGGTCAGGGTATGACCACCAATTTCCACATGACCGCTGGCGGCCAACGCCTTGACCTGCTCACCACTCATCAATGAAACCTTGGTGTCCGGATTGGTCGGATGCTCCACATCCCAACGGTTATAGCCTTCACCGGTGACCACGTACACCACGGCTTTATAACCATATTTTTCCAGCAGCGGCAGCATGCGGGTCAGGTTGTCCTGATAGCCGTCATCGGCGGTGATCATCAGGTACTTCTTGCCGTATTGCAGACGGTGGATAAAGCCTTTGTCCGCCAAATCGCGGAAAGTCAGGGTTTCGTAGCCGAGCCACTTCATCAGTCGCAGATGCTTCTCGAACATGGTGATCGGCATCCAGGTGCCATGCACCCCTTTCTCGCTATCCTGTTCGATAAAACGGTGGTACATGATGACGGGCATCTCGCGGCGCAGGGTTTCGACTACGGCATCCTGATAGATGGTTTCGAGGCCGGATACTACCCCCTGCAAGCCATACTCATCCTGAATGCGTTGGCGAATGGCTTCCGGCACCACCTTGCTTGTGAGGGCCGATTCGATTTCGCCCTTCAGCGCGGCAAAATCGATGGCCAGATCCTTGGGGCCGATATCGCCAAAATTACTCGCCAGAGCATCATCCAGATTCTGTTCGGTCACCAGGCCAATGGCCCTGGCTTCACCAATGGCAAAGGCGGGCCGACCACAGAGCAGTGCTTCCATCGCCACCCGACCGGCACCTATCACCAAATCGCTGCCAGCCAGCAGAGCGGGAACATCATCGACGTACCCAACAAACTCGGCACGGCCTTCGAAACGGGCAAAGCGCTCCGGCACCTTGGTACCGCTGACAATCCGCACCTTGCAGGCATCCAGATCGAGTACCTCGTCGAGCAGACGGTAACAGAGCTCCCCTTTGGGGCCGCTCAAACGGCCAATGATGGCGATCACCGGCTTTGGATTATCCGGCGCAGGCACAGGCTGGAATTTGTCGGTTTCGATACCGTTGCGCAGAACCTGCACGATAGCGGGATCAACCCCCAGATTGTCGACTATCTGATGGGCAATATCTTCACAAACGGCAACCGCCCGATAGCCGAGTGCATGGAAGGCCTTGCGCGAAGCGTGCACCGGCTGGCGACCATGCACCGTGGTGATCATCGGGGTGCCAGTCAACTTGCAGGCCACATAACTGCTCCAGCCGGAGGCGCGGGAGTGAGCATGCACCAACTGAATATGATGCTTCTTGATGAGATAGATGAGGTAAAAGACGTGCCAGAAGCGGCGCAGAATGCTGCGCTTGTTGAATCTCAGCTTGAAGACGGGGCCAAGGGTCGGCTTGGTCAGGGTATCTGACACATAAAAGACGTGGTGACCACGCCGGGTCAGTTCGTTACCGACCGTGGTGGCATAGACCTCAGCTCCCGTTACCTCGAGCTGGGAGAGTGCCATCAATATATTCATCGCGCGGTTACCCGGTAGAGAAGAGAGGAACGGCAAGCAGCCACAGAGACCAGAAACCGGAAGCAGGCGAGTGCCCACTTCCGGTTTTGCGCTCAAACTGCCGCGTTGTGCTCACCTGTTAGCGGTTGAGCCAAGCCATGTAATCCGCTACCCCTTCGGCAACGGTTTTAAACTCGGCGTCATAACCCACGCGGCGCAGCTTGGTCATGTCAGCCTGGGTGAAGCTCTGGTAGCGACCCTTGAGGTGATCCGGGAAGGGAATGTACTCAATGGCTCCCTTCTGATGATGCTTGATCACCGCTTCGGCCACGTTCTGGAACGGCTCGGCACGACCGGTACCGCAGTTGAAGATGCCGGAGTGCTGCGGGTTCTGCCAGAACCAGAGGTTTACCTTGCAGACGTCGTCGATATAGATGAAGTCACGCATCTGACCACCGTTCGGGAAGCCATCGCAACCTTCGAACAGCTTGGGATTCTCGCCCTTCTTCACCTGGGTATTGAGGTGGAAGGCAACGGAAGCCATGGAGCCTTTGTGCTGCTCGCGCGGGCCGTAGACGTTGAAGTACTTGAGGCCAACGACCTGAGAGTTGATCTCCGGCATCCAGCGGCGCACGTACTGGTCAAACAGCTGCTTGGAGTAGCCGTAGACGTTGAGCGGCTGTTCGAACTTGGGATCTTCGATGAAGTTGTCGTTGCGGCCACCGTAGGTCGCGGCAGAAGAGGCGTAAATAAACGGAATTTCGCGCTCGATGCAGTAGTGGAACAGATCCTTGGAGTACTCGTAGTTGACCTCCATGATGAACTTGCCGTTCCACTCGGTGGTGGCAGAGCAGGCACCTTCGTGGAAGATCACCTCGATGCCGTTGTCCCACTCTTCAAACTCGTCGCCGGAGACGATCCGAGCCTGAAACTCGTCCTTGTCCATGTAGTCAGCGATGGTCAGATCGACCAGGTTGACGAACTTGGTGCCGTCGGTCAGGTCATCAATGACCACGATATCGGTCCGTCCTTGAGCGTTCAGCTGCTTGACCAGATTGCTGCCGATAAAGCCAGCACCGCCAGTTACTACGATCATGGAGTTTGCCTCTCGTACGTTGATGGCTACATGTGACTGCTTGTTAAAGCTGTGTATAGTGAGCCAATTTGAAATTGCCGAAAAGTTTATCACGGGCCGTCCGGGGATTCGACCTTGTTCAAAACTGCCCCGAGCGGAACCTGTTGGAGGAATGAGTGATGAAAACCAGAGACAGGATCATTCACAGCGCGACCGAGCTGTTCAACGATCAGGGTGAACGCAACATCACCACCAACCATATTGCGGCGCACATGGGTATCAGCCCGGGCAACCTCTACTACCACTTCCGCAATAAAGAAGACATCATCCACTCCATCTTCGACCAGTATGCCCGTCACCTGAGCGAGAGCTTCGTGCCGACCCGCAACCGTGAAATCACCCTGCAGGATCTGATGGGCTATCTCGATGCCATCTTCTATCTGATGTGGCAGTTCCGCTTCTTCTACGCCAATCTGCCGGACATCCTGAGCCGTGACGAGCCGCTGCAACAGAAGTACCTCAAGGCCCAGGAGCAGATGCGTTCTTCCGTGGTCGCCCTGCTCAGAAGCCTGCGCGAAGGGGGCATCATAGATGTCAGCGATGAAGACCTGCCGGATCTGGGCCAGACCATCAAGATGGTGGTGACCTGCTGGATCCCGTTCCAGATTGCCCAGGCCCCCAACACCCGCATCACCAAACCGCTGCTCTATCAGGGCGTGTTGAAGGTGCTATTCCTGCTGCGCCCTTATGTGCAGCCCCAGGTGGCCGGACAGATCCAGCAACTGGAACAGCACTACCGTCAGCTGGCCCAACCAGCTGGGTGAGATCTGTTTCACATTTGTTGAATATCAGCACAATCATTTGAATTTACCGCAACAGATTGCAGTAAAATGTCGCCTTCTGTTGATACGCAGCTGAAATAGCCACTAAGGATCGAGGATGTCTAACGGATTCTATCGTCACCTGACCGAGCAACTGAACCAGGTGCAAGCTGAAGGGTTGTACAAGCAGGAGCGCATCATCACCTCCGCCCAGCAGGCCAGCATCGCCGTCGGCGGTGAGCAGGTACTGAACTTCTGTGCCAACAACTATCTGGGGCTGGCCAACCACCCGGATCTGATCGCCGCCGCCCATCAGGGGCTCGACAGCCACGGCTTCGGCATGGCCTCGGTACGCTTCATCTGCGGCACCCAGGATCAGCACAAAGCGCTGGAGCAGAAGATGTCTGCCTTCCTCGGCACCGAAGATACCATCCTCTACTCCTCCTGTTTCGATGCCAATGGCGGTCTTTTTGAAACCCTGTTCGGCGCCGAAGATGCCATCATCTCCGATGCCCTCAACCACGCCTCCATCATCGACGGCGTGCGGCTGTGCAAGGCCAAGCGTTATCGCTACGCCAACAACGACATGGCCGAACTGGAAGCCCAGCTCAAACAGGCTGACGCCGATGGCGCCCGCTTCAAGCTGATCGCCACCGACGGTGTCTTCTCCATGGATGGCGTCATCGCCGACCTCAAATCCATCTGCGATCTGGCGGACAAATACGATGCGCTGGTGATGGTGGATGACTCCCACGCCGTCGGCTTTATCGGCGAAAATGGTCGTGGCACCCACGAATATTGCGGCGTGATGGATCGGGTCGACATCATCACCGGCACACTGGGCAAGGCGCTCGGCGGCGCATCCGGCGGCTATACCTCCGGCAAGAAAGAGGTGATCGACTGGCTGCGTCAGCGCTCCCGCCCCTACCTCTTCTCCAACTCGCTGGCCCCCTCCATCGTTGCCGCCACCATCAAGGTGATCGACATGCTGGCCGAGGGTCACGACCTGCGCGCCCGCCTGAAAGAGAACAGCCGTTACTTCCGCGAACGGATGAGCGCCGCTGGCTTCACTCTGGCTGGCGCCGACCACGCCATCATTCCGGTGATGCTGGGGGATGCCAAACTGGCCTCCGAAATGGCAAGCCGCATGCTGGCAGCTGGCATCTATGTGGTGGGCTTCTCCTTCCCGGTCGTACCCAAGGGTCAGGCCCGCATTCGCACCCAGATGTCTGCCGCTCACACCCGCGAGCAGCTGGACAAGGCGATCGACGCCTTTATCCGCATCGGCCGTGAACTCGGCGTTATCTGATTTGAATCAAGGGGCTGCAGCCCCTTTTTTCTGCATTCATATTGAAGGAACAGCCATGAAAGCACTCTCCAAAATCCACAAAGAGGTCGGCATCTGGATGACAGATGTGCCGGCCCCCGAGCTCGGCCACAACGACCTGCTGATAAAGATCCGCAAAACCGCCATCTGCGGCACCGATATCCACATCTACAACTGGGACGAGTGGTCCCAGAAGACCATTCCGGTACCCATGGTGGTCGGCCACGAATATGTCGGCGAAGTGGTCGCCATCGGTCAGGAGGTGCGCGGCTTCGCCATCGGCGATCGGGTCTCCGGTGAAGGGCATATCACCTGCGGTCACTGCCGTAACTGCCGCGCTGGCCGCACTCACCTCTGCCGCAACACCATTGGCGTTGGCGTCAACCGCCCGGGCGCCTTTGCCGAGTATCTGGTGATCCCCGCATTCAACGCCTTCAAGTTGCCGGACAACATCCCGGACGAGCTGGCCGCCATCTTCGACCCGTTCGGCAATGCGGTGCACACCGCCCTCTCCTTCGATCTGGTGGGTGAAGATGTGCTCATCACCGGGGCAGGCCCCATCGGCATCATGGCCGCCGCCGTCTGCCGCCATGTGGGTGCGCGCCACGTGGTGATCACCGACGTCAACGAATACCGGCTGGAGCTGGCCCGCAAGATGGGCGCCACCCGCGCGGTCAACGTGGCCGAGGAGAAGCTGGCCGACGTGATGAGCGAGCTGGGCATGACCGAAGGGTTTGACGTGGGGCTGGAGATGTCAGGCGTCCCGAGCGCCTTCCAGGAGATGCTCGACAAGATGAACCACGGCGGCAAGATCGCCATGCTCGGCATCCCCCCCTCCACCATGGCCATCGACTGGAACAAGGTGATCTTCAAGGGGCTGTTTATCAAAGGGATCTATGGCCGCGAGATGTTCGAGACCTGGTACAAGATGGCCAGCCTGATCCAGTCCGGGCTGGATCTCTCCCCCATCATCACCCACAGATTCCACATCGACGAATTCCAGCAAGGGTTCGATGCGATGCGCTCCGGCCACTCCGGCAAGGTGATCCTGAGCTGGGATAAATAACCCTTTTCACCCTTTGGTTACTCGAAACCCGGCGAATGCCGGGTTTCTTTTTATCTCCACCACCCAAATTGCCGTGATATCGCCCAAAACTTTGTGCGCAGAGTGTTTAACACTTCACACACAAGCGTTTAAATGGCTGTAACTATTCGGTTATAATCTCGTCGTTTACATGGATAATAAAAGACTGCTGGGAGTATATGAGCGTGTTGAAAAAACTGAGCTATTTGCTGGCTGTCGGGATGACGGCCGCCAGCTTGTCTGGGGCAGTGCTTGCTGCCGATGAAATGTCACCGGAAGCCATTGCCGAGCGGATAAAACCAATCGGTCAGGTCTATACCGCCAAGGATCTGGAAGGTATTGCCGGCGCGAGTGCGGCTCCGACTGCGACCGCCTCCTCCGGTCCCCGCGATGGCGAAACGGTATACAAGGGCGCCTGCTTTGCCTGTCACGACACCGGCGCCGCCGGTGCCCCCAAACGGGGTGACAAGGCAGCCTGGGATCCTCGCATCGCCCAGGGCATTGATACTCTCAAGAAACATGCCATTGAAGGCTTTACCGGCAAGTCCGGCATGATGCCTCCACGCGGCACCTGTGCGAACTGTAGTGATGAAGAGATTGAAAACGCCATCCACTACATGATCGACAAGCTGTAAGTATTTGAAAGGGCCGCAATTGCGGCCCTTTCAATCTATCGGCTTCCGACTACTCTTGTAAGGTAGACATATCGGGAGTTGCACATGTCGGCCCAATCCATCGAACCCCACTACTCAACTCCTCTGTTGGCGTTGGTCTCTGCCATTATGGACTTCCCGGCGCCACAAACCGCCACGTCTGACGATTACGATGCCCTGATCCAGCAGATTGACCAACTCTGCCCGCTGCAACATTTCGGCATGCTGGGCCTCTCCGATACCGGTCTAAACTGGCTTTACGCCTACAAGGTCAGCGATATCTTCAAGCAACAGCTGGGCCGTGAGCAGTCCCGCATCACCGATCAACTCACCCAGCTGGATGAAGCCGAAGGGTGGTGCGTCTTCCCCATCGAGCATGGCCAGATACAGTGGTTACTGGCGCGCGGCACCCCTGCCGACCTGCCGACCCTGCGTCTGCTGCTGGAGTGTCTGGCCAAGCGGCTGACCGAAACCCAGGCGGGATCCCATCTCACCGAGCTCCCTTCACCGCTGATCCGCAAAGACCCGAACTGGAAAAAGAAAATCGAGAGCATCAGCCGCATCATGCGGCTCGCCAATACCCTGCCGGCCCAGGCGCTCTTCTCCCAACTGGAAGCGGTACTGCGCCAGATGCTCACCATTGAGGACATGCTGCTGGTCAGGTTAACCAGTCAGAAGCTGGAAAAGATCTACCCTGCCCATCCCCATCAGGGAGACGAGTTCATCAGCGGCTTGTGCCACAGCACCAGCAATATCGAGGTGAGCAGGGAGTCACGCTACTGGCACAGCATGCCGCTGCGGCTGCAACAACAGTACTTCGCCCACTTCATCATCAGCACGGCTCAACCGCTGGAGACCGACGACAAGCTGTTTCTCGACTTCCTGCGTGGTCAGCTCACCCTGCTGCTGGAGCTGAGACGGATCCGCCAGCAGCTCAACGACATCAATACCGAAGACTCCATCAACCAGCGGCTGCAACAGCTGCGTCAGACCAACCTCAGGCTGCAAAAGCAGCTCAAGCAGCATCAGGAGCTGGAACGGCGGTTGCAATTCGATGCGCTTCACGACCCGCTGACCCAGCTGCCCAACCGCGCGCTGTTGATGAACCACCTCAACCACGCCATGACCCACTACAACCGCTACAAATCGCCGGGATTCGCGGTGATTTTTATCGATGTGGATCACTTCAAGCAGATCAATGACACCCTGGGCCACAGTGCTGGCGATCAGCTGCTCAAGGAGGTCAGCCGCCGCCTGCAGACCTGCATCCGACAAAACGATTTGGTGGCCAGACTGGGGGGCGACGAGTTTGTCATCTATCTGGACAGCAGCAAGAGCGACGATGACATCAGCCCGGTGCTCAACCGTATTATCAGCCGTCTCTCCTACCCGTTCCGGCTACTCGGCAACGAGTTGAGCATTACCGTCAGCCTTGGGGTATCGAGCGTCTCCGAGCAAACCTCAGATATCAGCCAGCTGCTCCATCAGGCCGATCTGGCCATGTATCAGGCCAAACGCAATGGTCGCAGTCGCATCGTCAGCTACTCGGATGATTGCATCAACCAGAACTGGAATTCGCCGGAAGAGATGCTGGCCAGAGCCCTGCGGGAGGGGCGTATCGTCCCCTACTTCCAGCCGGTGATCCGGCTGCAGGATAGCCGCCTGACCGGACTGGAGGTGATGGCGCGCTGGCTGACCGAGGAGGGGATTCTGAAGGATGCGTTCGACTTTATTCCGCTGGCAGAGCAGTGCGGCCTGATTCTGGAGCTGGATTACCAGATCCTGCGCCACACCTGTCAGCAACTGAAGAACTGGCTACCAATCTCCGGGCAGAGCAAGTTCAAGGTCGCCATCAATCTGTCGGGCAAGCATCTGGTCAACCATGATCACATCATGCGGCTGATGGGAATTATCGAAGAGGAAGGGGTCGCCCCCGGCTATCTGATTTTTGAATTCAACGAGCGGGAGCTGTCGCGGCAAGATTCCGATGCGCTGGCATCCCTGCATGACCTGAGGGCCAAGGGTATCCAGATCAGCCTCGATGATTTCGGCACCGGCTTCTCCTCCCTCAACGCCCTGTTCCACTTCCCGGTGGATTACATCAAGGTGGATGACAGCTTTACCCAGCGGATGCTGCAATCGCCCAAAGATTTGGCGCTGATCCGCGCCATGCGGGATATCTGTCAGGATCTCGATTACACCCTGGTGGTCGAGGGGATCGAGAACCAGCAGCAATTGCAGAAGCTGATTGATATCGGCTGCCGGATGGGGCAAGGGCGCTATATCTCACCGCCCATGCCGGGAGCAGACATAGTACCGCTACTGACCCCGGCCAATCCTTAGGGTTAATCCTTCTTGAACAACGCCCGCAGGTTGGCAACACCGACCTGCCCCTTCTGCTGGCGCTCCTCGGCAGTCACCTTCTTCTGGTTTTCCCATTCAAGATCATCCTGCGGCAGCTCCAGCAGGAAGCGGCTTGGCTCCGGACGTACCGACTCGCCAAACTGACGCCGCTCCTTGCAGAGGGTGAAGGTCAGCTCGGTCTGAGCCCGGGTGATCCCCACGTAGGCGAGACGCCGCTCCTCCTCCACGTTGTCTTCATCTATGCTGGTCTGGTGGGGCAGCAAGCCCTCCTCCATCCCCACCATGTAGACATAGGGGAACTCCAGCCCCTTTGAGGCGTGCAGCGTCATCAACTGCACCTGATCCGCATCATCCTCACCTTCGTTGCGTTCCATCATGTCGCGTAGGGTGAGGCGAGTGACCACCTGAGCCAGCGTCATCGACTCCTCCAGCTCATCCCCTTCCAGCATCTCGGTGATCCAACGATACAGGGTGGAGACGTTCTGCATCCGCATCTCGGCCGCTTTCGGGCTGGGGGATGTCTCGTAGAGCCACTCTTCGTAGTGGATCTCCTTGATCATGTCCCGCACCGCCTCCACCGGATTGCCACGCTGCGCCTGATCACCAAGGCGAACCAGCCAGTTGGTGAAGGCCTGTAATGCAGTGAGGCCACGGCCGGATAGGTGCTGCTCCAGCCCCAGCTCGAAGCTGGCGGCAAACAGGCTCTTGCCGCGTTGATTGGCATACTGACCCAGTTTTTCGAGGGTAGTGGGGCCAATCTCGCGGCGCGGCAGGTTGACCACCCGCAGGAAGGCGGTGTCCTCATCCGGATTCACCAGCAGCTTGAGGTAGGCCATGATGTCCTTGATCTCGGTGCGGGAGAAAAACGAGGTGCCGCCGGAGATGCGGTAAGGAATCCGGTTGGTCATCAACGCCTTCTCGAAGATGCGCGACTGATGGTTGCCCCGATAGAGGATGGCGTAATCCTTGAACCGGGTGCGGTTCATAAACTTGTGGCCCATCATCTCGGCGGCAATCCGCTCCGCTTCGTGCTCCTCGTTCTTGGCGAACAGCACCTTGAGCTTCACCCCCTCATCCAGCTCAGAGAAGAGCGCCTTGTCATAGACGTGGGGATTGTTGGCGATCAGGATGTTGGCGCACTTGAGGATACGCCGCTTGGAGCGGTAGTTCTGCTCCAGCTTGATCAGCTTGAGGCTGGGGAAATCTTCGCTCAGCAGCACCAAATTCTGCGGCTTGGCCCCACGCCAGGAGTAGATCGACTGGTCGTCATCCCCCACCACGGTAAAGCGGGCCCGCTCGCCGACGATCTGCTTCACCAGTTCGTACTGGCTGGTGTTGGTGTCTTGGTACTCATCGACCAGCAGATAGCGGATCTTGTTCTGCCAGCGCTCGCGCACCTCCTGATTGCTCTTGAGCAGCAGGGTCGGCATCACGATGAGGTCGTCAAAATCCAGCGCGTTATAGGCCACCATCTGGCGGTGATAACGCTCGTAGAGCTGGGCCATCAACACCTCTTCCGGCCCGCGAGCAATACGCATGGCGCGGGCGGGCAGGATAAGATCGTTCTTCCAGTTGGAGATTTGGCTGATAAGGGCCGAGAGCTTGTCCTTGTCGTTGTCGAGCTCGTCTTCAGTCAACTCTTTCAGCAGCGCCAGCTGGTCGGTGTCATCGAACAGGGAGAAGTTGGCCTTGAGATTCAGGCTCTTGTGCTCCCGACGAATGATATCGAGACCCAGGGTATGGAAGGTGGAGACCATCAGCCCCCGCGCCTCCTTGCGACCCAGGGTCTGGCCGACCCGCTCCTTCATCTCCCGCGCCGCCTTGTTGGTAAAGGTGACCGCAGCGATGTTGCGCGCACTGTAGCCGCACTGCTGCACCAGATAGGCAATCTTGTTGGTGATGACGCGGGTCTTGCCCGATCCGGCACCCGCCAGCACCAGGCAAGGGCCGGAGACATACTTGACCGCTTCGTTCTGATTGGGGTTGAGCTTCATGGGCCGGATCTCTTGGCTTATGATGAGGGGCGGCATTGTACCAGAAATCACCCGATGAGCCGTACCTGCTGCACGGCAAGCAACCGCCATTCCGACTTATCGCACCTTGTGTTCGGGCGCTATTTTCAGGATCATGGCCGACCTTCGAAATGATGACTTTTTCCAGATAGTGAGGGGAGCATGAATCAGCAACAGCACGCCCAACTGCGCAGCCAGTTTCCGGCCTTGGCGCAGGAGGTAAACGGCCACCCTCTGGTCTATCTGGACAACGCCGCCACCACCCAGAAGCCGCGCGCGGTACTGGATGCCATCGCTCACTACTATCGGGTCGACAACGCCAACGTGCACCGTGCCGCCCACGCCTTGAGTGGCCGCGCGACCCGCGCCTTCGAAACAGCCCGCGAGACGGTCGCCCGCTTTATCAATGCGCCCCGCAGCCACGAGGTGATCTGGACCCGTGGTACCACAGAAGCGATCAATCTGGTAGCCCAGAGCTGGGGGATGAGCGAGCTCAAGGCGGGGGATGAAATCATCCTCAGCTCGCTGGAGCACCACGCCAATATCGTCCCGTGGCAACTGGTCGCCCAGCACACCGGCGCTGTGATCCGGGTCATCCCGCTCGATGAGCGGGGCGATCTCGATCTGGCCGCCTATCACGCCATGCTGGGACCACGCACCCGGCTGGTGAGCGTGGCCCACGTCTCCAATGCCCTTGGCACCGTCAATCCGGTCGCCCAGATGGTGGCGGCCGCCAAAACGGTTGGCGCTGTGACGCTGATCGACGGCGCCCAGGCAGTGGCACATCTCGAGGTGGATGTGCAGGCCATCGGTTGCGACTTCTACGCCTTCTCCGGCCACAAGCTCTATGGCCCGACCGGCATCGGCGTGTTGTGGGGACGCACCGAACTACTGGAGCGGATGCCGCCCTGGCAAGCCGGTGGCGAAATGATCGATCGGGTCAGTTTCAGCGGCACTACCTTCAATACCCTGCCCTTCAAGTTCGAGGCGGGCACCCCCCATATCGCTGGTGCTATCGGCCTCGCCGCCGCCATCGACTTTGTGATGGAGCAAGACCGGCAATGGCTCGCCAACCATGAACAGGCACTGACCGACTATCTGGTCGCAGGTCTGCAACAGGTGCCGGGGCTGCGTCTGATCGGCGAACCCAATCAGCGCGCCGGTGCGCTCTCTTTCTTGCTCGAGGATATCCACCCGCAGGATGCCGCTACCCTGCTCGATATGCAGGGGATCGCCCTGCGAGCCGGCCATCACTGCGCCATGCCGTTGATGGAGTCGCTCGGGATCGGCGGCACGATGCGCGCCTCGCTGGCCTGCTACAACAATCGGGACGATGTCGACGCCCTGCTGGCCGCCCTGTACAAACTCAGTGACTTCTTCTAAGGCAGATAACCGAATGAGTGACCTCGCAAGCTATACCCAGATTGGCCTTGAGCCCAACGCCGACACCATCCGCCAGCAGTTTGCCGCTGCCCACGGCTGGGAGAACCAGTACCGGCTCATCATCCAGCTCGGCAAACAGCTGCCAGCGCTACCCGGCGAATGGCAGCAGGAGGAGTTTCGCCTCAAGGGGTGTGAAAGCCAGGCTTGGCTGAAGGGAGAACAAAGCGAGGATGGCTGCTGGCACTTTGCCTGTGATTCCGATGCCCGCATCGTACGGGGCCTTATCGTCATCGTGCTGGCGGCGCTTAACCATCAATCGTCTGCGGCGATCCAGGCTTTTGATATGGAAGGGTATTTCACTGAACTGGGGCTGGAAAAACACTTGAGCCCGTCACGAGGTAACGGGCTCAGAGCGATCGTGCTGGCGATCCGGGAGCAAGCGGTCTAACCCGCCTTGTTCAGTGGTCGATTAGGCTTCGCCAATCGAGCCCGCGTTTTCATTCCCTGCCTCTTTCTCGGCTCGGGCGCCCCGTTCGGCAATCTTCTTTAATACCCGGGATGCGGCAACTAGCCCGAAGGTTGCCGTCACCGGCGTCACAGCGCCAAAGCCGGAGGCGCAATCCATCTTCATGGTGCCATCGCTGGCCGCCTTGGCCTGACAGGTACCGCCATTGCCATCCGGATAACTCAACTGCTCGGTTGAGAAGACACACTCCACCCCGAATTTGCGCGCCGGATTCTTGCTGAAGTTGTGCAATCGGCGCAGGTCGGAGCGCACCTTGGCGGCCAACGGATCCTGAATGGTCTTGGCCAGATCGGCTACGGTGATTTGGGTCGGGTCCATCTGCCCGCCAGCACCACCCGCGACAATCACCGGGATCTTGTTGCGCTTGCAGAAGGCAATCAGCGCCACCTTGGCCTTGACCGAGTCGATGGCATCCACCACATAGTCAAACTCTCGCTTGATATGCTCGGCCAAGTTGTCGGCGGTGACGAAATCGTCCACCTCGATCACTTCGCAATCCGGATTGATGGCGCGAATGCGCTCGGCCATCACCTCGGTCTTGAGGCGACCAACCGTCCCCTGCATAGCGTGGATCTGGCGATTGGTGTTGGTGATGCATATATCATCCATGTCGATCAGGGTGATCTGGTTGATACCGGCGCGGGCCAGCGCCTCGGCCGCCCAGGAGCCCACGCCGCCGATCCCCACCACACAGACCTTGGCCTGGCTAAAGGAACGCAGTGCGCTCTGACCATAAAGACGGGCAATGCCCCCGAATCGCTGTAGATATTCTGCTTTCATACCACCACCTTGCTTGAGGGCGGCCATTATAACGACAACCAACGCCAGCGGCGATGGCAGAACCGGAGAAAATCGGGGAGGAAAAACAGAGAAAACGGCAGGGAAGAGAGAATAAAAGGTCAATTATCAGACGATTTGCTGATTTTCAGGCAATTAAAAACCCCGCTCATTGAGCGGGGTTTCTTGTATTGGGTGCCTGGCAGTGTCCTACTCTCGCATGGCGAATGCCACACTACCATCGGCGCTACCGCGTTTCACTTCTGAGTTCGGCATGGGATCAG
>NZ_JBGLRC010000022.1:0-70900 GCF_041402345.1 Aeromonas sp. S11(2024) | reverse complement strand
GAAAATCAAAAATTGTTTTGATGTTCGATGCTGTGAGTGCCCACACAGATTGCTTGATTCAAATTGTTAAAGAGCGTCACGCTTGTCGCGTTGAGGAGGCGCATATTACGCTTCTCACTTCGAAAGTCAAGCGATTGTTTTCGCTTTTCTTTCGGCGCCCACTTCGCTAGGAAGCTAGCTCATCAGTTCGGCGTGTTCCGCCGTGCTGGTAGGGGCGCATTATAGGGAGCCGTGCCGGGATGACAAGAGGAAAACTGCAAAAAATAGCACTTTTTACAGTTTTCCGGTTCAACCGTTGTTTTATTAAACAAAAGCCCCGCATCGGCGGGGCTGTTTCGGGCAAGAAACCCTGAATTCACATCACGCAGCTACCTTTTTGACCAGAATTCGCGGGCAAAGCTGCGCACCTTTTCCCAATCGGTAAATTCAATGTCCTTACTGGTGTCGGTACTGCCACCGGTAATCTTCATGATCAGCTGGATGATGCGCGTCTGCCACCAGTTATAGCGGGAGTACTGCAGCGCACCGGCAAACACACCCAGGGTTTTCGGCTTCCAGGGAGAGAGGCGCAGGAACTTCTTCATATAAGCATTGGTTTGCGGTGTCTGCTTCTCTGGCTTGCGGGCCGTCAGGTTGACACAGAAGAAGGCCGCATTGGCCACCTCCAGCTGCTCCTGATGAGCGTGAATAAAGCTGAACAGGCTGGGGTGGAAGTTGCCATAACGGATAGAAGCTCCGATCAAGACCTTGGCATACTTGCTGAGGTTGCACATCGGCAAGGTGTGTAGGTCGTGCATCACCACTTCGCATCCCGGCATCTGCTCCAGCATGACATCGACTATTTTGCGGGTTTGGCCATCCCGAGAGGAATAAAGCACCAGAATCTTGTCCATAACAACCTCAACTACGCCAGAATGCAGGAGTAAACAGTACCAGAAGCGTGAAAATTTCCAATCGGCCAAACAACATGGCCACCACCAGCACCCACTGGGCCGCCGGCGAGATATTGCCGAAGTTGGCTGATACCTCTCCCAAACCCGGACCTACGTTGGTGAAAGCCGCAGCCACAGCGGTGAATGCGGTCACTTCGTTCAACCCCGTCATCAGCAACAGCAGCATGAACATAAAGAAGAGAATAATATAGGTGGCGAAGTAGCCCCACACCGCCTCGACGATGCGCTCGGGCACCGCCCGATTCCCCAGCTTCAAGGTATAGATGGCTCTGGGGTGAACCAACCGCTTCAACTCGCGCATCCCCTGCATGAACAGGATCATGAAACGCATCACCTTGATACCGCCGCCGGTACTGCCTGCGCAACAGCCGATAAAGGCGGAGAACATCAGCAGCATGGGCAGGAACGAGGGCCAGTCGGCATAGGTAGTGGTGCTGTAACCGGTGGTGGTACCCAGAGAGACCGCCTGGAACAATCCGTGGTTGAGCGCCTCTTGCCAGGTGGCGTAGTGTCCGTGGGTCAGCAAGGCGACAAAGCAGATCATCACCAGGGTCGCCTGAATGGCCAGGAACACCTTGAGTTCCGAGTCATAGAGATAGCGCCCGATCCGAACCGGACGGTGAGAGAAAACGGTAAAGTGGAGCGCAAAGTTCACGCTGGCCAGCAGCAGGAACACCACGGTAATCAGGTTGATGACCGGACTGTTGAAGAATCCGATGCTGGCATCGTGAGTGGAGAAGCCACCGACCGACAGAGTCGAGAACGAATGGCACACCGCATCGAACAGCGTCATTCCGGCGAGCCAGTAGGCCAGCGCACAGAGCGCGGTCAGCAGCAGATAGATGAACCAGAGCGCCTTGGCCGTTTCGGCGATGCGCGGCGTCACCTTGGTATCCTTCACCGGCCCCGGGATCTCGGCGCGATAGAGCTGCATGCCCCCGATCCCCAGCAGTGGCAAAATGGCCACCGCCAGTACGATGATCCCCATCCCTCCCAGCCACTGCAGCAACTGGCGATAGAACAGAAACGCCTTGGGCAGATTATCGAGCCCGGTCAGTACTGTTGCGCCTGTGGTGGTCAGGCCGGAGAAAGATTCGAAGAAGGCCTCCGAGACCGACATGTCCGGCACATCGCTCATGATGAAGGGCACCGCCCCCACACTGCCCAACACGGTCCAGAACAGCACCACAATCAGAAAGCCCTCTTTCGAGCGCATCTCCTTCTTGTGATAGCGATTGGGAAACCAGAGCACCACGCCGAGCAGCAGGGCGATCAGAAAAGAGCTGACGAACTCGGCACCACCACCATCCCGATAGCCAAAGGCCACCAGTGCAGGCAACAGCATGGTCGAGCTGAACAGCGCAACCAGCAGGCCAACAATGCGAATAATGCTCAGGATGTGCATTACAGCTCCCTTTCCCCAATTAAAGAGCGATGGATTCTAGCCATCTAAGGGGCTGAGGGATACCCGCCCATGAGTCCGGTCGGTCAATTCACGGTCCACCTGAGCCCAAACTGAGGACTCCCACGCCACCTGCAAGGTGACCTGCTGACCGTAATCGGCCGCCAGCAATTCGCCATTATGGCTGCTGATCAGCGACTCGACCGTCCCCATGTCACCGTAATCGCAGTGAATGAGAGAGGGAGTGCGCGGCACCTTAAGCAGGGTAGGCAGCTGCTTGAGGGCGGCACCGACGCCGCCTCCATAGGCTTTGACCAGTCCACCGGTGCCAAGCTGGATGCCGCCGTAGTAACGCACCACCACGGCACAGATTTCACCGAGCCCCGAGCCCATCAACTGGGCCAGGATCGGCTTGCCCGCCGTACCGGACGGTTCGCCATCATCGCTGAAGCCATAGACCTGGCTATCTTGCGGCGCGCCCGCCACAAAGGCCCAGCAGTGGTGGCGCGCGGCCGGATGTTGGCGTTTGATCTCGTTGACCCACCCCTTGGCCGCCTCGACGGTCGGGGTGTGGGCGATCAGGGTAATGAAGCGACTCTTCTTTATCTCTTCGGCCAACTCCAGCGGGGCAGCCGGAATGGAGTACGCAGCCGCCATCAGAGTCCTGCTTGTCTGGTCATGTTCTCCACCCCGTTGGCGTGCAGCACCACGTTGTCTTCGATGCGGATGCCGCCGAACGGACGCAGCGCCTCCACCTTGTTCCAGTTGACCCGCTTGCCCTGTTCGCCCTGACGCAGCGGCTCCAGCAAACTGTCGATGAAGTAGAGGCCCGGCTCGATGGTGAACACCTGACCCACCTCCATCACCCGGGTGCAGCGCAGATAGGGGAACAGCTCGGGCGCCGCCAAGTGGGTGCCGCGCTCATCCTGCATGAAACCACCCGCATCGTGTACCTGTAAACCGAGGAAATGGCCGAGGCCGTGAGGGAAGAAGACGTTGGTCACTCCGGTGTTGATCATCTCGTCCACCGACATGTCCACCAGCTCGGTCGCTTGCAGCAGGCGCGCCAGCTTGTGGTGCATCTGCAGGTGCAGCTCGCTGTAGCGGCGTCCCGGTTTGATCTCCTTGATGATCTCCTGCTGCTGCTCGTCGAGGGCTGCAATCAGATCGGCGAACTCGCCGCGCCGCCAAGCCCAGGTGCGGGTGATGTCGGAGGCATAACCGTGAAAATCGACACCCGCATCGATCAGGAAGGAGTGACGTTCCGCATCGGGCACCCGCACGGCGGACAAATGGGTGTAGTGAAGGATGGCTGCATTGCGGTTGATGGCGACGATATTGCCGTAGGGCGCCTCATTGGCTCCCTGGCCGACCGCTTTCATGTAGGCCAGATTGATCTCGAACTCGCTCGCCCCCGCCATAAAGGAGTCCTTGGCGGCGATATGGCCGCGTACCCCGATCCGGTTCGCCTCACGAAGACACTCCAGCTCGTAGGGGGTCTTGTAGGCGCGGTGATAGTGCAGGTAGTTGAGCACCGCCTCCGGATTGGGCTGGGTCAGCCCCAGCAGCTCGGCCACTTCCAGATGACCGCCCAGATAGGCCCACTCCTGCTTGTTGGCAGGTAGATGGTCGGCCACCTGTTCCGGCCGGGTCAGGAAACGGATATCGAAGAACTCAACCCAGAAGGCATTGGGCAGATCCGCTACTTTGTGCCAGAAATCAACCGGGCGGTAGAACAGCAATACCGGTTTGTTCACCCCGTCTACCAGCAGCCAGCAGTGGGGATTGTCCAGCACCGGCAACCAGGCCTTGAAGTGGGGGTTTACCTTGAACGGGTAATCCTGATCATCGAGGAAGATGCGGTGAGTCTGGCCGGAGTGGATGGCCAGTCCGCTGAGCCCCTGTTGTTGCAGAATGTCGCGGGTGCGCTGCTGCAAGGTATCGAGGTGCTGGGCAAAAAGTTGGCTGTAGCTGCTCATGGCGTCCTGCTCCGAGGTGAATGTGATTGCAGCATAACATCAAGCGCTTGGCGGCTCGACCCGTCAAGCTGCCGCTTCGTGAGGTAACGCATACGTTACAAACATGTTTGTTATCAACACAAAACCAATCATTAACAAATCAAAAACAATTCAATACACTGCCGGTAGATACATGAAGTCAGGGATTACTCATGGACAACCTCTGCCTGTGGCAACCGGATCCGCTCGGGATGCAGCAATCCAACCTCTACCGTTTTATGGCGGAGGTGAACCGTTTCCACGGCTTGCAGTTGCAGAACTACCCGCAGCTTTATCAATGGTCGGTGGAGAAGACCACCCGTTTCTGGCCGCTGGTATGGCAGCACTGCGGCGTCAAAGGCGAGCTCGGCAACATAGTGGCGGAAAACCGTCAGGATATGCAGCGCACCCGCTGGTTCCCCGATAGCCGCCTCAACTTCGCCGAAAACCTGCTGCGCCGTCAGGACGAGAGCCCGGCCATCATCTCCCGCATCGAAGGGGGTCCAAGCCGTACTCTGAGCTGGGGTGAACTGAGTGATCAGGTTGCCCGGCTGGCTCAGTGGCTGCGTCATCAGGGGATTGGTCGTGGCGATGTGGTCGCCGCCTATCTGCCCAATATTCCGGACACCGTGGTTGCCATGCTGGCAACCACCAGCCTCGGGGCGATCTGGACCTCCACCAGCCCCGACTTTGGCGAGGCCAGTGTGGTGGAGCGCTTCGGCCAGACCAGGCCACGGGTGCTGTTTGCGGTGGATGGCTATCGCTACAACGGCAAAGCTATCGACATTCAACAGAAGGTCGCCAGCGTGGTGAGCCAGATCGGCAGCATAGAGCAGACGGTGATGATCCCCCTGCTCGGCAACCCGCTGCAGCTTGGTCACGACTGGCAACAAGTGCTGGCGAGCCAGCCGGACGCCAGCCTCCAGTTCGAGCCGATGGCCTTCAATGACCCGCTCTATATCCTCTATTCATCCGGCACCACTGGCAAACCCAAGTGCATCGTGCACGGCATCGGCGGTACCCTGCTGCAACATCTGAAAGAGCACCAGCTGCACTGCGACATCAAGCCGGGGGAGCGGATCTTCTACTTCACCACCTGCGGCTGGATGATGTGGAACTGGCTGGTGAGCGCCCTCGCCTCCGGCGCCACCCTGGTGCTCTATGACGGCTCGCCGTTTTATCCGGATGGCAATGTGCTGTGGGATCTGGCCCGCGACGAGCAGGTCAGCTTGTTCGGCACCTCGGCCAAGTATCTCGATGCGCTGCACAAGCAAGGTTATGCTCCCATCAAGAGCCACGATTTGCCGCACTTGCGATTGATCTGCAGTACCGGCTCCGTGCTGTCGCCGGAGGGGTTCGACTACGTCTACCAGCAGATAAAGCAGGATGTGCAGCTCAGCTCCATCTCCGGCGGCACCGATATCTGCTCCTGCTTCGTCATCGGCAACCCGCTCAGCCCCGTCTATCGCGGCGAGAGCCAGGGGCGTGGCCTCGGTCTCGCGGTGCAGGTGTTCAACGAAGCGGGCCAGCCGGTGCAGGGGGAGAAGGGCGAGCTGGTCTGCACCAAGCCGTTCCCGGCCCAGCCCATCTACTTCTGGGGCGACGAAAATGGCGACAAGTACCACGCCGCCTACTTCGAGCGGTTCGACAACATCTGGTGCCACGGCGACTGGATCGAGTTGACCCCGACCGGCGGCATTCTGTTCTATGGCCGCTCCGACGCCACCCTCAACCCGGGCGGTGTGCGCATCGGCACCAGCGAGATCTATCGCTACGTCGAACAGCTCGACGAAGTGGAAGAGAGCATCGTCATCGGCCAGCAGTGGCAGCAGGACGAGCGGGTGGTGCTGTTCGTCAAGCTCAAGGCGGGCTGCAAGCTGGATGAGCCGCTGCGCGAGCGGATCCGCCAGCAAATAAAGCAGCACTGCACCGCCCGCCACGTGCCCGCCCGCATCCTGCAGGTGGATGCCATCCCCCGCACCAAGTCCGGCAAGATCGTCGAACTGGCGGTGCGTGAAGTGGTACACAACCGGCCGGTCAACAACACCCATGCCCTCGCCGATCCCGAGGTGCTGAACCAGTATCGCAACCGGCCGGAACTGGCCAGTTGATAACAAACTCACATCTATCCGGGGCGCCGCAAGGCGCCTCTCTTTTGCCTGTTTTGTGATGAAGAGCTTTTACTCGAGATCTGTTAAACAAATGTTTTAAATAGGTGTTGAAAATGTCTCCTTTTGGATCAATAGTGAGCCTCGCCCCCTGCTGGGGATTAAGGAGCACCACTCCCCACTGAGTGGGAACAAGGAGACACTCTCATGATCTACCAAGGCGAAACCCTGTCGGTCAGCTACCTCGAAAACGGCATAGCCGAGCTGAGGTTTGATGCCCCGGGTTCAGTCAACAAGCTGGATCGCGCTACCCTGCTCTCCCTGAGCGAAGCGATCGCCGCATTACAACAAGAACGTGAACTAAAAGGTCTGATCCTCACCTCCGGCAAAGACGCCTTTATCGTCGGTGCCGACATTACCGAATTCCTGGAACTGTTCGATCTGCCGCAAGAAGATCTGCTCGGCTGGCTGAGAAAGGCCAACGACATCTTCAACGCCATCGAAGATTTGCCGGTTCCGACCCTCTCCGCCATCAAGGGACACGCTCTGGGCGGCGGCTGCGAGACCATTCTCTCCACCGACTTCCGTCTGGCTGACACCAGCGCCAAGATTGGCCTGCCCGAGACCAAACTCGGCATCATGCCGGGCTTTGGCGGCACAGTCCGTCTGCCGCGAGTGATCGGCGCCGACAACGCGCTTGAGTGGATCACCACCGGCAAGGATTACCGTGCCGATGACGCCCTCAAGGTGGGCGCCATCGACGCCGTGGTCGCCCCGGACGCACTGCAGAGCGCTGCGCTGCAGATGATCAAGGACGCCATCGCGGGCAAGCTGGACTGGCAGAGCCGTCGTGCCGCCAAGAAAGCCCCGCTGCGCCTCTCCAAACTGGAAGCCATGATGAGCTTCACCACCGCCGCCGGCATGGTTGCCGCCGTGGCGGGTAAACACTATCCGGCGCCTATGACCGCGGTGAAAACCGTCGAGGCCGCCGCAGGCATGGGCCGTGACGAAGCGCTGGTCGTCGAGGCACAAGGCTTTATCAAGCTGGCCAAAACCGATGTCGCCAAGGCACTGGTCGGGATCTTCCTGAACGATCAGCACATCAAGGCGCTGGCCAAGAAGGCGGCCAAGCAGGCAAGCAAGGCCACCGGCCACGCCGCCGTACTGGGTGCCGGCATCATGGGTGGCGGCATCGCCTACCAGTCTGCCAGCAAGGGCATTCCGGCGGTGATGAAGGATATCAACGAGAAGGCGCTGGCACTTGGCATGGGCGAAGCCACCAAGCTGCTCAACGGCCAGCTCGAAAAGGGCCGCATCGACGGCATCAAGATGGGCCAGGTGCTCTCCGCCATTACCCCGACCCTCAGCTATGACAACGTCAAGCATGTGGATGTGGTGGTCGAAGCCGTGGTCGAGAATCCCAAGGTGAAAGCCGCCGTACTGGGCGAAGTGGAAGGGATCATTGGCGAAGACGCCGTGCTCGCCAGCAACACCTCCACCATCCCCATCTCCCTGCTGGCCAAGGGACTGAAGCGCCCGCAGAACTTCTGCGGCATGCACTTCTTCAACCCGGTGCACCGCATGCCACTGGTGGAGATCATCCGCGGCGAGCAAACCTCCGATGAAACCATCAACCGCGTGGTGGCCTACGCCGCCGCCATGGGCAAGTCCCCGGTGGTGGTCAACGACTGCCCTGGCTTCTTCGTCAACCGCGTGCTGTTCCCCTACTTCTTCGGCTTCAACAAGCTGGTCGCCGATGGCGCCGACTTCGCGGCCGTCGACAAGGTGATGGAGAAGGAGTTCGGCTGGCCCATGGGCCCCGCCTACCTGCTGGACGTGGTCGGCATCGACACCGGTCACCATGCCGGTGACGTGATGGCGCAAGGCTTCCCGGCGCGGATGAGCAAGGAAGGCCGCACCGCCATCGACGTGATGTACGAAGTGAACCGCTTCGGTCAGAAGAACGGCAAGGGCTTCTACGCCTACGAGCAGGACAAGAAGGGCAAGCCGAAGAAGGTGGCCGACGCCGCCAGCTACGAGCTGCTGGCTCCCATTGCCAAGCCGAAACAGGATTTCGACAAGGACGCCATCATCGCCCGCATGATGATCCCGATGATCAACGAGGTGGTGCTCTGTCTGGAAGAGGGCATTGTCGCCACGCCAGCCGAAGCCGACATCGCACTGGTCTACGGTCTGGGCTTCCCTCCTTTCCGCGGCGGCGTGTTCCGCTATCTGGACACTATCGGTCTGGATCGCTACGTGGCCATGGCCGACCAGTATGCCGACTTGGGCCCGCTCTACCGCGTCAGCGACCGCTTACGCGAGATGGCCGCCCAAGGCAAAACCTTCTACTGATTGCGGAAAGGAGATCCATTCATGAAAGACGTAGTCATTGTCGACTGTATCCGGACCCCGATGGGCCGGTCCAAGGGCGGCGCCTTCCGCAACGTGCGTGCAGAAGATCTGTCCGCGCACCTGATGAAATCCATCCTGCTGCGCAACCCCAACCTCGACCCGAACGAGATCGAGGATATCTACTGGGGCTGCGTGCAGCAGACCCTGGAGCAGGGCTTCAACATCGCCCGCAACGCCGCGCTGCTGGCCGGCATTCCGAAGCAGGTAGGGGCGGTTACCGTCAACCGCCTGTGTGGCTCCTCCATGCAGGCGCTGCACGACGCCTCCCGCGCCATTCAGGTGGGTGACGGGGATATCTTCATCATCGGCGGCGTCGAGCACATGGGTCACGTGCCGATGAGCCACGGCGTTGACTTCCATCCCGGCATGGCCAAGTCGGTGGCGAAAGCCTCCGGCATGATGGGGCTGACCGCCGAGATGCTCGGCAAGCTGCACGGCATCAGTCGTCAGCAGCAGGACGAATTTGCCGCCCGCTCCCACCGCCGCGCTCACGCCGCCACAGTGGAAGGACGTTTTGCCAAGGAGATCGTCGGGCTGGAAGGCCATGACGCCAGCGGCGCGCGCTTCTTCTACGACTACGACGAGGTGATCCGCCCGGAGACCACGATCGAAACCCTGAGCCAGCTGCGCCCGGTGTTTGACCCGGTCAACGGCACCGTCACCGCCGGCAGCTCCTCGGCGCTGTCAGATGGCGCCGCCGCCATGCTGGTGATGAGCGCGGATCGCGCCAAGGCCCTCGGCCTCACGCCGCGCGCCAAGGTACGTGCCATGGCCATCGCTGGCTGTGACGCCGCCATCATGGGTTACGGCCCGGTGCCGGCCACCCAGAAGGCGCTCAAGCGTGCCGGTCTGACTGTCGGTGATATCGACCTGTTCGAGCTGAACGAGGCGTTTGCCGCCCAGTCCCTGCCCTGCGTGAAGGATCTGGGTCTGCAGGACCTGGTGGACGAGAAGGTGAACCTGAACGGCGGCGCCATTGCGCTGGGCCACCCCCTCGGCTGCTCCGGCGCCCGCATCTCCACCACCCTCATCAATCTGATGGAGGAGAAGGATGCCACCCTGGGGGTTGCCACCATGTGTATCGGTCTGGGTCAGGGCATCGCCACCGTGTTTGAACGGGTGTGATAACCAGCCGGATCGACGGGATGCACTACTGAGAGTTGTCCCTTTTCGGGGCCAGTCTGACTGGCCCCTTTTCAAGTCTGTGACGATCGCCACACGGGGTGCTCGTCAGTGGTCAGAAGCTGTCTGTTGGCCGTCCCGTTTGGGTCGGCCTTTTTTCGTTTTAATCTTATCAATAGGCTGTTATTGCCTTAAACCTCACATTAGATGGGGGGCTTGCTTGCTTTTTACTCCCCCGACAGGTTCAATCTGCACAAAAAAATGGGTGGATGCACATACATATGTCAATGAGCAAACAACTGCTGATCGTCGATGACGACCAAGAGATCCGCGAGCTGCTCAATGAGTACCTGACTCGGGCGGGCTTTCAGGTATTGACGGCGGCGGAGGGCAATGAGATGCGCCAGCAACTCGCCCAGCACAGCCCGGACCTGATTATTCTGGACATCATGATGCCCGGCGAGGACGGTTTTACCCTCTGCCAGCAGATCCGTCGTGACTCCCAGGTGCCCATCATCATGCTGACCGCCGCCTCCGACGAAGCGGATCGGGTAATCGGCCTGGAACTCGGCGCCGACGACTATATCGCCAAGCCGTTCAGCCCCCGTGAACTGCAGGCCCGCATCAAGGCGCTGCTGCGCCGCGCCGAATTCCGCCAGCCGGAAAAAGAGAAAGAGCCGAGCCGCCGCCTGCGTTTTGCCGAGTGGACCCTCGACACTCTGAGCCACCAGTTGACCCATGACGATGGCAGCCTGCTGGACCTCTCCGGCAGCGATGCCATGCTGCTCGGCATGTTCCTGCAACAGCCCGGCGTGGTGCTGGATCGCGACACCATCTCGGATGCCACCCGCGGCCGCGAAAGCCTGCCGATGGAGCGCGGTATCGACGTGCAGATCAGCCGCCTGCGCCAGAAGCTGGGCGACAACGGCAAGAGCCCGCGCATCATCAAGACCATTCGCGGCAGTGGTTACATGCTGATTGCCGAGGTGCACGAGCTGCCATGAGCAACAAGTGGTCCTGGGGGGCGCTGGTGCCCCGCTCCCTGTTGTCACGGATGATCCTGCTGTTGTTGCTGGCCATCCTGCTCTCCCAGACCATTCTGACCGGCATCTGGATGCAGCAGATCCAGAAGCGGGAGCTGGAGGGGATGCTCAGCACCACCCGCAACCTCGCCATGTCTGCCGCTTCCACCGTCAACTTCTTCAAATCCCTGCCGCTGCAGTATCGCCATATCGCGCTGGACCAGCTGCGCAACATGGGGGGCAGCCGCTTCTTCGTCTCGCTCAACGAGGAAGAGATACACATCAACGCCATCCCCGACAGCGAACGCAAGACGCAGGTGCTGGAAGAGGTTCAGGGAGTGCTGACCCGCAAGCTCTCCGACGCCATGGCGATCAAGGTGGATTTCTCCCGACCCGATGACCTCCATGTCTTCAACAACGACACCTTGCTGGCAGATCTCCCCTCCTCCTGGGCCCGTTACACCCTGTCGCTGGAACCGCTCAATCCACCGGTGCTGGTTACCCAGATCGAGATTGAAAAGGGGGAGTGGCTCTATCTGGCGGCCCTGCTGCCCGCGCCCTACATGACGCTGGATGACACCGTCATGCCAAGCAACCAGGTGCGTTTCATCGCCCTGATGACGGTGTTCCTCTGCTTCTTCACCTTTATGCTGGTGCGCTGGCAGACCCGCCCGCTGCGCCGTCTCGCCAAGGCGGCGGTGAATCTCGGCAAGGATATCGATCAGCCTTCGCTCAAAGAGGAAGGAGCATCGGAAATCGTGGCGGCCACCCGCGCCTTCAACATCATGCAGCACCGCATTCGCCGTTATATCGACGATAGAGAGCGGCTGTTCAGCTCCATCTCCCACGACCTCAAGACCCCCATCACCCGACTGCGACTGCGGGTCGAACTGCTCGACGACGAGGTGCAAATCGCCAAGTTCAACAAGGATCTCGACGAGCTGGAGCTGATGGTGAAAGGGGCGCTGCAGACGGTCAAAGAGACCGACATTCACGAGAATATCGAGGAGATCGACATCAACGCCCTGCTTGAACAGATGGCGGAGTCGATGAACCTGCACGACGAGCGGCTGACCATCGAAGGCCACTGCAAGTGGCCCTACCGCGGCAAGCTGCTGGCGCTCAAGCGCTGCATCGGCAATCTGGTAGACAACGGCATCAAGTACGGCCAGCGGGTGCGCATCATCATCATGGATGACGAGGAGATGCTGATCCTCTTCATCATGGATGAGGGCCCCGGCCTGCCGGACGATCAGTTCGAGCGCATTTTCGAACCCTATTACCGGCTCAGTACCGATCAGGCCGGCACCGGCCTCGGCCTTGGCATCGCCCGCAACATTGCCCACGCCCACGGTGGCGATCTGGTGCTGGAAAACCGTCCGCAAGGTGGCCTGCAGGCCACGCTCTCCCTACCAAGGCAGTAACCTTATGAAGTGGTTGTCTTTTTCTGTCATCGCCCTGCTCTCTGCTCCCGTTGCCGCCTCCCAGGTGGAAGTGCTGCACTGGTGGACCTCCGGCGGCGAAGCGAAAGCGGTCGAAGTGCTCAAATCCGAGTGGACCAAACAGGGCAACCAGTGGAACGACTTTGCAGTGCAGGGCGGCGGCGGCAAGAGTGCCATGACGGTATTGAAGAGCCGGGCACTGGCGGCCAACCCGCCCGAAGCAGCTCACCTCAAGGGCTATGAACTCAAGGAGTGGGCCGGGCTCGGCTTCCTGCGCGATCTCACCCCCATGGCCGAACACCTCGGCTGGTACAGCCAGATGCCGCCCATGGTACGGGCCACCCTCAGCCAGAATGGCGCCCTGATGGCGGTGCCCACCGGCATCCACCGGGTCAACTGGCTGTGGCTAAACCGCAAGATCTTCGAGCGCAACAAGCTGACTCCACCCACCGACTGGGCCCAGTTTGTCACCGTCGCCAACCAGCTTAAAAAACGGGGCATCACTCCGCTCGCCATCGGCAACGAGCCCTGGCAGCTGGCAGTGTTGTTTGAAACGGTGGCGCTCGGTGAGGGCGGTAAAGAATTCTATCGCAAGGCGTTCCTCGAGCAGGACAGCGCCACCCTGACCGGCCCCGACATGGTGCGGGTGTTGACTCGTTTTCAGCAGCTGCGCGCCTATGTGCCGCAAAAATACGCCGGTCTGAAGTGGCATCAGGCCACCAACCTGCTGGAGAGCGGTGGCGCCGCCATGCAGGTGATGGGGGACTGGGTGAAGGGGGAGCTGAGCGCCGGTAACTACCGGCCGGGTGAGGATATCGCCTGCCTGCCGAGCCCGGGCAGCGCCGGACTGTTCAGCTACAACCTCGACTCCATCGCCATGTTCAAACAGCGGGATCCGGCCCAGCTGCAGGCGCAGGGGGATCTGGCCCAGCTGCTGATGACGCCGCAATTCCAGGAGGAGTTCAATCGGGTGAAGGGGTCTATTCCTGCTCTGACCAATCCCGACATGAGCAAGTTCGACCGCTGCGCCGTCCGCTCCTATCAGGATTTCCTGCTGGCGGAAAAGCAGGACAACCTGCTGCCCAGCATGGCGGAAGGGATGGCGACGCCGACCAATATGCGGCAGGCGATCCTCGATGTGCTGAGCAACTTCTTCAACGACCCCAAGGCCAACCCGGAGCTGACGGCGCTGCATCTGGAGCGGGCGATGCGCTCGACCCGCTGATCCGGGCACATTGCCAAACGGCAGAAATGACAAAGGCGGAATTGCTCCGCCTTTGTTGTTGAATCGTCATCCGATTCAGGATTGATCGTTCTCGTCCTCATCCTCGTCATAGTAATCGCTGAGCTCGATCCAGAGCCCCAACCCGACCATCACCATGGAGCCGAACCAGGTACCGGTGTTCCCGATCGGGCTGCCCATCACTATCATGGCGAAGGACAAGAACCCCATGCCTGCATAGGCTTGTAATCTGCCGTAGGAGACCTGCATATTCACCTCCTTGTTGAATATGGTTCAATTTTTATATTACTCGTCCGGCGCAAGCTGGATAGGGCTGAATAACATTTCGGTTACATATGCTGGTTGATGGGGCGTTTGTTTGATTATTTTTTAGCCCTGAGTATCATTGGCAGCCGAATAGGTTGAAGGTTGATAATAGATGAGTGATTTATTCTGCGGCGCAACTCACAAGTTGGACGCAATCGGGCTTCGTTGCCCGGAACCCGTTATGATGGTTCGCAAGAAAGTGCGGCTGATGGCGGATGGCGAGACCCTGCTGGTCAGTGCCGACGATCCTTCAACCACCCGCGACATCCCCAGTTTCTGCCGCTTTATGGATCACACCCTGGTCGCCAGCGAGACAGAGCAGGCCCCCTACCGCTATCTGATCCGCAAGGGTCAATAAGCCCCCGTACCGGAGCACTCCATGACAACCATTACCCGAATCGGCACCACCCAGCGTTGGTCAGACGTGGTCATCCACAATGGCACCCTCTACGTGGTGGAAGTGCCCGTCAGCGAAGAGGCCGACATCCACCAGCAGACCCGCGAAGTGCTGGCAAGCCTGCAGCGCCTGCTGGAAGCCAACGGCTCCGGCGTCGACAAGATCCTGATGGCCAATATCTATCTCAAAGACATTCAGGACATCGCGACCTTCAACGAGCAGTGGGATGCCTGGATCCCGGCTGGCACCGCACCGGTTAGAGCCTGTGTACAGGCCCGCCTGGCCCACGAAGGCTACAAGGTCGAAGTGCAGCTGACAGCGGCGGTCTAAGAGGCGCTTATCCCCCTCATCCCCGCCCCTTCTCCCACGAGGGGAGAAGGGAGCAAACAACAAGGCGTCATTGCTCGCCACGGCGCCAATAGAAAGGCCCCGCCATTACTGGCGGGGCCTTTTCGTTACCGAAACCTGAACGACTTAGGCGGTCGGGGTCAGGGTAATGGTCACGCGGCGGTTCTGGGCTTTGCCAGCGGCGGTGCTGTTGGTAGCAACCGGCTGATCCGGGCCCACGCCGGTGGTGGAGATGCGGCTACCTGCTACGCCCTGACCAATCAGCTGGGCGGCAACGGCATCGGCACGATCGCGGGAGAGCTTCATGTTCAGGTCGCGGGAACCGGTACTGTCGGTGTGACCGACCACGTTCAGGCGGGTCTTGTCGAACTCGGCAACGACCATGGCCACACCGGAGAGGGTGTTGGCACCGGCCGCTTTCAGCTGGGAGCTGGAGCTGTCGAAGGTCACGTTGTTCGGCATGTTGAGGATCAGCTCATTGCCATTGCGGGTCACGCTGACGCCGGTACCCTGCAGCTTCTCGCGCAGCTTGGCTTCCTGCACGTCCATGTAGTAGCCGATACCGCCACCCAGGGCCGCGCCGGCAGCAACGCCGGTCAGGATGCCCTTCTTGCGGTCACCCTTGCTGGAGGAGAGCGCACCTACGGCCGCACCGGCAGCGGCGCCAGCCAGCGCGCCCCAGGCACCTTTGGAGGTCTGGGATTCACCTGTGTAGGGGTTGGTGGTACAGCCGCTCAGGGCAACGGTCAGTGCCAGAGCAGGCACCAGGATCTTGGCTCGCATGAAAAAACCTCTGTGAAAACAATCCGGCACCATGCCGGGGGCCGGATTGTAACGCGCTGGCACGCCATTGTCTGACGCAAGCCTGAACAGATGGCGAGAGCGGTGTTTTTTTGGGCAATCGAAGGGTTGTCAGCGCGGTAACTGACACTCGGCGTAGCAAGGACAGCTGACCAGATGATCGTTCACCATCCCCACCGCCTGCATAAAGGCGTAACAGATGGTGCTGCCGACGAAGTTGAAGCCGAGCTTCTTGAGCGCTTTCGACATGGCATCCGACTCCGGCGAAGTCGCCGGAATGTCGCCATTGCCCTGCCGCTGGTTGACGATGGGGGCGCCGCCAACAAAGCCCCACAGGTAGGCGGCGAAGTCGATCCCCTGCTCCTGCAACGCCAGATAAGCGCGGGCATTTCTGATGATCGACTGCACCTTGAGCCGGTTGCGGATAATGCCGGTGTCCTGCATCAGCCGCTCTACATCCTGCTCGTCGAAGCGGGCAATCTGCACCGGATCAAAGTCCGCATAGGCGCGGTAATAGCTCTCGGTGCGCTTGAGGATGGTGATCCACGACAGCCCCGCCTGCTGGCCGTCGAGGCAGAGCTTGGCAAACAGCTCGCGCGAGTCATAGACCGGCCTGCCCCACTGTTTGTCATGGTATTCAATGTATTCCGGGTCTTTGGTCACCCAGGCGCAGCGCAGTTCCATTTCCTCTCCCTCGTTATTTCAGCGGTTTGCCCGACCCTGCCCACTCTGCAGGCGGCACTGCTCACATCATATACCGGACATCCCGCCCGACCAGCCAGGGCGCAGCACCATCCCGCGAATCCGCTGCAATTTCGCCTATTATCCGACCATGCCAGACGGTATACTCCCCCGGTTCACATTCAGCAAATCTTGCTCTGATTTTCACTTCGCGCGAAAAAAATTATGCAAAAATTCGATGTCAAAACCTTTCAGGGCCTGATCCTGCAGCTGCAGGACTATTGGTCCCGCCAGGGCTGTACCATCATTCAGCCGCTGGATATGGAAGTGGGTGCCGGTACTTCCCACCCCATGACCTGTCTGCGTGCCCTGGGCCCGGAGCCCATCGCCTGCGCTTACGTGCAACCGTCCCGCCGTCCCACTGACGGCCGCTACGGTGAAAACCCGAACCGCCTGCAGCACTACTACCAGTTCCAGGTGATCATCAAGCCTTCCCCCGACAACATTCAGGAACTCTATCTGGGCTCCCTGAAAGAGCTGGGCATGGATCCCGAGATCCACGACATCCGCTTCGTGGAAGACAACTGGGAAAACCCGACTCTGGGTGCCTGGGGTCTGGGTTGGGAAGTGTGGCTGAACGGCATGGAAGTGACCCAGTTCACCTACTTCCAGCAGGTCGGCGGCCTCGAGTGCAAGCCGGTCACCGGCGAGATCACCTACGGTCTCGAGCGTCTGGCCATGTACATTCAGGGCGTGGACAGCGTCTACGATCTGGTCTGGTCTGATGGCCCGCTGGGCAAGACCACCTACGGCGACGTGTTCCACCAGAACGAAGTGGAGCAATCCACCTACAACTTCGAACACGCCGATGTGGAGTTCCTGTTCCACTGCTTCGAGCAGTACGAGAAGGAAGCCCAGAACCTGCTGGCACTGGAAAAACCGCTGCCGCTGCCTGCCTACGAGCGCATCCTCAAAGCCGCTCACTCCTTCAACCTGCTGGATGCCCGCAAGGCCATCTCGGTCACCGAGCGTCAGCGCTACATCCTGCGCATTCGCACCCTGACCAAGGCCGTGGCAGAGGCATACTACGCCTCCCGCGAAGCGCTGGGCTTCCCGATGTGTCAGCGCAGTGAGAACAAGCAAGGTTAAGGAACGGACATGGCACAACATACATTTCTGGTAGAGATCGGTACTGCTGAGCTGCCGCCCAAAGCCCTGCGCTCCCTGGCCGAAGCCTTTGCCGACAACTTCAAAGCCGAACTGACCAAGGCCGATCTGGCCTTCGGCGACGTCGAGTGGTTTGCCTCACCGCGCCGTCTGGCGCTGAAGGTAAGCGAGCTGGCCGGCGAACAGCCGAGCAAGAGCGTCGAAAAGCGCGGCCCGGCCGTGGCGCAGGCGTTCGATGCCGAAGGCAAGCCGACCAAGGCTGCAGAAGGCTGGGCCCGTGGCAACGGCATCACCGTTGAGCAGGCCGAGCGTCTGGTCACCGACAAGGGCGAGTGGCTGGTTCACACCGCCAAGGTCGAAGGCCGTCCGGCCGTCGATCTGCTGGGTGAGCTGGTTAGCCAGGCACTGGCCAAACTGCCCATCCCGAAAATGATGCGCTGGGGTGACAAGACCATCCAGTTCGTGCGTCCGGTCTTCACCGTGACCCTGCTGCTGGATGGCGAGCTGGTGCCCGCCCACATTCTGGGTATCGACTCTGCCCGCACCATCCGCGGTCACCGCTTTATGGGCGAGAGCGAGTTCACCATCGACAACGCCAGCCAGTACCCGCAGATCCTGCAGGAGCGCGGCATGGTGATTGCCGACTTCATGGCGCGCAAGGCCAAGATCAAGGCTGACGTCGAAGCGGCTGCTGCCGCCTTCGGTGGCGTGGCCGATCTGGACGATGCCCTGCTGGAAGAAGTGACCGCACTGGTCGAGTGGCCGGTAGTGCTGACCGCCAACTTCGAAGAGAAGTTCCTGGCCGTTCCGGCTGAGGCGCTGGTGCACACCATGAAGGGTGACCAGAAGTACTTCCCGGTCTACGACAAGAACGGCAAGCTGCTGCCGAAGTTCATCTTTGTCACCAACATCGAGTCCAAAGACCCGAGCCAGATCATCAGCGGCAACGAGAAGGTGGTTCGCCCCCGTCTCTCTGACGCCGAGTTCTTCTTCAAGACCGACCTCAAGCAGACCCTGGCCTCCCGCCTGCCGCGCCTTGAAACCGTGCTGTTCCAGCAACAGCTGGGCACCGTCAAGGCCAAGGTCGAGCGCATCGAGACCGTTGCCGGCTTTATCGCCGAGCGCATCGGTGCCGATGTGGCTCAAGCCAAGCGTGCCGGTCTGCTCTCCAAGTGTGACCTGATGACCAACATGGTCGGCGAGTTCACCGACACCCAGGGTGTCATGGGGATGCACTACGCCCGTCACGATGGCGAAGACGAAGCAGTGGCAGTGGCCCTCAACGAGCAGTACATGCCGCGCTTTGCCGGTGATGCCCTGCCGTCCGGTCTGGTTGCCTGCGCCGTCGCGCTGGCCGACAAGTTCGACACCCTGGCCGGTATCTTCGGCATCGGCATGCTGCCGAAGGGTGACAAGGACCCGTTCGCCCTGCGTCGCGCCGCCATCGGTGCCCTTCGCATCATGACCGAGAAACAGCTGGACTTGGATCTGGTTGAACTGGTTGAAGAAGCGGTACGCGTCTACGGCGACAAGCTGACCAACAAAACCGTCGTTACCGACGTGGTCGACTTTATGCTGGGCCGCTTCCGCGCCGCCTATCAGGACGAAGGCATCGGTGCCGACGTGGTGCTGGCCGTACTGGCCCGCCGCCCGACCCGTCCGCTCGACTTCGATCGTCGCGTCAAGGCCGTCAGCCACTTCCGCACCCTGGATGCCGCCCTGGCACTGGCTGCCGCCAACAAGCGCGTGAGCAACATTCTGGCCAAGGTCGAAGGCGAGTTGCCGACTGCCGTCAAACCGGAACTGCTGGTCGATGCCGCCGAGAAGGCGCTGGCCACCCAGGTTGCCGAACTGCAAGCCGAACTGGCCCCGCTGTTCGCCGCCGGTGACTATCAGGCAGCCCTCACCCGTCTGGCCGCCCTGCGCGAGCCGGTCGACACCTTCTTCAATGAAGTGATGGTGATGGCCGACGACGAAGCCCTCAAGGCCAACCGTCTGGCACTGCTGAACAACCTGCGCAACCTGTTCCTGCAAGTCGCGGATATCTCTCTGCTGCAGTGATTTGAGTTGAGTAAGTGATATTAAAAACGGCACCTCTTGGTGCCGTTTTTATAAAAAACGGAGATGAACAAAAAACATTTTAACTCCATCTACCCCATATGAAGTTAATAATATCCATAAAACTTTATAATACTAGCTATCTATTGGTCGATAAGTACATTGACTGAGATCAGCAAGTTCTTTCTTCGTACTTTGTGGCGTTGGATTAAAACTGGCCATCATTTTGTCATTTACATATATATCGAAGTTACTTGCAGTGTTAATGACATGGATAAATTGCTCCCATGCAATGTCTCCACTTCTGAACCCAACTCCTTCTGGGATAAGGTATGAATCTCCATCAACAACAATCTCCACTTTATTGTTAGATGATGGAGATAAATCATTTCCATTTCCTAGTCTAAAGCTAGCCGATGTTTTTTCACCTGTTTCTGTATAACCAAGATCACACATAATGGTGAACTCATCCCCTGATTCATTATTAATGTTTAGCGCTAAAAAGCCCTGTCCAAATTCGCCTTTCCATATATTAGGAACTGCATATGCAGGGGAAATAATCAAACTTGCGGTCATTAAAAGCACTGAAAACCGAACCATTACATAGCTCCTTCTAAAATGGTTAACTCTAATAGCTGCAGATGAGGTATCATCTATTGCTATTAAACACGGAGAGACAAAAAAATCAATTATATGATTAAAAAACATTGAACTGATCCACACTAACTCGTAGGTTAAATTAGTAACCGAGCGTAATATGACGTTTGCGTTGTCGTAATCATGAAAAAAGTAAATTCTTGATCAAGAACACATTAAAACTATATTAGCCTTCCTTTTTACAAAGCCAGCAGTAAAATGTTTTTCTAGCGACTAAAAATACATGCTGCTTAAATGAAATTAAAAATTAACTAGCAAGGGTTATTTTCATGGCAAGATATTTTGACTTTTCAAATGATTAATATGAATTTTACAGTTTGGGGGAGCTAAGAGAAATCTGGCAAAAACTTCCTAACCAAGATGCAATAAATGCCGTTGCAGAAGCACATCAATACTATGATTTTCTAAATGATATGATCGTTGGAAGAGTTCAAAGTTGGTCACACCCATTAGCCCAAAGAGAAACTTGGTTCACCCCATCTAAACTAGTATTGTCTGCACGAGCAGGAGCCATTTCCAGTTGTATTTCGGTTGGTTCATCAATTATTGAATGCGCAATGAGATCGCATGCTGAGAATAGAAAGATCAGGTCTTTAATGAAAAAAGACCCCAAACATAGAACCTTCGGCACAGTTGTTCACTCGTGGAAAAATCATGGTGTTTTCTCAAATGAAATTTCTGGTGTAGTGGCAGATTTAGACCGTCTCCTAGGAAAAAGAAATAACATTCACCTTTACGCAAGTTTTGGTGAGTCATGGGAAGATAAAGTTAATCAGGAGACCCAAATTCTTGATTCAATTAAAAGGCTATTCAACTTCTTCCAAAATCTGGATCCTGTTAATCCGTAATTATTTATTAGCCGGTAGACGTAATTGGATGTTTGCATAAATTAATTATCCAGCCATAACGACCAGCCGAATTTCCCCTCCGGCTGGCCGCTGGCCGATCCTGCTTCACGGCAACAACCGTAATCAAAGCCTATCGTTCGTCCGATTACGCTGCGCTAATCGAACCTACGGGACGACACGGAGGCCTGCGGAGTATGCTGCTTGGTATTGATCTGTCATTGTCGAATCCATCATGGCCCCGGCTTTCCCGTGCAATCAGCTTCCCACCCCCTGCCCAATCCAAGGAATTACCTCTGCAGGGGGAGATGAGCTGTTATCATTTGAGACAGTCCCCAGCGCCGCCACGCCCCAAGAGGAGAGTCATGGATATACCTGCCGCCCCGTCCCCCGCCACCTGCCAGCTGTGTCAGGAGAAAGCAGAACTCGACTTCGACTTCACCATGGCCTTTCAGCCCATCGTCGATTGCAGCCAGCGTACCGTCTTCGGCTACGAGGCGCTGGTGCGGGGGATCAACAACGAACCCGCGCAGAGCGTGATTGCCCGGGTCAACGACGACAACCGCTACCGTTTCGATCAACTGTGCCGGATCAAGGCCATCGCGCTGGCCGCCCGGCTCGGGATGAAGGGGATGCTGAGCATCAATTTTCTGCCAAACGCGGTCTATCGCCCGGAGCGCTGCATCCGCACCACCCTGCAGGCGGCCCGCGAGCACCACTTCCCCATTGAGCAGATCATGTTCGAGCTGACCGAGGTGGAGCAGGTGCAGGATAGCCAGCATCTTCGCGGTATCGTCGATCACTATCAGGCGCTTGGCTTCAAAACGGCGATCGATGACTTTGGCGCCGGTTACTCGGGCCTCAACCTGCTGGCCGATTTTCACCCCAACATCGTCAAGCTCGATATGCACCTGCTGCGCGGCATCGACCATGACCCGACTCGGCAAGCCATAGTGCGCCACTGTCTGGCCCTGCTTGCCGAGTTGCAGATCACCCCGCTGGCGGAGGGGATCGAAACCCGCGAAGAAATGGCCTGCCTGCGGGAGATGGGCGTCAGCCTGATGCAGGGCTATCTGTTTGCCCACCCCGGCTTTGAAAACCTGCCGGAAGTAGATTTCGCCAGCCTCTAAGCCATGTCGGCATACACTGACCCCCTCAGCCGACTCCCGCCTGAATAAGAGAACGGACACCCGAGGGTGTCCGTTTTTATGTCATATCACCTTGCCCCGAGGGGCTGTGTACTGACGGTTTACAAATAGCTCTCATCGACACCGATATGGGCCAGCGCAGCCAGTTCGAGCGGCGTCAGCTGGCTGGCGGAGTCGATCATGGTCGGCTCGCCACGGGCGGACCCGGGCAGTTGCAGCCGCTCCTTGAGCGCATCGGTCAGGCTGCCCACCAGATTGCCCATGCGGGTCAGGCGGGAGACCAGCACGGCCTCAGGACTGCTTTCGCTATCGGCAAAGCCGGAGACCTGAGCCACCGCGAAGTCGCAGACAGCCCTGGCCCGATCACCAAAAGCCCCTTCCAGCTGTTGCAGCACCTGCCGTGCCTCGCTGTCGCCGAGACGCCCCAGCTCCGCCTGCATATGGCCGGTGTCAAAGCGCAGTCGCGCCCCGGCATCGAGCCGCTCCTCTCGCGGCTTGAGCGCGGTATGGTCCACCCACGCCTGCTCGGTCTGACCGGCAAACTGCATCAGGCCGCCCAGCACCAACCGCTGGTTGGGGCGCGCCGAGGCGAGACTATCGAGGGCATGACCAAGAGAAGAGTCCTTGGCGTCGCTGCCGCTGGCCAGCGAGAGCGCCAGAGTACGCAGGGTTTGCAGATCGCCGCGGGTCTGCAACTTGGCCATGTGGGAACTGTTGATGGAGCCATCGGCAATGTGTTGATGCAGGGCATTGAGATCGCTGCTGCTCAGGGTCACCTCGGTCGAGGTTTGATCCCGCAGCAGGTAGCTGGCCTGATAGCTGATAAGATCCAGCGCCAGCTTGTAGCCGGTGGCCGGGGTCTGCCGCGCCATGGCGACCTGTTCGCGAGCAGCACCTTTGCTTTCACCGCTTTGGACGGGCACCGCATCCGCTGTTGTGGCCGCGCTTTGCGCCGGTTCACCAGCGATTTCAGCCTTGACGGCCCGCTGCAGGTCGGCCACTTCACCCATCGCGGTGTGCAGCTGGCTCATCGCCTCCTGCAGCAGTTCGGAGGTGGCGCTGGCGAGCAGGTCGGTCACCTTGCCCCCAACAGTGCCCCACTGCTGGAGCGGGATACCGGCGATGGGGCGGGCCAGCAGCCCGGCAGCCAACTCCCGGAGTTCAGGCTGCTGGGAGCCGACGACAACAGCCTGCAACGCGGTGCAGAGAGAGCGCAGTGGGCCGTTGCCGGTCGCCAGAGTGGCGTGCTCCTTGCCCAGTTGTTCGGCGGCGATGTTGTTCAATACATCCGCCTTGGCAAAGCCACCCAGCGAGCTACCAAATGCAGCCTGCTTCATCAGGCGCTGAAGATCCTCGGGGGACGTGGCGGTTTGCGCCTTCGGCGCAGCGGCACTCTTGCCGCTCCCCAGCAAGTTGCCAATCCACTCTTTGATGGCCACGAACGGACGGGCCAGTTGGGCCCCCAATCGCGAGAGCAGCCCCTGCCCTTTCTGCGGTTCGCTGCGGTTGCCCAGCAAGATCGCATCTTGTCCGGTGGCAACCTGACGTGCCTCCAGCTGGCCCATCCGGCCAACCCCTGTGGTTGCATCACTGTGGTGAGCGACGGCCTGTGTGCCGACGGTGTTTGCTTGAATCTGCATGATGATTGTCTTCTTGTGATGTTTCGCCGCCAGTCTAGGAGAGGCCATCAACAGGGACTATCGGGATTGGTCGCGATTTTTGTACTGAGCGCGGCGTGCTATCTCGCTGACCAAAAAGCTAAAAAAAGAGAGCCACCAACTTGCACTGAGCCCCCTATAGCCCACTCCCGCCAGAATAAAAAAACGGACACCCGAGGGTGTCCATTGGTATCAGTTCTCGTGCTATCTGGTCACTCCAGATCGAGGCCGCGCATCTTCAGACGGATATCAACCTCTTGCGGCTTGTCGGCACCGCCCGACCCTCTTGCCAGATCCAGCGCATCCAGCAGCCCCTTGCTATGGCCGCTTTGTTCTCCCAACTTGGCCTCTTCCAGTACCCGCCTGGTGACTCCCCGCTCATCTTTGGCACTCAGCAACACCCGCATATCCGTCGCCTTGTTATAGAGGATCTCCTGCTCATCCCCTTCAACGGATATGTCGCTGACATCGATCCCCGAGCGGCCAAATACCGTGGAAATAGTGCCTGAACCACCAAAGCTGGTGGCCACCTTGGGATCCCGGGAGGTGGAGAAATAAGCGGCATCATGACCGACTTGCCCCTCTGCCACCCCGCTGAACGCATCGCCACCGTGGGTACCGCGGAAGGTCTTGACCAACTGCTCGGCGGGAGTGCTTTTTTCAAAAGCAGCAGACATGCCCTGATCGATCAATGCTTGCCCTGCATCCAGCTGCTTTTCCTGACGCAGCGAGCGATTCAGGTGCTGGTATTCGCCATTGGTGTAGAGACCAAGCGCCATGACTTCAGCATCGCTGTAAAAACCGTGGGGCTGTTCACCCAGATATTGTTCAGCCTCCAGGCCAAATTGATTCTGCAAACCCTCAGCCAGCGCCTTGTCGGCAGGCTCACCTTTAACTTCGCTCTCGACGGCATAGCGTAATTGGGCAACCTCATGCATCAGGTCGTTCAATCCGGCTGCAACCTCACCAAGTTGCTCCTGCGTGGCGGAGCTCACCCATTCGCTGGCCTGCCTGCCCGTGGTTCCCCATTGCTGCAGAGCAATCCCGCCCAAATTCAGTTCAAGCAGGCGGGCGGCCTGATGAGTGGTTGCCTCGATTTTTGATCCATCACGAATACCGCTCAGGGCAGTGACCAAGGAACGCAGAGCACCGTTGCCAGTCGCCAGCGTGGTGTGGTCCTTGCGCAGTTGTTCAGCATTGATACTTTTCAGCTCGCTTGTCTTGTCGAGCGCGCTCAGGGTATAGGGCAGTGCCTTTTGCAAAAAAAGACGTTTCTGATCCGCCATGGAGAGGTTTTCTGCTACCTGAGTCTTCGGCGCAGCGGCACTCTTGCCACTCCCCAGCAGGTTGCCAATCCACTCTTTGATGGCCACGAACGGACGGGCCAGTTGGGCCCCCAATCGCGAGAGCAGCCCCTGCCCTTTCTGCGGTTCGCTGCGGTTGCCCAGCAAGATCGCATCTTGTCCGGTGGCGACCTGACGCGCCTCCAGCTGGCCCATCCGGCCAACCCCTGTGGTTGCATCACTGTGGTGAGCGACGGCCTGTGTGCCGACGGTGTTTGCTTGAATCTGCATGATGATTGTCTTCTTGTGATGTTTCGCCGCCAGTCTAGGAGAGGCCATCAACAGGGACTATCGGGATTGGTCGCGATTTTTGTACTGAGCGCGGCGTGCTATCTCGCTGACCGAAAAGCTAAAAAAAGAGAGCCACCATTAACAGTGCCGCTGGCGGTGACCTGCTCTAATGGCGCCATCATCAATCTGGAGCCATCAATGAACTCTCTTTATCACGCCGCCATCCACCAGCTGTTTCTATCCCTCTCCCTGCCTGCGCCGCAACAGGAGGAGAGCGTCACCAGCCTGCAGATCGGCGAACTGACCTGCCATCTGACCGAACACCCGGCCGACTATCTGCTGATGTTTACCCGCCTCGACGCGGCCACCAGTGCTCAGGCGGCCGCCCAGAACCTCTTCAGTCAGGACCCGTGCAAACCGGTACTGGGTTTCGATACCGAGAGCCTGACACCGGTACTGTGGAGTCGTCAGCCCTTGCAGCAACTGGATCGCACCCAGATCCACCACCAGCTGGAACAGCTGGTGCACGCCGCCAGCGAGATCAACAAAAGGCAGGACGGCACCATCCGGCCTTGAGCCATTGGCGTGACCACACCCCACGTCACCATAGATGGATAACTACACCTCTGGCCTGAGCAAACTGGGCAGCGGGCCCCCGGACTGGTATGGTTTTGCCATCAATTCATCAACGACCGAGATATCATGAAACGCAAAACCATGGCCCTGCTGCTGGGCACCCATCTGCTGGTCGCGGCGGCAGGCTTTGCCGCCGGTGTCTACACCCTGCCGATCCTGATCGCGCCACCCGCCCCTGATACCGAGCAGGTAGCGGCCAGCCAGCAGCAAGCGAGATTCCACGGCACCTTTCGCCGGGATCTGAAAGACAGCGATCGGCTGCACTGGGGGGAAGGCAAGGTGAGCATAGGGCCGGACGCCGTCAGTCTGATGGGCAAGCTGGCCCCCGGGCCGGACTACCAGCTCTACCTCTCCCCCGAGTTTGTCGAGACCGAAGCCGATTTTGCCCGCCTCAAGGATCAGATGGTGCGAGTCGGGCCGGTGAAGACCTTCGACAACTTTATCGTGCCGCTGCCCGCCACGATCGATCCGGCCCGCTACAGCAGCGTGATCGTCTGGTGTGAAACCTTCGGCCAGTTCATCACCGCCGCCCGTTATCAGGATGAGAGTCCGGAGCAGTAACCTCGCCCCAGACCCGCACCATGAAAAAGGGCTGACATCGCTGTCAGCCCTTTGGCTATCAGGCCCGCTCGTCATTAACGCTCCGGCTTGGTCATCTCCTGCAGCAACTGATCGATGCAGCCCACTACCTGCTCTGAGTTCTGCTCGATTTCGCGGTAGAGCGCCTCCGCCTCTTCATGCTTGTGTTGGTTTTTCAGCTCGATAATCTGCTGGATCACCTGATGCAATCTGGCGTGGGGGGCGGCCATCGCCCTGAAGGCGGATTGATCGCCGCAGCATGTCTGCCCTTCGCTGAAGTACCAGTGGCCAAGGCGGCACTCCTTGTCACTGACCGCCTCGCTGCGCGACAACCCCTCCTGCCCATCCAGATAGGCGCGCACCCGGGTCTTCCAGCCCATATGAGCGGCGCGGGCACGACTCAGCACCATCCGCACGTTGGAACCATCCTGGAACTGCCCGGCCAGATCCCCCAGCTTGTCCACCAGGGTCGCCACATGGCTGGCGATATGGGCGGTATCCCGCGCCACCAGCGTGGTGGCCTGGGAGATCTCGTGGACGCTGACGATATTGCGGGTGATCTCGTCGCTCACCGAGGATTGCTCCTCCGAAGCGGCGGCGATCTGGGTGTTCATGTCGCGAATGCTGTTGACCGCCCCCTTGATCCGGCCGAGGGCTTCTCCCGCCTGATTGGCCCGCTCCACCGACTCCCCCGCTCGCGAGACGCTGTGTTCGATCATGGTCACCGTGGTGCCCACCGCCCGTTGCAACTGCTCGATGGTGCCGCGGATCTCGGCGGTGGAGTGCTGGGTGCGCCCGGCCAGCGAGCGCACCTCGTCGGCCACCACCGCAAAACCACGCCCCTGTTCACCGGCCCGGGCCGCCTCGATGGCGGCGTTGAGGGCCAGCAGATTGGTCTGCTCGGCGATGGACTGGATCACCGCCAGCACAGAGCCAATCTGCTCGCTGGCCTTGGCGACCTCTTTCACCGTGTTGCCCGCGCTGGCGATCTCCTCCGCCAGCTGTTCGATCATGTTGACGCTCTGCTGCACCACCTCATCACCGGTGACCGCCTGATTGTCCGCTTCGTTGGCCGCTTCGGCCGCCTGTGCCGTGTTGTTGGCCACCTCGTGTACCGTGCTGGTCATCTCGGTCATGGCGGTGGCGAGCTGGGTGGTCTGCTCCTGCTGGCGCGTCATGCTGCCAAGGTTGCCCGCCGCACTGCGCGACAGCCGCTCGCTCTCGCCAGCCAGTTCGCCCAGAGTGGAGGTGAGCTGGCTGATGGTGTCGCGGATCTTGGCAACAAAGCCATTGAACGCCGACCCGAGGCGGCGGATCTCCTCCGGCCCCGCCACCGGCAGCTTGCTGCCGAGATCGCCGGAGCCATTGGCCAGCGCCTCCAGCGCCTTGACGCTGTCGAGCAGAGGACGATTGATGCGATTGAGCGCGAACGCCATCACCATGGCAATCACCAGAGCCCCTACTAGAGAAATGATCGCCATCTGCCAGCCCTGACGAGCCAGATCGGCCGCGACCAGACTGTGATCCCGGGTCAATTCGATGATACCGACTGCCTTGCCGGAGTAATCGCGCAGGGGAGCCGCCATCACCAGCAAATCACTCCCCTGCTGCGTCATATTGACGAAACGTTCCTCACCGGCCAGTACCGGCTGATACCACTCCATCGCCTCACCAAGCCGAGATGTGCCAACCAGCGTCACCAGCTTGCCCTGCTCAAACAGATAGATGGCGAGCTGCACCTGCTTGTCCAGCAGTTGGCCAAACAGCTTTTCATCCAGAGCACGACCGAACTCCACCGAACCGACCGGCTGCCCGTTGAAGGTGACCGGCACGACCCCGCGCAAACCGGTACCCGCCACGCCAATCTCCAGCCCACCAACGGCATGATGCTCGCGATTCACCTCAACCACAGTGGGGCGAATGGCAGAGAGGTCATCACCGTGTTTTTCAGGCTTGTGTACCCGATAGAGGGAAGTGGCTGGCGGCAGGTGGAACTGGAACTGCTCGATCCCCTGCGCCTTGATGGCGGGCCAGAGCGGATCAAACAGATTGGCGAGGGTCTGCCAATCCTTGTCGGCCACCGCCTTTGCTGCATCCGGCCGCTGGGCGATCAGGGTCGCCGCCAGCACGGTTTCATGGCTGGTGTTTTTGATCACCGCTTCCACGTTCTGGAGCTGGCTCCGCAGTGCAGCCTGCTCGGCCGCGAGCGCCCGCTGGCGATTTTCAAACAGATTAAAGGTAAGCAGCACCACGGCGAGCAATACGATGCCGCCAATTGCCAGCAGCGTGATCTGGTGACCCAGCTTGCGAGGGGGGAACATAAGACACCATCCTTGACAGTCATATCCAACCTACAGGATGGAACGGTTAAGTCGGGAGTCCATCAGAACTTAACCCTTTGTTGATATTGATCAAACCATTAACAAGCAAAATGCGAGGTGGGTCAAACGGGGGAAATGTTTATCATATGGGCTGGAATTGGGTCTTGGTGCATACAACTGACAGTTTTCAGTCCAACACAACGATCACACTGCAAAATTTGGAGATCCCCCTTCAATCCCCCACCTTGGTTACCAAAGCACAACAAGGAGTTTTATTAAGGCTTCCAGCTGAAACGGTTCCGTTGGGAGCTTCATTGGTATACGATACAGGCCCCACAAAAAAACATTAATAATCATAAACTTAATAAGGCTGTCATGACAAAGTATCACATTGTTGCTGTGACTATCGCAGCAAGCTTGACACTTGCGGGTTGTGCAAGCGAATCCTCCCGAACACTTGAAGTTGCCAAAGTGACCTCTTACCAGACCCAATACCAAGGCACTCGCAGCCCCATTTCTGTGGGCAAGTTTGATAATCGCTCAAGCTACATGCGCGGTATATTCTCCGATGGTAACGACCGCCTGGGTAGCCAGGCCAAGACAATCCTGATCACCCACCTGCAACAAACTGGCCGTTTCAGTGTTCTGGACAGAGCCAACATGGAAGAGTTGCAAGCGGAAGCAGGGCTCAAGAAAGAGACTCAGACGCTGAAAGGCGCCGATTACGTCGTCACAGGCGATGTCACTGAATTTGGCCGAAAAGCGGTGGGAGATCATCAGCTGTTTGGCATTCTCGGCAGGGGCAAATCGCAGATCGCCTATGCCAAAGTCAACCTCAACATCGTCAATGTCAAAACGTCAGAAGTTGTTTTCTCGTCACAAGGGGCAGGCGAATTCGAGCTTTCCAACCGCGAAGTTATCGGTTTTGGTGGCACGGCCGATTATGACTCCACACTCAATGGCAAGGTGCTCGACCTGGCGATTCGTGAAGCCGTAAACAATCTGGTCTCTGGCATCCAGAACGGTGCCTGGCAACCGGCTCGCTAAGGGGGAATCAATGAACAAAATGCGTCAAGGACTCTGTCTGGCTTTTGCCCTCTTCAGCTACGGTTGTGCGACCCCACCCAAGCCCCTGTACAACTGGGGTGAATATCAGGATTCGGTCTACCAGAACCTTGAAGAAAAAGATAACGGTGAACAGATCGATCGGCTTGAGAAAAACCTGCAAGAAGCCAATGGCAAAGGGGAAAAGGTGCCGCCCGGTTTCCATGCTCATCTGGCCATGCTTTATGCCCAGCAAGGACGTGACAACCTCGCACTGGAACACTTCGAGAAAGAGAAGCAACTCTTCCCAGAATCAACCACTTTCATTAATTTTCTGCTCACCCAGAAGCAAGGAGCAGCCAAATGAAAAAGTTACTGATTTCCATCATGGGCTCACTGCTACTGGCTGGTTGCGCATCCCAACAAGCTGCGTATGACTACACAGCATTTCGGGAAAGTCACCCTACATCGATTCTGGTTTTGCCTCCCGTAAACCACAGTCCAGATGTTAAAGCCGGCAATAGCCTGCTCTCCCAGAGCACCATGCCACTGGCCGAGTCTGGCTATTATGTTTTCCCGGTCTCACTGACCAACGAAACCTTCCGTCAGAACGGCATGACTGTTGCGGAAGATATCCACTCTTTGCCCATCAGCAAACTGCATCAGATTTTTGGTGCTGATACCGCGCTCTATCTGGACATCACCGAATATGGCACCAGCTATATGGTGGTCTCGAGTGAAACAGCCGTGACAGCGAAAGCAAAATTGGTGGACCTGCGTAACGGCAAAACCATATGGGAAGGTACAGCCCGCGCTTCAAGCGCAGAGCAAAAGTCCAATGGTGGTGGTAGCCTGGTTGGCATGCTGGTCGTCGCCGTCGTTGACCAGATCACCAACACTGTGATGGACAAGGGCCATGATATCGCAGGGATAACCAGTTTCAGACTGCTAAGCGCAGGTATGCCTAATGGCATCCTGTATGGCCCCTACTCACCGAAATACAACACACAAAAATAACCATTCCTGCTTCTGACAGAAGTGAGGATAAGCAGAGTTGCTTGGGGAAAATCCTCTTGTACTCCAGCCTGCGAAAACAAAAACCCCCTCGTGACAGAGGGGGTTTTTCGTGTTGGCAACGGGCGCGGATTAACGCAACGGTTTGACCGAGCGACGGACAATCAGCTCGGGCTGTACCGTCATCGATTCCACTTCCAGCTCCTTGTTGCGGATCCGGCTGACCAGATGCTTCACCGCCAGCTGGCCCAGTTCGGCCTTCGGGTGGCGGATGGTGGTCAGCGGCGGGCTGGAGAAGCGCGCCATCTCCACATCGTCGTAGCCGATGATGGAGATATCGTCCGGCACCTTGACTCCCGCTTCCCAAGCAGCGCAAATCGCGCCGATCGCCATGGGATCGTCGAAGGCAAAGACCGCGGTCGGACGAGGCTGCAGGGCCAGGATGCGCTGCATGGCATCGAAGCCGCTCTGGCTCTCGTAATCCCCTTCAAAGACCTGTTCATCTTTGAGGGTCAGACCTTGTTCGCCCAGCGCATCGCGCACCCCGTCCAGCCGCTGCTGGGTGGTCGGCTTGGAGAGCTGGCCAGTGATGCAGACGATGTCGCGGTGCCCCAGCTCCAGCAGATGGCGTACGGCCATGCGGGCGCCGATGCGGGCGTTGTCGTTGATGACGTTGGCGAAATCGCACTCCGTGCCCCAATCCAGTACCACCTGCGGCACGTTCTTGTGGATGCGCAGCATGTCGCGCAACGGGGTGTCGATATCGGTACCCAATACCAGCAGACCATCCACCCGTTTTTCCATCAGCATTCTCAGGTAATGCTGTTGGCGAGGCGGCTGGTTTTCGGTGTTGCAGAGGATCAGGCTGTAGCCCTGTTCGAAGCAGTACGCTTCAACCCCTTGCACCACTTCTGCGAAGAAGGGGTTTACGCTGGTGGTGACCAGCATACCAATGGTCTTGGTCGAATTTATTTTAAGACTGCGCGCTACCGAGTTGGGCGCGTAGTTGAGTTCTGCCACCGCCTCAATCACTTTCTGGGTCGCGTCTTCGCTGACCCGCCGAGTGTGGTTGAGCACATGTGAGACGGTGGAGATGGATACGCCTGCGCGCGAGGCGACATCCTTGATAGTGGCCATCTCTGTCTCCTGACTGTCAAAGGCGGAACATTAGCAGATTTCCCGAATAAAGGCTTGGTTTTAACGAGCTCTGCCACGGAATTGTCAATGCCGGCTAATTTAGGCGCTCATTTCTGTTTGCGCAAATGGATTGTGGTCAAAATGGGAGCGCTGTCAGAGTAAAATATCGCCAGATTAATCCTCTGGCGTTTGTCAGAATCGCATCTCGTTACCAAGATGTTAAGTCAACAAATCAAAATTAAGCTCTAATTAGACGAAAATAACAGGTCATTTATTTCAAAATACACCCATCCAACCCCCTCTGGTTAGTATCTTTAACAGCTTGTTATTGCCCCGTGAGGAATGATAGAACCATACCTATAGCCGGATGCACGGGATGTAGATCCGGAATGGCACACGGAAATGAAACAATCCACTGATTAAGGGACGAATCAATGCATAAGTTGAGCAAAATCACAGTTGGCGCAGCGGTTTCTTTGGCTCTGTTTGGATCGATCTCCATCGCCCACGCGGCAGACACCATCAAGATCGGTATCGCAGGCCCGGTCACCGGCCCGGTAGCCCAGTACGGGGACATGCAGTTCACCGGCGGCAAGATGGCGGTCGAGCAGATCAACAAGGCTGGCGGCATCAATGGCAAGCAGATCGAAGCGGTCGTCTATGACGATGCCTGCGATCCCAAGCAGGCGGTGGCCGTTGCCAACAAGGTGGTGAACGATGGCGTCAAGTTCGTGGTCGGTCACCTCTGCTCCGACAACACCCTGCCCGCCTCCGACATCTATGAAGACGAGGGGATCCTGATGGTCACCCCCGCCTCCACCAACCCCAAGATCACCGAGCGCGGTTACCAGCTGACCCTGCGCACCATCGGCCTGGATAGCGATCAGGGCCCGACTGCCGCCAAGTACATCATCGAGCAGGTCAAACCCCAACGCGTGGCCGTTATCCACGACAAGAAGCAGTACGGTGAAGGGATCGCTTCCAGCGTCAAAGCCGCGCTCGACAAGGCTGACGTGAAAGTGGTGGCCTTTGAAGGGATCACCGCCGGTGACAAGGACTTCTCCGCCCTGATCGCCAAACTGCAGAAAGAGAACGTCGATTTCGTCTACTACGGCGGCTATCACCCGGAGCTGGGTCTGATCCTGCGTCAGGCTGGCGAGAAGGGGCTGAAAGCCAAGTTCATGGGCCCGGAAGGGGTGGGTAACAAGGATATCTCCGCCATCGGCGGCCCGGCTTCCGAAGGCCTGCTGGTGACCCTACCGAACAAGTATGACCTGGTGCCTGCCAACGCCCCGCTGGTGGCGGCGTTCAAGGCCAAGGGTCAGGACTCCTCCGGCCCGTTCGTCTGGACTACCTATGCCGCGGTGCAAACCCTGGCAGCCGGTATCGCCAAGGCGGGTGAAGATGACCCGGCCGCCGTTGCCGCCGCCATCAAGGCTGCGCCGATCGATACCGTGATGGGCCCCCTGACCTGGGCACCGAATGGTGACCTGAAAGGCTTCGAATTCGGTGTGTTCCAGTGGCACGCTGACGGTACTTCCAGCCAAGTCAAATAATCTGCCGATCGGGGGTGAGTACACTCACCCCCTCCTCTCTTTGCGGGCAAGTACAGGGAACGCAGTATGTCCGAACACCTCCTTTATCTCGTTCAGCAACTGCTGAACGGATTAACCATAGGCAGCACCTATGCGTTGATCGCCATTGGCTACACCATGGTCTATGGCATCATCGGCATGATCAACTTCGCCCACGGCGAGGTGTACATGATCGGCTCCTATGTCGCTTTTATGGTGATGGCGGGGCTCATGATGATGGGCATCGACAGCACCTTTCTACTACTGGGAGGCGCCTTCCTGGTCAGTATCATCATCACCGGCACCTATGGCTGGAGCATCGAACGGGTCGCCTACCGGCCGCTGCGCGGTGGCAACCGGCTGATCCCCCTCATCTCCGCCATCGGCATGTCGATCTTCCTGCAGAACATGATGCGGATGGCGCAGGGCTCGCGGGATATCGCCATGCCCAGCCTGATCTCCGGTGGCTGGACCCTGGGGGGTGAGGATGGTTTTCAGGCCAGCCTCTCCTATATGCAGCTGATCATCTTCGTGGTGACTTTCATCACCATGCTGGCGCTGACCCAGTTCATCGGCCGCTCCCGCATGGGCCGCGCCTGCCGCGCCTGTTCGGAAGATATCAAGATGGCCAACCTGTTAGGGATAGACACCCACGTGGTCATCTCCATCACCTTCGTGCTGGGAGCCGCGCTGGCCGCCGTCGCCGGGGTGCTGCTCGGCATGTATTACGGCGTCATCAACCCCTACCTCGGCTTTATGGCCGGTCTGAAGGCCTTCACTGCCGCTGTATTGGGCGGTATCGGCAGCATTCCGGGCGCCGTACTGGGCGGCCTGCTGCTCGGTGTGGTTGAAGCCCTCACCGCCGGTTATCTCAGCACCGAGTACAAGGATGTGATGGCGTTTGCCCTGCTCATTTTTGTGCTGCTCTTTATGCCGACCGGCATTCTGGGCCGTCCGGAAGTGGAGAAAGTGTGATGAAACATCAATTTATCCACGCCTGTATCGCCAGCCTGGTGCTGCTGGTGCTCTCCTTCTGGCTGCTCGGCTTCAAGCTGGAGACCGATGGCTCCAGCCTGCAGGTAGTGAGCCGCCTCGATGTGTCGCTGGCCTGGCTACTGGGGGGCGCCACCCTCGTTTTCTGGTTCCAGATGCTGCGCGGCCAGATCGCCAAGCTGTTTCAGGCCTCCATCAGCGGCTTCTCGGTCGGCTTTACCAAGCTGGTGCTGCCGAGCCCGGAAGAGGCGCCCAAGCTCTATAACCTCACCGCCGTGCTGGTGCTGCTGTTCGCGGTGAGCTGGCCCTTTATGGCTTCTCGCGGCGCCATCGATCTCGCCACCCTCACCCTGATTTACATCATGCTGGGGCTGGGGCTGAACGTGGTGGTCGGCCTCGCCGGTCTGCTCGATCTCGGCTATGTCGGCTTCTACGCGGTCGGCGCCTACAGCTATGCCCTGCTCAACACCTACTTCGGGCTGAGCTTCTGGGAGTGCCTGCCCATCGCCGGGCTGATGGCCGCTACCTTCGGCTTCCTGCTCGGTTTCCCGGTACTGCGGCTGCGGGGGGACTATCTGGCCATCGTCACCCTGGGTTTTGGTGAGATCATCCGCATCCTGCTCAACAACATGACCACCCTGACCGGCGGCCCGAACGGTATATCCGGCATTCCCAAGCCGACGCTGGGGGGTCTGGAGTTCAACCGCACCGTCAAGGATGGGGGCTTTGATACCTTCCACAACTTCTTCGGCATTACCTACAACGCCAACCACAAGGTGATCTTTCTCTACCTGATGGCGCTGGTGCTGGTGGTGGTGACCCTGTTCGTCATCAACCGCCTGCTGCGGATGCCCCTTGGCCGCGCCTGGGAAGCGCTGCGGGAAGACGAGATAGCCTGCAAATCGCTGGGGCTCAACCCCACCATTATCAAGCTGACCGCCTTCACCATAGGCGCTACCTTCGCGGGCTTTGCCGGCAGCTTCTTTGCCTCCCGGCAGGGCTTTATCAGCCCGGAATCCTTCGTCTTTATCGAATCGGCCATCGTGCTGGCGATTGTGGTGCTGGGTGGCATGGGCTCGCAGATCGGGGTGGTGCTGGCTGCCATCGTGATGACGGTGCTGCCGGAGCTGGCCCGCGAATTCAACGAGTACCGCATGCTGATGTTCGGCCTCTTGATGGTGTTCATGATGATCTGGCGGCCACAGGGATTGCTGCCGATGACCCGTCCGCATCTGGAGTTGAAGAAATGAGTACACATCAGAAGTTAATGGAAGTCTCTGATTTGTCGATGCGCTTCGGGGGCCTGCTAGCCGTCAACGGGGTCAAACTGGATATCGACAAGGGCGAGGTGATCTCCATCATCGGCCCCAACGGCGCAGGCAAGACCACCATCTTCAACTGCCTGACCGGTTTCTACTGTCCGAGCGGCGGCACCATCCGCTACAAGGGTGAGGAGATCCAGGGGCTGCCCGGCCACCTCATCGCCCGCAAGGGGATTGTGCGTACCTTTCAGCATGTGCGGCTGTTCAAGGAGATGACGGCGGTGGAGAACCTGCTGGTTGCCCAGCACCAGCACCTCAACACCAGCTTTATCGCCGGTCTGTTCAAGACCCCGGCCTTTCGCCGTGCCGAGCAGGAGGGGCTGGAGCGGGCCGCCTTCTGGCTGGATAAAGTGGGCCTCAAGGATCTTGCCAACCGCGCCGCCGGTAATCTGGCCTACGGTCAGCAGCGCCGGCTCGAGATCGCCCGCTGCATGGCGACCCGTCCCGAGCTGCTGATGCTGGATGAACCGGCCGCTGGCCTCAACCCGAAGGAGACCGACGAGCTGGACGAGCTCATCATGAACCTGCGGGACGAGTTCGGGGTCTCGGTGCTGCTGATCGAGCACGATATGAAGCTGGTGATGGGCATCTCCAACCGCATCTTCGTGGTCAGCCAGGGCACCCCGCTGGCCCACGGCAAGCCGGATGAGATCCGCAACAACCCGGCAGTGATCAAGGCCTATCTGGGCGAGTCGTAAGGACAAAAAGATGTTAGAACTTCGCAACGTATCGACCCACTACGGCAAAATTCAGGCACTGCACGATGTCAGCGTCGAGGTGAAAGAGGGGGAAATCGTCACCCTGATCGGCGCCAACGGCGCAGGCAAGACCACCCTGCTGATGACACTCTGCGGCGAACCCAAGCCCAGCAGCGGCTCCATCTGGTTTGAGGGGGAACAGATCAGCTCCCTCACCACCGCCCGCATTATGCGCAAGGATATCGCCGTGGTGCCGGAGGGGCGCCGCATCTTCGCCCGCCTGACGGTGGAGGAGAACCTGCTGATGGGCGCCTTCTTCGTCGACAAGGCCGAGCAGCATGGCCTGCTGGATCAGGTGTTTACCCTGTTCCCGCGCCTGCACGAGCGGCTGGCACAGCGGGCAGGCACCATGTCCGGCGGCGAGCAGCAGATGCTGGCCATCGGCCGCGCCCTGATGAGCAAACCGCGCCTGCTGCTGCTGGATGAACCCTCGCTGGGGCTGGCCCCCATCGTCATCCAGCAGATCTTCGACACCATCGAACAGTTGCGGCAGAAGGGGATGACCATCTTTCTGGTGGAGCAGAACGCCAACCAGGCGCTCAAGCTGGCCGACCGCGGCTATGTGCTGGAGAACGGCCACGTGGTGCTGCAAGACACAGGAGCCGCCCTGCTGGCCAACCCGGCAGTGCGGCAGGCCTATCTGGGCGGTTAACCCACTGACCCGCATGCCATATCGACAAGGGAGCCGCTGGCTCCCTTATCTTTTGTGGGGTTAGTTTGCGCCCAAGCTTGCGGTACACTGGCCCGTAATCAACCTATTCGCAGGACATCCCGATGGACCAGTTTGCCCATATCAATGCCCATGATGCCCACCAGAAACTGAGCGCGGGTGAAGCCCGTCTGGTGGATATTCGCGACCCGCAATCCTTTGAAGCGGCCCACGCGGTCGGCGCCTTCCACCTCACCAATGGCACCCTGGTGCGCTTTATGAATGAAGTGGATTTCGATACCCCGGTCATCGTGATGTGCTATCACGGCAACAGCAGTCAAGGGGCGGCCCAATACCTGCTGCAACAGGGTTATGACGAGGTCTACAGTCTGGATGGCGGCTTCGAGGCGTGGCGCAGGGAGTTTCCCATCGAGGCAGGCGAGGCATGATCCAGCTGCTGGTGCTCGACAACGCCCGCATGGCGCAGGCGATGGTGGACTATCTGGCGACGCTAGGGATCTCCTGCGAGCTGACCCAGTCCGAGCTGGGGGTCACCATCTGGCTGGCGGACGAGCAACGCCTCGCTCAGGCCCAGCTGGAGGTGAAGCGCTTTCTGGCCGAGCCGGGCCACCCGCGCTATATGGAAGCCTCCTGGCAATCCGGCCGCGCCGATGCCCGCATCGACTACAGCAAGGGGATGACGGACCCTATCACCGACTTCCTCCATCAGGCGGGGCCACTGACGCTGGTGGTGATCATCGCCTGTCTCGCCATCTACGGGATCGAGGCCATCGGCCTGCCCATCTACGATGAACTGGCATTCCACCCGACGCTGGCCCAGTTCACCGACTGGCAGGCGTGGCGCTATTTCACCCCCGCCCTGATCCACTTCTCGGTGCTCCATCTGGTGTTCAACTTGCTGTGGTGGTGGTATCTCGGCGGCCAGATCGAGCAGCGCCTCGGCAGCGGCAAGCTGCTGATCCTGCTGCTGGTGGGCGCCGCCCTGCCCAATATCGCCGAGTTCTTTGTCAGCGGCCCGCTGTTTGGCGGCCTCTCCGGCGTGGTCTATGCCCTGCTCGGCTACTGCTGGCTGCGCAGCAAGCTGCAACCGGCCTGTGGCCTTACTCTGCCACCGGCACTGATGGGCTTTATGCTGTTCTGGATGGTGCTCGGCTTCTTCGACATGCTCGGCACCAGCACGGCCAATATTGCCCACCTGACCGGCCTGCTGGTCGGCCTGCTGCAAGGCTGGCTGGATCGCAACCACCAACCGACCTGATTTTTCAGCAGTTGCAGAAACGAGAACGCCGCCCCGAAGGGCGGCGTTTGCTTGGCAGCACAAATGGTAAAAAGCCGCCGCGATCTCGGCAAAGTGAGGGAATTGTCGGTAGAATGTCCGCCAACGCTTAAGGAGGACATCATGATCGACCCGAAGAAACTGGAAGAGATCGCCAAGCAGGTGCACAACTCCCTGCCGCCCGGCATTCGCAGCATGGGTGAAGAGGCCGAGAAGAAGATGCGTCAGGTACTGCAAGCCCAACTGGGCAAGCTGGATCTGGTCAGCCGCGAAGAGTTCGACGTGCAGACCAAGGTGCTGCTGCGTACCCGTGAAAAACTGGCCGCCCTCGAAAGCAAGCTGGCTCAGCTCGAGCAGCAGATCGGCGCCAAAGGCGAATAACGAAAACCCCAGCTCGGCTGGGGTTTTTGCTTTGTATTGAACCTGTAAAAACCATCACACCTGAAGCAGATACCAGGCTCGCTTGCCGCGTGCCTTGGCCTCATACATGGCCCTGTCGGCCACCTCCAATGCCTGCCGGAAGCTCAATGGCTCCTCCTCCCAAAGGGCGATGCCGATACTCAGCCCCACCCGTTGCGGGCAACCGGGTTTGGGCACATAGCCATGCATCCGGCTGATCAGGGCGTCAGCCAGTTGCGCTAGGCCATGGCTCGACACATCCCGGTGCAGATGCACCACAAACTCGTCGCCGCCGTAACGGCCACATAGCGCCGAGCCAGGCATAATAAGGCGCAGCCAGTCCGCCATCTGCTGCAACACCAGATCGCCGCAGGCGTGCCCCAGCTGGTCGTTGATTCCCTTGAAATCATCCAGATCGATAAAGAGCAGCGCCCCCGCCCCTTGCGGCTGTAGCTGGGCAAACGCCTTGCCAAACCCCTGCCGGTTGAGCAAGCCGGTCAGCGCGTCGCTGTTGGCGCGCTCCGCCAGTCGCTGCTCATAAGCCTTGCGCTGGGTGATATCGATATGGGAGCCCATGATCCGCAGCGGCTTGCCATCGCCATCCCGATCGACGACCCGTCCCCTATCCCACAGCCAAGTGATCTCTCCGGCCGGGCTGATGGTGCGGTATTCGGCTTCATAGAAGGGGGTTTTGCCCTCAAGGTGGGCAAAGTAGCTGCCCATGGCATGGGCGCGATCGTCGGGATGGAGCTTGGCGCTCCACTGATCGAAATGAGGGGCCATGTCACCGGCCTGAAAGTTCTGCAGATTGAAGACCCGCAGCTCGCCGGTGGGAATGGTGCCCTGCCAGAGACAGATGCCGGTGCCATCGAGGGCAGCATTGAGCTTCTCCTGCAACAGGCCGTTTTCATGCTTCAAAGCGGCGATTTCTGCCTGCAAACGGGCCATTTCACCGCCATGAGGGGACGGGATCAGCGTTGCGACCCGCTCGACAGAGCCGGTCTCTCCCCTGTCATCCTCCGCAGATGCCCTGCCCTCTTCACTCAACACTGCGCCTCCTTGTGCTTGCTCTATGGATGATCTTGTCAATCCCTCACAAAGATGCCATCAGCTACGTTTGATTAGTAGCTATTCATAGTCAAAATATTGAAAAATAATGGGATAACGCCGCGATAATCCAACCATTCAGAGCGATCCGATACTGCGGCAGCCACAAAAAAAAGCCCCCGGCAAAACCGGGGGCTGCGTCATCCAGACGGGGATCCCGTCAGATAAATTCGTAGGCATCACCAAAGATGCGCTCCGGCTCGGCGCCGAGGATCTTGAACTCCTCACGCGCGGCACCCGCCATCTCGAAACGGCCGGCGACATAGATGTCGTAGTCGTGGAGGCTGACGAAGTCATCCATGATCGCCTTGTGTACCAGCCCGCTCTTGCCGGTCCAGTCAGCCTCCGGCTCCTGCACCACCGGAATAAAGGTGAGCGGCGCATAGTCACGCTCCCACTGCTGCATCTGCTCCAGTTCGTAGAGCCAGTGAGCCTGACGCACACCCCAGTAGAAGAACACCGGACGCTTGCTGCCAGTGTCGATCAGGTACTCCAGAATGGAGCGGGCGTAAGAGAAACCGGTGCCGCCCGCCATCAGGATCAGCGGACGGGGGGATTCATCGCGCAGGAACGCCTTGCCAGCCGGCAATTCGACCTCGATCTCCCCCTGCTCGCGCATGCGGGCCAGCACCTGACCGGCGTAGGCGTTCTCGGGAGTGGCACCAATTTGCAGCTCCAGCACGCCCGGGCGGGTCGGCGAGTTGGCGATGGAGAAGGGGCGCTTGTCCGAATCGCTCATCACCACCAGCAGATACTGGCCCGGCTTGAAGCTGATCGCTTGCTGCGGCGTCAGGGCCACATGCCAGATGGTGTCGACATATTCGCGCAGTTCCTCTACGCGGCATTTGATACGTTGCATTCTTGTCCTTGTGGCGGGCTCGCTCGGCCCGCTTCGCTCATTGTTTCACTATGGAGTGACGACCAGCAGCCCTGGCCCCGTCAGTCGAGAATACTCAAATCAGTGCGGATCGCATCACTTTTTGCAGCAAAGCTGTCATGTTTGCCTCATCCGAGGATATTGAGCTCATCCCAGATGGCATCAACCTTCTGCTTCACCGCCTCATCCTGAACTATGGGCTGACCCCACTCCCGATTGGTCTCGCCCGGCCACTTGTTGGTGGCATCCAGCCCCATTTTGGAACCGAGGCCAGAGACCGGCGAGGCGAAGTCCAGATAGTCGATCGGCGTATGCTCGATCAAGGTGGTGTCCCGTGCCGGGTCCATCCGGGTGGTGATTGCCCAGATCACATCCTTCCAGTCGCGGGCGTTGACGTCATCGTCACACACCACCACGAACTTGGTGTACATGAACTGGCGCAGGAAGGACCAGACCCCCAGCATCACCCGCTTGGCGTGGCCCGGGTAACGCTTCTTGATGGTCACCACCGCCATCCGGTAGGAGCACCCCTCCGGCGGCAGATAGAAGTCCACAATCTCGGGGAACTGCTTCTGCAGCAGCGGCACGAACACCTCGTTCAGCGCCAGACCCAGCACCGCCGGTTCATCGGGCGGACGGCCGGTGTAGGTGCTGTGATAGATGGCATCGCGCCGCTTGGTGATGTGGGTGATGGTGAAGACCGGGAACTCGTCCACCTCGTTGTAGTAACCGGTGTGGTCGCCATAAGGGCCTTCCGGCGCCATCTCGCCCGGCTCAAGATAGCCTTCCAGCACAATCTCGGCGCTGGCGGGCACCTCCAAATCGCAGCTGATGGCCTTGATCACCTCGGTACGGCTGCCGCGCAGCAGACCGGCAAAGGCATATTCGGAGAGAGTATCCGGCACAGGCGTCACCGCGCCGAGAATGGTCGCGGGATCGGCACCGAGCGCCACCACCACCGGGAATCGCTCACCGGGATGGGCCTCCTGCCACTCGCGAAAATCGATGGCACCGCCACGATGATCGAGCCAGCGCATGATCAGCTTGTTCTTGCCGATCTTCTGCTGGCGATAGATGCCGAGGTTCTGGCGTTTCTTGTAGGGGCCACGGGTGATGGTGAGGCCCCAGGTGACCAGCGGCGCCACATCGCCGGGCCAGCAGTGCTGGATCGGGATCTGGTCGAGATCGACCGCATCTCCCTCCTGCACCACCTGCTGACAGGGGGCGGAAGAGAGGCGCTTGGTCGGCATGTTGAGCACCTGCTTGAAGATCGGCAGCTTCTCCATCAGCTCCTTGAATCCCTTGGGCGGCTCGGGCTCCTTGAGATAGGAGAGCCAGACCCCGACCTGACGCAGGGCGCCCACATCGGGCTGCCCCATGCCCATGGCAACCCGATCAGGGGTACCAAACAGGTTGGTCAGCACCGGCATGGTGTAGCCTTTGGGATTTTCGAACAGCAGAGCCGGGCCACCTGCACGCAGGGTGCGATCGCTGATCTCGGTCATCTCCAGATAGGGATCTATCTCGCGGGTGATGCGCTTGAGTTGTCCGTTTTGTTCCAGCTGCGCGATGAAATCACGCAAATCCTTGTATTTCATGCAAGTTCCCAACCGGGTTCAGGAGGTCACGCATTATAACCCTGGCTGCCCATCGGGTGTACCCGAATCGGGCAGCAGACTCGGTGCAATGGGTGGCATGTCACGCTGGCCGAGGCGTCTGGCCAGCGCAGAGAGCAGCTGGGGCTCATCCACCTCCATCAACAGACCGGCCACCAGCGCCCCGTATTGACGGTTGGAAAGTTCCGCCAGCAGGTATTTCTGGGCTTGCGGCGGCAAGGGGGAGAGTGCGCTCAGCTGCCGCAAGGCGGCTCCCTTCAATCCCTCATTGCCACTGGCGGCAATCAGCAAATCGCTGGCAGCACTGCCGTGATGGAAGCGGTTGATGGTCGAGAGTGCACGCAGCGCATCCTGATCTGCCGGCCGCCGCCACAGCATGCCATAGAGCGCCGGTTCCCCGGTGCGCTGCAACAGATGGAACAACAGATGATTGTCGGGCAGATAGATATTCTGGCTGGCCAGCGCTTGCGCCTCCCGCATCCAGATCGGTTGCGGCAAGGTGTCGAGAGCCAGCAACAGGGCTTGCTGCTGCATGGCGAGATCGGGGTTACTGCTGTAGTAGATGGACTTTAGCTGGAAGCTGCCCTGGGCAAGCTGCTGCCGATAGCGCTGCATCAGTGATTGCAGCTGCCACTCCCCCAGCAGCTGACGGGCCTGTGCGGCAAAATCATAGACAGGTTGCTGCACCAGAAAACCGTCGACCTGCTGCTCCATGAGCCACTCGGGTGCCTTGTCGGCCTGAGCCTCGACCCACTGTTGCAACGCAGGGGATGCAGGGGAGGTAGCGGGAATATCCCGCAGCAGCTGCAACAGCAGGAACTCCCGCCGCTCGCGACTCAGGGTCGCCAGCAGAGAGTCGATGGCTGCAAATTGCCCCTCCTGCAGACGGCCCGCCAGATAGCGCTGGTGACTCTGCAACGTCTCGGCTGTCACCCCGACCGGTGCACTTTGCGCGAAGGCTGGCATTGCACTCAGCAACCCCAGCAATAACCAGAAAACAGGCTTCATGACGTCTCCATCCATGTGACATCGGGATCTCATACTACTAGGGCGACCGGAAAACAGATAAACAAAAACCGCGACCAAGGCCGCGGTTTCGTCATTTTTTGACCGAACTTACTTCTGCTGGCGCCGCATGGCGTCGAAGAACTCGTCGTTGGTCTTGGTCATCGCCAGCTTGTCGATGAGGAATTCGATACCGTCGATCTCGCCCATCGGGTGGACAATCTTGCGCAGGATCCACATCTTCTGCAGCTCGTCACCTGAGGTGAGCAGCTCTTCTTTACGGGTGCCTGAGCGGGTGATGTCGATGGCCGGGTAGACACGCTTCTCGGCAATCTTGCGCGAGAGATGCAGTTCCATGTTGCCGGTACCCTTGAACTCTTCGTAGATAACCTCGTCCATCTTGGAGCCGGTATCGATCAGCGCGGTGGCGATGATGGTCAGGCTGCCGCCCTCTTCAACATTACGCGCGGCACCGAAGAAGCGCTTGGGACGGTGCAGGGCGTTGGCATCCACACCACCGGTCAGTACCTTGCCGGATGACGGGATGACGGTGTTGTAGGCACGGGCCAGACGGGTGATGGAGTCCAGCAGGATCACCACATCTTTCTTGTGCTCGACCAGGCGTTTGGCCTTCTCGATCACCATTTCGGCAACCTGAACGTGACGGGAAGCAGGTTCGTCAAAGGTGGAAGCGATCACTTCACCTTTCACCATCCGCTGCATCTCGGTCACCTCTTCCGGACGCTCGTCGATCAGCAGAACGATCAGTTCACAGTCCGGGTGGTTGTAGGCGATGCTCTGGGCGATGTTCTGCAGCAGCATGGTCTTACCGGCCTTGGGCGGCGCCACGATCAGGCCACGCTGGCCTTTACCGATGGGGGAAGCCAGGTCCAGTACACGGGCGGTGATATCTTCGGTAGAGCCATTACCCCGTTCCATACGCAAACGTTCGTTGGCATGCAGGGGGGTAAGGTTTTCAAACAGGATCTTGTTGCGGGAGTTTTCCGGACGGTCGTAGTTGACCTCATTGACCTTGAGCAGTGCGAAGTAGCGTTCGCCCTCTTTCGGTGGCCGGATCTTGCCGGAGATGGTATCGCCGGTACGCAGGTTGAAGCGGCGGATCTGGCTCGGGGAGACGTAGATATCGTCAGGGCCTGCCAGATAGGAGCCGTCTGCACTGCGCAAGAAGCCGAAACCATCGGTCAGGATTTCCAGCACACCGTCGCCAAAGATATCTTCACCACCCTTGGCGTGCGCCTTGAGGATTGCAAAAATAATATCTTTCTTGTGCGCCCGAGCCAGATTTTCCAACCCCATGGATTCGCCAAGCTTGACCAGCTCGGACACAGGAGTGTTCTTTAATTCAGTCAGATTCATAGTGGTGAAAGTCTGTAAGCAAGGATTGAAATGAGGAGACAGTCTGCTGGATTGATGCTGATCGGATTTGATTGCCAGGCTGTGGTTAGCAAAGAGTCAGGCAAAAAGGTTAGCAAACGAGCGATAAACTAGCACCAATCGGGATGAGCGTCTAGGTGATAAAACACAAGGAGCGCATTATTGCAATGCGCTCCTCTTTAATTATTACAGGTTGCCGTCCAGGAACTCTTTCAGCTGAGTCTTGGACAGTGCACCGACCTTGGTCGCTGCCACTTCGCCATTCTTGAACAGCAAGAGGGTCGGGATACCACGAATGCCGTACTTGGGCGGAGTATCAGAGTTATGGTCGATGTTCAGTTTGGCTACGGTCACGCGACCTTCGTACTCTTGGGCAACTTCTTCCAGGATCGGGGCAATCATCTTGCACGGACCACACCACTCGGCCCAGAAGTCGACCAGAACGGCGCCATCGGCTTTGATTACATCTGCCTCGAAGCTGGCATCGCTCAGCTGAACAATCTTGTCACTCATCTCCAACTCCAGTCAGTAATTAAGGCTTTATTGACATATCAACAAAGGCAATAGTTGCCCTATTTGAAATGATCCTGTTTATTATTGCAAGCCTAACCTGATAACCTACCGCCATGAGCAAAACACACTTAACGACCGACAAATTCGCCCAAATGGGCCTCGAACCCGAAGTTCTGGCTGGTCTGGAATCAAAGGGATTTCACTATTGCACGCCCATCCAGGCACTGTCTCTGCCACTGCTGGTAGAAGGTCATGACCTCGCCGGTCAGGCCCAGACAGGAACCGGCAAGACCATTGCCTTCCTGGCCGCGACATTCAACTATTTGCTGACTCACCCGCTGACCAAGCCCCGTCTGGTTAACCAACCCAGAGCCATCATCATGGCACCCACCCGGGAACTGGCAGTACAGATCTATAACGATGCCGACAGCATCGCCGCCTCTACCGGCCTGAAACTCGGCCTCGCCTACGGTGGCGAAGGTTACGACAAGCAGCTGGCTGTGCTGGAGCAGGGCGTCGACATCCTGATCGGCACCACTGGCCGCATCATCGACTACTTCAAGTCCAAGGTGATCGATCTGAGCAACATTCAGGTCGTGGTACTGGACGAAGCTGATCGCATGTTCGATCTGGGCTTCATCAAGGACATCCGCTTCCTGTTCCGCCGCATGCCGCCCGCGACCGAGCGTCTGAGCATGCTGTTCTCCGCCACCCTCTCCCTGCGCGTGCAGGAGCTGGCCTACGAACACATGAACCACCCGGAACATGTGCAGGTCGAGCCGGAGCAGATGACCGGTGTGCGGATCAAGGAGGAGCTGTTCTACCCCTCCAATGAAGACAAGATGTTGCTGCTGCTCTCCCTGATGGAAGAGGAGTGGCCGGAAAAAGCGATCGTCTTCGCCAACACCAAGCACGTCTGTGAAGACGTCCATGCCTGGCTGGAAAACGACGGCCATCGCGTCGGTCTGCTGACCGGTGATGTGCCGCAGAAAAAGCGGATGAAGATCCTCGAGGATTTCACCAAGGGTGCGCTCGATATTCTGGTCGCCACCGACGTGGCCGCCCGTGGTCTGCACATCCCTGACGTGACCCACGTCTTCAACTATGACCTGCCCGACGACGCCGAAGACTATGTACACCGTATCGGTCGTACCGGTCGTGCCGGCAAGAGCGGTCACTCCATCAGCCTGGCCTGTGAAGACTATGCCTTCAACCTGCCGGCCATCGAGGAGTACATCCACCACGCCATTCCGGTCAGCAAATATGATCGCGAAGCGCTGCTGGATGACGTGACCCCGCCGAAACGGGTGTTCCGCAACCGTCAGCCGGTGAACCGCAACATGCGGGATCGTCAGGGCGGTGGCAACAGCAACAACCGTCGTCGTCCGCCGCGCAAGAGCTAAGGACAGGCCCGTTGCACAACTCGCCTCTCTATGCCGCCATCGACCTCGGCTCCAACAGCTTTCATATGCTGGTGGTGCGCGAGGTCGCCGGTGCCCTGCGCACCGTCGCCAAGGTCAAGCGCAAGGTTCGCCTCGCAGCAGGGCTTGATCCGGAATTTCGTCTCAGCCGTGCCGCCATGGAGCGGGGCTGGGACTGTTTGCGTCTCTTCTCCGAACAGTTGCAGGACATTCCGGCCGACAACATCCGGGTGGTGGGCACCGCCACCTTGCGGCTTGCCACCAACGTCGACGAGTTCCTCAGCGAAGCGGAACGGGTACTCAACCACAGCATCGAGATCATCTCGGGCGAGGAAGAGGCCAAGACCATCTATGAAGGGGTCTCCTGGACCTCTGCCGGGGAAGGCAACCGGCTGGTGATCGACATCGGCGGTGCCAGTACCGAACTGGTGATTGGCGAACATAGCGAAGCAAAACTGCTCAACAGCCTGCACATGGGCTGCGTCACTTGGCTCAACAATCACTTTGGTGATGGCGAGCTCTCTGAAGCCCGTTTCGAGCAGGCGATTGCTGCCGCCAAGGCGGTGCTGGAGAAGGTGGCGGACGATTACCGCGCCCTCGGCTGGCGCACCTGCGTCGGCGCCTCCGGCACGGTACAGGCGCTGCAAGAGATCATGCTGGCGCAAGGGAAGAGCGAACGGGTCACTCTGCCGAAGTTGCAGGAGCTGATGGGTCAGGCCATCGCCTGCGGCAAGCTAGACCGGCTGCAACTGGAAGGGCTGGCAGCCGAGCGGCTGACCGTGTTCCCCTCCGGCCTCGCCATCCTGATCGCCATCTTCGAAACCCTCGATATCGAGAGCATGACCCTCGCGGGTGGCGCCCTGCGTGAAGGACTGATCTACGGTCTGCTTGGCAACAATCACGACTGTGATGCCCGGGATCGTACCGCCGACAGCCTGATCAGCCGCTATCAGCTGGATAAAGAGCACGCCGAACGGGTGCGCGATACCGCCATCGAGGCGTTCAACCAGCTGCAACCGGCCTGGCGACTCTCCAAACGCTACGGTCGTCCGATCTTGCGTTATGCCGCCCTGCTGCACGAGATCGGCCTCTGTATCGAATACAAGAAGGCGCCGCAACACGCTGCCTACATCATCGACAACATCGACATGCCGGGCTTTACCCCTGCGCAAAAGAAGCTGTTGTCGGCCCTGCTGTTCAACCAGCGGGACGAATTCAAGCTGGAACCACTGGAGAAACAGGGTGCAGTCACCGGTCGTCAGGCGATCCGGCTGGCCCGTATCCTGCGCATCGCGCTGATCCTCTGCATGCGCCGTACTCAGGGCACAGTGCCCAGCTTCACCCTGCAGGCAGAAGAGGAGTCACTGACCCTGACCCTGCCCAAGGGCTGGATGGATGAACACTACCTGCGCGCCAGCGAGCTGCGCTTTGAAGTGGAACGCCAGCAGAAGATGGGCTGGCCGACCCGCGTACAGGAAGCCTGACTCAGCAACCTGCCTGTTTTGGAGCCGATCATGCCGGATTATCAACCCATCAGCTGCGATCTCTACGACTGGCTCGAAATTGCTGCCAGCTGGCAACTGCCGGTGACCCTCACCAGCCGCGATGATCGCCAATGGGATGACAAGATCCGCACTATCGAAGCCAGCGAAGGGGTCGAGTATCTGCTGCTGCACAGTGGCGAGCGGCTCAGTCTGGCAGAACTGGCGACCCTGCGCCTGAACTGGCAAGGGGAAGAAAAGCTGATCCGCTTCGCGCCAACCAACTGAATCCAATACGAAAAAGGAGGGCCAACATGACGTTGGCCCTCCTTTTTTGCATCCGCAACTCGCACCGACCGTTAACTCGCCGCCAGCGCCGCCATCACATAGACATCGAAGCGGTTGCTCTTGGTTTCGATGGCCATGCTGGGCTTCTGTTCATTGAGCCAGCCGGCGTAGTCGGGGCGTTTCACCACCACCCGCTTGTTCGCCATCTTGAGCGCGGCAGGCAGCAGGGCATCCGCATCGAGATCCGGCCCCACCAGCGACTGGAACACCCGCATCTCTTTTTTTACCAGCGCCGACTTCTGCTTGTGCGGGAACATGGGGTCGAGGTAGATCACCTCGGGCCGCTCCGGCAGCGCCAGCAAGTTGTCCACCGCCGGGCCGTGCAGCAGGTGCATCCGCTCGCTGACCCAGGGGCCAATCTCGGGATCCTGTGCCGCCCGCGCCAACCCGTCCTGCAACAGAGCAGCCACCACGGGGCTGCGTTCGATCAGGGTCACCTTGCAACCAAGGGAGGCGAGCACGAAGGCATCGCGCCCCAGACCGGCAGTGGCATCCACCACGGTCGGTGTGGCACCGGCCTTGAGCCCCACCGCCTTGGCGATGGACTGGCCGCGACCACCGCCAAACTTGCGACGATGCGCCACCGCCCCTTCCACGAAGTCCACATAGACGGCTCCCAGCTTGGGCTCGTCCAGCTTGCGCAGTTCCAGTCTCTCTTCAGTCAGTACCAGCGCAAACGGAGCCAGAAACTCCACGTCGGCAAGGCGTAAACGCAGGGCGTCGAGCTCGCCATCACGGGCGGGGACTTCACTGAAAACCTGAATATGGGGCATAGGAGACAGACTCATGGCACGTACAGAAGCGGCCATGATAACAGAAGCGGTGGATCAGCTCACGACAGTGAGGTTCATCCCCTGACGGTTGAGAGCGAGGTAATCAATAAGATCGTCATAGGCCAGCGGGCGGCTAAGCAGATAACCCTGAGTGAAGGCGCACCCTTTCTGGCAGAGGAAGTTGAGCTGCTCGCGGGTCTCAACCCCCTCGATCACCACCTGCATGCCCAGGTTGTGCACTATGTTGATGATGCCGTCGAGCAGCATCCTATCCTGCTCGTTGAAGGGGATATGGCGCACGAAGGAGCGGTCGATCTTGACCAGATCTACCGGGAAGGTGCGCAGATAGTTGAGGGCCGAGTAGCCGGTACCGAAATCGTCGATGGCCAGCTTGCACCCCGCCTCGCGCAGGGCATCGATTCGCACCCTGTGCTGATCACTGCTCTCCATCAGCAGAGATTCGGTGATTTCGATGACGATGTCGGCAGGATCGAGCCCGAAATGCTGGATCACCTTGAGCCACTCGCTCGCCTCGGGGTCAATGGTCTGGAACTCCATGGTGGAACGGTTGATCGACATCTGCAGATCAGGGAAACCGGACTGCTGTAATCGCGCCAGATCCCGGCACGATTGCCACAATACCAGCGCACCCAGCCCCTGAATCAATCCCGCCTCTTCCGCCAGCGGAATAAACTCGGCAGGGGATACCTGCCCCCAGTGGGGGTGATACCAGCGCACCAGCGCCTCCAGCTTGGCGACCCGTCCGCTGCGATTGTCCCAGATCGGCTGGTAGGCCATGGTCAGCTGCTCCAGCTTGATCGCTTCGGCCAGATCCTGCTGCATCTGGTGGCGCTGGCGCACCTCTTCCCGCATGGATGAGCAGTAGGCACCGAGCAACCGTCCCTGCCGCTTGGCCGCAAACAGCGCCTGTTCGGCGTTGCGCAGCAGCTCGTCGCTCTCGCTGCCATCAACCGGGCAGAGAGTCATGCCGATGGTCGCGGTCACATAGAGATGCTGGTTGGCCAGCATAAAGGGACGGGCAAAGCTGCCGATCACCTGCTTGGCAAACACCTCGGCCTGACGGCGGGTGACGATGCCGGGCACCAGGAACGCGAACTCATCGCCACCAATGCGGGCCACCAAATCTTCGGTGCGCACCCGGCTCACCAGTCGATCCGAGACCTCCCGCAGCAGGGCATCGCCAGCATGGTGATCCATGCTGTTGTTGACCGCCTTGAAGTTGTTGAGGTCGAGCACCATGAGCGCGAAGCGCTCGCCCCGCTCGCAGAAGCGGGTGAGGCAGCGGCCAAACAACCAGCGGTTGGGCAGGCTGGTAAGGTTGTCGTAGTTGGCCTGGGTCGCGATCTTCTGCTCTGCCACCTTGGTCTGGGAAAGATCGCTGAAAATGGCGATATATTGCTGGATTTTGCCAGCTTCACGCAGGGTGCTGATCATCAGCTGCTGCGGATAGAGCTTGCCGTTCTTGCGCTTGTTCCACACCTCGCCACGCCACACCCCCACCCGCTCCAGCGCGTGGTACATGTCGGCATAGAAGGTCTGATCGTGCAGCCCGGACTTGAGCATGCTGGGACGCTGGCCCCGCACCTCGTCGCTGCTGTAGCCGGTGATCTGCTCGAAGGCCGGGTTGACCGAGATGATGCGGCTGTCGGCATCGCACACCAGAATGGCCTCGGAGAGGTTGTCGTAGACCCGGTGGGAGAGTTTGAGCTGCTCCGCATGGCGCTTGAGGGGATCGATATTCTCCAGCAGCACCATCAGGTAGTCCGGCTGCTGCTGCTCGTCGCGGATCAGGGTGACCGTTACCCGCCCCCACAGGATCTCGCCCCCCTTGCAGAAGTAGCGCTTCTCCTGGGTGAAACTGCTGCGCTCGCCGCGCCGGATCTCTTCGTAGCACTCAAGGCTGCGCTGCCAATCCTCCGGGTGATTGATGTCGGAGATGGAGCGATGAAGCAGCTCGTCGAGGGGATAGCCCAACATCTTCTCGATAGCCGGATTGGCCCAGAGAATGCGGCCGGTGAGATCGAGCTTGCCGATCCCCACCGGGGCCTGAAACAGCATGCTCTGCAACACATGAGGGGTATCAGGCAAGAGTTGCGGCAGCTGGCGCTGCAGCATCAACGCCAGTTCGCGACCGGCCAGCGGCCCCAGCAACCGGAGCAGCCCCATCACCTTCGTCATATTGGCCTGCGGCTGACGATAGAGCAGGCAGCAGATACCTATGGTTTCGCCATCCGCATCCTTGAGGGCGATCCCGGCGTAGGCCTGGGCTTGCCACGCATCGGCAAGCGGCATCGCGGGGAACAGCTGCAACAGACGATCGCTGAACCAGGCTTCCCCCTCCTGCCAGGTAATGGCATCAGGAGAGTCAGTCAGTGGCAGCGTCAGGGTATCGGGGTCAAGAGAGGAGGGATGGGCAGCCTGAACCGTCAGGTGGGTAGCATTTGATTCCCTGCTGGCGATAAGGACGACATCAGCCATCACAGCAGCGGCGATTTCACTCACAAAGGTATCGAAATATCCCTGGCCGCTCGAATGAGCCAGACTGGAGATGATTTGATAGACGGAATCGAGTGCTCGCCTCATGGCAAGTGGCTTTCTCTCCTTGAAGGTTAGAACACGACTCTACTGAAGAGCCGTGGGCAGTGCAAATATGCAATCAGCAAGATATTAAAAAGCCTTGAAAAAAGGGACCAAAAGGTCCCTTTTTGTCGCAGAAATCACGACTCGATCCCACTATGCCGCAAAACAGTGTACCTGGTTGAAGCTCACACAGGCGGCGGGTCAGGAATCTCAGGCGGCGATCCCGCTGTGTCGCAGCAGTGCATCCACCTTGGGCTCACGGCCTCGGAAGGCTCGGAACAGCTCCATCGGCTCCTTCGAGCCACCCTTCTCCAGAATATTCTTCAGGAAGGATTGGCCGGTCGCCGGGTTGAAGATCCCCTCCTCCTCGAAGCGGGAGAAGGCATCGGCAGAGAGCACCTCGGCCCACTTGTAGCTGTAGTAGCCCGCCGCATAGCCACCCGCGAAGATGTGGGAGAAGCTGTGCTGGAAGCGATTGAACGCCGGTGGCGTCATCACTGCTACCTGACTACGCACCTCATCCAGCAGCGCCGGGAGCTGTGCCGGATTGGCCGGATCAAACTCCTGATGGAGACGGAAGTCGAACAGGGCGAACTCCAGCTGACGCAGCATCTGCATGGCCGCCTGGAAGTTGCGGGCGGTCAGCATCTTCTCCAGCAGATCGGCAGGCAGCGGCTCGCCTGTCTCGTAATGGCCGGAGATAAAGGCCAGCGCCTCGGACTCCCAGCACCAGTTCTCGAGGAACTGGCTCGGCAGCTCCACCGCATCCCAGGCCACGCCGTTGATACCGGCGACACCGGCCACGTCGATGCGGGTCAGCATGTGGTGGATGCCGTGACCAAACTCATGGAACAGGGTGACCACTTCGTTATGGGTGAATAGTGCTGGCTTGCCATCCACCGGGCCGTTGAAGTTGCAGGTCAGGTAGGCCACCGGCTTTTGCAGCGAGCCATCCTGACGGTAGCGACGACCCAGACAGACATCCATCCAGGCCCCGCCCTGCTTGTGCTCACGGGCGTAGAGGTCGAGGTAGAAGCTGCCGCGCAGCTCGTCGTCGGCATCGAAGATATCGTAGAAGCGCACGTCCGGGTGCCAGGTGTCGATGCCGAGACGCTCGCGCACCTTCATGCCAAACACCCGCTTCACCACCTCGAACAGCCCCTTCACCACCTTGCTGGCGGGGAAGTAGGGGCGCAGCTGCTCATCGGAGATGGAGAACTTGTGCTGCTTGAGCTTCTCGGCGTAGTAGGCGAGATCCCAGGCGGCCAACTCGCTCTGACCATGCTGCTCGGCGGCGAAGGCACGGATCTCCTCCAGCTCGGCCTTGCCTTGTGGCAGGGATTTGGCCGCCAGATCGGTGAGGAAGCTCACCACCTGTTCGGTCTTGTCCGCCATCTTGGTGGCCAGGGAGAGCTCGGCATAGTTGGCAAAGCCCAGCAGCTGGGCCAGTTCGCGGCGCAGGGTGAGCAGCTCGCTCATGATGGCGGAGTTGTCCCACTTGCCCGCATTGGGGCCCTGATCGGAAGCGCGAGTGGTGAAGGCTTCGTACATCTCGGCGCGCAGCTCGCGGTTGTCGGCATACATCATCACCGGCAGGTAGGAAGGGATATCCAGCGTGAACAGCCACCCCTCTTTGCCTTTAAGTTCAGCCATCTGACGGGCAGCGGCACGCACGCTGTCGGGCAGACCGGCCAATTCGGCTTCATCGCCCACCAGCTTGTGCCAGCCCTGGGTCGCATCCAGCACGTTGTTGCTGAAACGGGAGGCCAACTCGGAGAGGCGGGCCTGAATTTCGCCGTAACGCTGCTGCGCCTCGGCAGGCAGACCGATGCCAGAGAGGCGGAAGTCACGCAGGGTATTCTGGATCTCCTTGCGCTGGGCGCCGCTCAGCAGCGGGAAATCATCGCTCTGGGAGAGGGCCAGATAGGCCTGATAGAGCCCTTCATGCTGACCAACATAGGTCTGGAATTCGGAGAGCAGCGGCAGGCAGGCGTCATGGGCCTCGCGCAGCGCTTCGCTATTGAGTACGGAGTTGAGGTGGCTGACCGGTGACCAGATCCGTGACAGGCGGTCATTTACCTCTTCCAGCGGGGCAATCAGGCTATCCCAGGTATGGGGATCACGCTGGGCCAGCACATCGCTGATCTTCTGCTTGCAGTCAGCAATCGCCTGAATCACGGCAGGCTGAACCTGCTCCGGCTTGATCTGGCTGAAAGGGGGCAGAGAATCCATTGTCAGCAAAGGGTTATTCATCCCGGTTACCTCTTGTTTGGTCTTGAACAGACCGCTTTAGCAGCTCTGTATGGCTTTCTAACATGTGGCCAAGCCACGCAATAATCAAGCGGGAATCCGCCACAACCCTGTACTTTTCCAGCCATTGCGACCCGGATCTCTGCCATTGCCGCTGTTTTGTCATCAACAGTCAGTAACAGGATGAATCTGTGAGCTTTTTTGGCTCTTACCGCTACTTTAAAGGGGCAACAAGTCGCCATTTACCGACGCCACCGCTGCTTGCCAGGCACTGTAATGGTCAATCAGGGGTACTGACTGAATGTGGGCGGCGTAACAAATTATCAATATATTTCAGTTAATTAGAATCAAAACCAACTATTGATTAATTTATTTTCAAGCATCTATCATAGGCAGCCTGCCATGCAGGTCACTTGATTCTCTGTGCTGCACAGAAATCGGGTGAAAAAGGCAAAGTGACCCGAAAGGGCGCGACGCAAAGCCACCGGTCTAAGGGAAAACACCTATGACAGCGGGGCTGCCCCCGGGGACGTCCGGTCACAACCGACGCCCTATTTGCACCGTACGGAGAGACAATGAACAAACTCAAATTATCCCTGCTTGGCTGCCTGCTCGGCATGGGCACCCCCATGGCATATGCCGCCAGTGCCGGTCAGGCGATGGTCAACCCCCAGTCCGGCGTAGTGGTCGGCTACTGGCACAACTGGTGTGACGGCTCGGGCTACAAGGGCGGTATCGCCCCCTGCGTCAAGCTCGATCAGGTCAACCCGCAATACAACGTGGTCGATGTCTCCTTCATGAAGGTCTATGGCAGCGATCCCATCCCCACCTTCAAACTCGACCCGGCCATCGGCATGAGCGAAAGCCAGTTTATCGAGCAGATCGCCGAGCTGAACCGTCAGGGCCGTGCCGTGCTGCTGGCGCTGGGCGGTGCCGATGCACACATCGAGCTGCGCAAGGGTCAGGAGCAGGCCTTTGCCGACGAGATCATCCGTCTGGTGGAGACCTACGGCTTCGACGGGCTGGATATCGATCTGGAGCAGTCCGCCATCACCGCCGCCGACAACCAGACCGTGATCCCGGCAGCCCTGCGTCTGGTCAAGGATCACTACCGCGCCCAGGGGAAAAACTTCCTCATCACCATGGCGCCGGAGTTCCCCTATCTGACCCAGACTGGCGCCTACATCCCCTATATCCGCAATCTGGAAGGGTACTACGACTGGATCAACCCCCAGTTCTACAACCAGGGTGGCGACGGTATCTACATCGATGGCATCGGCTGGATTGCCCAGAACAACGATGCCCTGAAAGAAGAGTTCATCTACTACATGGCGGATTCGCTGAGCAACGGTACCCGCGGCTTCTACAAGATCCCCCATGACAAGCTGGTGTTCGGTATTCCGACCAACATTGACGCCGCAGCCACTGGCTATGTGCAGGATCCGCAGAAGCTCTACAACGCCTTCAACCGCCTGAAGAGCGAGGGGCAACCGCTGCGTGGCGTGATGACCTGGTCCATCAACTGGGACATGGGCCGCAACGCCGCCGGTCAGTCCTACAACGAATCCTTCATAAAGAGCTACGGCCCCTTCATCCACGATCAGGAGATCACGCCCCCGGTCGACAACGGCAAGCCGGTGTTCAGCGGCCTGAGCGATACCCGCATCAAGCAGGGTACTGCCTTTGATCCGCTGGCCGGGGTCAGCGCCAACGACAAGGAAGATGGCGACCTGACTGGCCAGATCCAGGTGGAAGGATCGGTAGACAGCCAGCGCATCGGCCTCTACCCCCTCACCTACAAGGTGAGCGATCGCGACAACAACGTCACCGAGCAGGTACGCACCATCGAGGTCTACAGCATGAAGCCGGTGTTCAGCGGTGTCACCGACACCACGCTGGAACTGGGTACCGCTTTCGATCCGATGACCGGCGTCAGCGCCCATGATGAAGAAGATGGCGACCTGACCGCCCAAATCAAGGTCAGCGGCAACGTCGACAGCAGCAAGGTCGGCCGCTACACCCTCACCTATCAGGTGAGCGACAGCGCCGGTCAGCAGGTAACCCAGCAGCGCAACGTGACCGTCAGGGAGCAGGGCGCCGTCTGTGAAAACAGTTGGGATGCCAAGAAGGTCTACGTGGGCGGCGACATCGTCAGCCACAACGGCAAGAACTGGCTGGCTGGCTGGTGGACCCAGAACGAAGAGCCGGGCACCACGGGTGACTGGGGCGTCTGGCGCGTACAGGGCGACAGCGACTGCGGCGGCACAACGCCACCCGCCGAAGGCAGCAGCGACTTCACCGTCAGCGCCATGGCGAGCGAGTACACCATAGTCAACGGTCAGGTCAGCATCCGTTTCAACGTGACCACCGCCAACCCGGTACAGATCACCGCAACTCTGGAGCAGAGCGGACTCAGCCACGGTACCACCAGCAGCCAGGTGAACGGCACCAGCACCCTGGTGCTGCAGGGCAGCAATGTCACCGATGGCAGCTACGAAGTGGTGATCACCGGTCTGGCTGACGGCCAGCAGCCGGTGGTGCAGCGCTTCCCGGTTGCGCTGACCGAAGAAAGCAGCAGCGGTGGCGAAGGTGACTACCCGGCCTACGCCCCCAACACCGGCTATCAGGCCGGTGATCGGGTCAGCAATGCCGGTGGCAACTACGAGTGCAAACCCTGGCCCTACAGCGGCTGGTGTGGCGGCTCGACCAGCCACTATGCGCCGGGTACCGGCTCTGCCTGGAGCGATGCCTGGATCAAGCTCTGACCTTGCCCCAACCACTAACGGGGGCCGACAGGCCCCCGCCCATATCCTGCCCGTCGGCCACGCTGCCGATGGGCAGGATGCACTGACCCGGACGGGTTAGCCCCTCTCTTTTACATGCTTGCCAACCACCCAAAAACATCCAACAACAACCAAGATAAGGAAATCACCATGCCAAGAACCACCAAGCTTGCCACCCTGCTCGGTTTGCTGCTGTCGGCCCATGTCGTGGCCGATGAGCGCGAACAAGCCTATTTCAAACAAACCTATCAGGAGCACTACGAACAGATGACGGCACGTCTCGCCGCGCTGCATCAGAGTGCGGCTGACGAGCAGAACGTGATCATCAAGGATGGCAAGCGCCACCTTGCCATCAACGGCCTGCTCTACCCGCTGACGGCGGATAACCACATCCTGTTCGATCTGCCCAAACCCCACTTTTTCGACGAAACAGCCATTCGTAACGTCTTTGATTTCTTCGATGAGGAGTGGGAGCTGACCTGGTACGACGGTGGGGTCGTAGCGGTCAACAAACGCTTTGGCAACTATGACTACGGCAACGGCTGTCTGCTGGAGTACTTCCCCCACGGCCAGATCCAGAATGGCGAACGCACCCGGGTGGTGATGGAGACCAGCTCCTGCAGCGTCAACTCGTTTGCCACCTCGCTGCAATATCTGGACAAAGGCGAGGAGCTGGCGGCCGACCAGCTGGGGCTGGACGCCAGCCTGATTACGGCGGTCGAGCGCTATCAGGATCGGCTCTATGTCAGCCAGAACGGCAATCCGGGCCATGTGGCCATTATCGATATCCCGAGCCGCCAGCAGATTGGCGAGATCCGCGGCACCGCAACCGGCAGTGCCACGGCCTACAGCCAGGTCAGTGAACTGTTTGTCCGCAACAACCTGCTCTACGTGGTCTCGCGCTACTCGCACCGGGTCGATATCTTCGATCTGGCCGATGAACATCGCCATGTCACCACCCTGGGAACCGGTCGGGATTCCGGCAGCAACAGCCTGCACCGCGCCCAGGCCGTCTTTGCCAACCAGGATTACGTGCTGGTGGCCGATGCGCTGAGCGAGATCAAGGTCTACCGCCAGCAGGATGTGACGCCGGAGAACAGCCTCAAGACCCCCATCGCCGGTCGGCTCGCCTTTGAAGGAAAATACAGCCACCGTCTGGTGCAACTCCATCAGGTGGGTGACTATCTGCTGGCCCACACCGCAGGCAAAAACTACTACATCTATGACCTGCGCAAACTGGCTGATGCCATCGCCAGCAACACACCGCTGGCGCCTGAGCAGGTGATCGCAGACAGCAATCTGCAAAAAATCGACATGGATGGCGATCGACTGGTGGTGAACTTCAAGGACCGCATCGAATGGCATGATGTCGATACCCTGATCGCCAACGACTTTCAGTTCAAGAACCCGACCTTTACTGTTCGGGAGATCAACCAGCAGCCCGTGGCGGCGCTGAAAGATCTCCAGCTGGCGGGCTCGGCACTTGTCACCGCCAACGAACGCGGCCTGGGTTTCAACCAGCTGCTGAGCAAGGAGATCAGCTTCACGGCCGACGAGCAGTTGCCGGCTCGCCCGCTGATCTTCGATCAGCTGATGCCGACCGCAGTCAGCTACATACTGCGCAATGACGAACCCTACGAGGTGCTGATCGATCGCGCCCAGCGTTCGGTCAACATCAATTCGCTGGTCAAGACCGAGCTGCTTGATAACGACACGGTGCGCATCACCAACTATGCCGCCAGAGAGCTGCATGACATCAATATCGAGTCACGCCTGAACGGTATCAACAAGTGGCTGATCCTGGGCCAGCTCGATCGCCTGCCCGCCTATGCCCAAATCACCCTGCCACTGAGCGCCTTTGGCGAACAGGGACGCTTCAACAGCGCCAGCCGCGATGGTGTGTTTGATCTCAACAACCTGCTCGACAACAGCATCAATCTGCCTGCCCAGTTCGAGCACAGGTTCAGCTCCAACTCGGATCCGTTTGCCCAGAAGCTGGCACGCCTCAAGCCAAGCTGGAACGTGCGCTTCGCCACCAACACCAGCGGCTCCTGGCGCCCCATCAATGCCCTCTACGCCCGCGAGTGGCTGATCATCGCCACCAACCTGGCCTACATGGTCTCGACCGAGGAGTTCAAACAAGTCTGGTACAACTTCAAGACGGTGAACGGCTACGAGATGTTCGGCAATGGCGGCAACAGCTATGTGCCGAGCGGGATCTTTACGGCAGCCGATTATGACTACTACTACCACAGCCTGATGAAGCGCCCCTACCTCAATCTGGGGATCACCGCCATGGGGGGCGGGCTGGGGAGTGGTGGCATCACCGGGGTCGATACCTTTAACTTTGTCAGCCACTACTACGGCAGCTGGGGCATCATTGCCCACGAATTTGGCCACGGCTTCGATGGGAAGTCCTACAGCCATGAGAGCGCGTTTGCCCGTGGCAGCCACGGCTGGCATCCGCTAATGACGGGCATGGCCAACTACCATATCCGCAAGGGCGACCTGCCTTATCTGGACGATGATCTCAACGGCTTCCACAAGCCGGAAAACGACATCTATCGCTACAACTCGGTCAGCCAGGGGGCTCGCAAGCATCGCGCTGATAGCCACATGTACTATACCGACCACTACTTCATGCAATTCTCTACCATGCCGCAAGGCTGGGTAGCCAACGGCAGCGACTTCAGTGCCGGGCAGCTGGCGGCCCTGAACAATCAGGAGCGACTGCTGATGGGCTGGATCCCCAAGGAGTCGGAGAAAAGCAATCTCTGCCGATTCACCTTCCAGGATGGCGAGCAGTACTACGGCTACGTCGAACAGCAGGCAGATGGTCTGCTCTGTGATGCCGGATCCCTGATCCGCTATCGTCAGCCCGATGGCCAGTTTGTGCCGCTGGTCTCGGCCATCAACCAGTTTGACTGGCTGTCACTCCACCACAAGGGCAAGCTGGACCAGCCAGTGCTGCACCAGAATGGTCGCCAGCTCTGCTACAAGAATGTGGCGGGCTTTTACGGTATCGGCTTCGTCAATGACAACAAACAGTGCACCCAGTTGCCCAACGTCTATCAGACCAATGGCAAGCACTGGCTGACCAGCTCCGGCTGGACCGGTCTGACCTACCTGAGCGGAGACTTCATTCTGCCCACTACCGGTAGCAGCAGTGACTTCACCGTCACCGACCTAGCGTCTGAATATTCCATCGTTAACGGCGCGCTCGACTTCAGCCTGACGCTGACCACCGCCAACCCGGTGACCGTCACAGCGACCCTGTTGCAGGATGGCAATCCGGTCGCCACCGGCAGCGCTCTGATCGATGGTCAGGGTTCCCTGCAGCTGACGCAGTCGGGCCTAACGGCCGGCAGTTACGAGCTGCTGCTGGCGGGCATGGCTGAGGGGAGCAAGCAGGGCTTCGAGCGCCGCTTCACCCTGGCATTGGTGGAACAGGCTCCGGGTGGTGACAGTAACGATGGTAACGGCAGCTACCCGGCCTATGTTGCGGGCACCGCTTATCAGAGTGGCGAACGGGTCAGCAATGCCGGTGGCGACTACGAGTGCAAACCCTGGCCCTATAGTGGCTGGTGTGGCGGCTCGACCAGCCACTATGCGCCGGGTACCGGCAGCGCCTGGAGCGATGCCTGGACCAAGCTGTAATCATCCGCTCGTGACCAAAAGAGAGCCATAACGACAGAGGGGGAGCCATCGGCTCCCCCTCTCGTTTATCTCTTCAACCCGGCTTAACGGGCATCTTCCTTCAACCACTGCGCCACGCGCTTGGCGAAGTAGGTGAGGATGCCATCGGCACCGGCCCGCTTGAAGCAAAGCAGAGACTCCATGATGGTCTCCTTCTCTTTCAGCCAGCCATTCTGGATCGCCGCCATGTGCATGGCGTACTCGCCGCTGACCTGATAGGCGAAAGTCGGCACGCCGAACTGATCCTTCACCTGACGAACCACGTCCAGATAGGGCATACCCGGCTTGACCATCACGCTGTCGGCCCCTTCCTGAATATCCAGCGCCACTTCGTGCAGGGCTTCGTTACTATTGGCTGGATCCATCTGATAGGTGGCCTTGTTGCTCTTGCCGAGGTTGCCGGCAGAGCCAACCGCATCGCGGAATGGGCCGTAGTAGCAGGAGGCGTACTTGGCGGAGTAGGCCATGATCTGGGTGTTGATGAAGCCGTTCTCTTCCAGCGCGGCACGGATGGCGCCGATGCGACCATCCATCATATCGGACGGCGCCACGATATCGACCCCGGCCTCGGCATGGGAGAGCGCCTGCTTGATCAGGATCTCGGTGGTGATGTCGTTCAGCACATAGCCTTCGTCATCTATGATGCCGTCCTGCCCGTGGGTGGTGAACGGATCGAGCGCCACGTCGGTGATCACCCCGAGCTCCGGGAAGCGAGCCTTGAGAGCGCGCACGGTGCGCTGGGCCAGCCCGTTCGGGTTGTAGGCCTCTTCCGCCATCAGGCTCTTGCTCTCCAGCGGAGTCACCGGGAACAGGGCAATGGCAGGCACGCCCAGCTCCACCAGCTCGGCAGCCTCGATCAGCAGCAGATCGATGGAGAGACGCTCTACCCCCGGCATGGAGGGAACGGCTTCCCGACGGTTCTCCCCCTCCAGCACGAACACCGGATAGATGAGATCGTTGACGGTCAGTACGTTCTCGCGCACCAGACGACGGCTGAAATCATGTTTGCGCAGACGGCGCAGGCGGCGACCCGGAAAGGCGCCCGGAAGAGTTGTAGCCATGAATCACTCCTGGAGAGGAAGTTGGAAGAACGCGGCGGAGGTGGCCCGGGTATGGGCCAGCAAGGCCTCGGGCGCTTCACCACGACAGGCCGCCACCACCTGGGCGATGTGCGGCAAAAATGCAGGTTCGTTGCGCTTCGGACGCGGTTTCAGATCCCGCGGCACCAGATAGGGGGCGTCGGTCTCGATCATCAGGCGGCCAGCTGGAATACGGGCCACCTGCTCGCGCAGCAGCTGGCCGCGGCGTTCGTCGCAGAGCCAGCCAGTCACCCCTATATGCAGCCCCAGCGCCAGACACTCGTCCAGCTCCTCATCGGAGCCGGTGAAGCAGTGCAGCACGGCTCCCGGTAGTTTCGGCAACCAGGGACGGAGGATCTCGATAAAACGGGCGTGGGCATCGCGACAGTGAAGGAACACCGGCATCCCAAGCTCGGCGGCCAGTGCCAGCTGGGCGTCGAATACCGCATCCTGCACCGGACGGGGGGAGAAGTCGCGGTTGTAGTCGAGACCGCACTCGCCGATAGCCACCACCTGCGGCAAGGCTGCCAGCTCGCGCAAGGCGGGCAGGGTCGCCTCATCGACACTCTTGGCATCGTGAGGGTGTACCCCGGCAGTGGAGAAGCAGTAGCCCGGCCAACGGGCGGCCAACCCGGCGCTCTCGCGGCTGCCAGCCAGATCGGTACCGGTGAGGATCAGCGCTTCCACTCCGGCGGCGCGGGCACGGGCCACCAGCTCAGCCTGCTCGCCGGCGAACTGGCTGCTGGTCAGGTTTAAACCGATATCGATCATGGAATGAGACGTTCCGAACAAAAGGAATACATATCAGGTATTTGAAAACCATCTACCGAATGGGGTCTTACCATACGCCTCGAATGGGAGCATGAAAAGAGGAAGGGAGCCTAAGCTCCCCTCGTTCTGCTATTCCTGCGGACTTAGTCATCCTCTCGCCGTCCGGCAAACAGGTGACGAACAGAGCCTCAGCTCTCCACATCCGGTTGTTCCTGTTGCTCTTCATCCTCTTTCTTCACGTAGAAGCGGGCGAAGAACAGACCTATCTCCCACAGCGCCCACATCGGAATGGCGAGCAGGGTCTGGGAGAAGACATCAGGCGGCGTCAGCAGCATGCCGACCACAAACACCCCGACGATGACGTAGGGACGTTTCTCCTTCAGGTTTTGCGGTGTGGTCACGCCGGTCCAGCAGAGCAGTATGGTGGCCACCGGAATTTCGAACGCCACCCCGAACGCGAAGAACAGGGTCAGTACGAAGTCCAGATAGCTGGCGATGTCGGTCGCCACCGTCACCCCGGCAGGGGCGGTACTGGTGAAGAAACCGAACACCAACGGGAACACCACGTAATAGGCGAACGCCATCCCCGCATAGAACAGCAGGGCACTGGAGACCACCAACGGCATGATCAGGCGCCGCTCATGCTGGTACAGACCGGGGGCGATAAAGGCCCAGGCCTGATAGAGCAGATAGGGGATCGCCACGAAGAAGGAGACCACCAGGGTCAGCTTGATCGGCGTCAGGAAGGGGGTCGCCACATCCGTCGCTATCATGCTGGTCCCTTCCGGCAGCTGGCTGAGCAGCGGCTGGGCCACGAAGTCGTAGATGTTGTTGGAGAAGTAGATCAGCGCCAGAAACACCACCAGAATGGCGGTAATGGAGCGCAGCAAGCGGGTTCTCAGCTCAACCAGATGGCTGATCAGGGGTTGTTCGGCCTGACTCATGGCTTCACCTCCCCTTTTACTGCGGAATCGCTGACCGGCACCGGCTCACTCTCTCGCTGGCTATTGACCGGCGGCACGTCGTGGCTCAGCTGCACCGCAGGCTCCACCGGCGTGGCAGGCTCAGCCTGGGCGACCGGATCGGGGCGCGGCGGACGGATCTCGTTCTCCACCTGATAGGGGCGATTGACCGACAGGGCCGCCGCCTTGAGCTGTTCGATGGACTCCTGCAGCTCGGGGCTCAGGTTGCTCATCTGCAACTGTTCCGCCTTCTTGAGGTCGTTATGCAGCTCTTGCAACTTGAGCTCCTGCTCCAGCTCGGACTTGACCGAGTTCGCGGTCGAACGAATGAGGCGGATCCAGTGGGTAGCCGTGCGGATGGCAACCGGCAGCCGCTCGGGCCCCAGTACCACCAGTGCTACCACACCGATAACGACCAGCTCCCAAAAACCGATATCGAACATGGCTTAGGCCTGGTCTTTGTCTTTCTGTTTGGCGGTCTCACTGCTCTGAGTGGCCGCTTCGTTCAGCTGTTTCGGGGGAAACTCGGCATCTTTCTGCTCGGCCTTGGCATCAGCCGGCTCGTCGGAGAGGGCTTTCTTGAACCCTTTGACAGCCGCGCCCAGATCTCCGCCAATGCCGCGCAGTTTCTTGGTACCGAACAGCAGCACGACGATGACTGCAATGATCAACAATTGCCAAATACTGATACCACCCATGATTTTCTCTCCAGAACAGGCGCCTGACGGCGCGGTTGTTGATTAATGGGAACGGGTTCGCAACCAGCCGACCAGCCAGCAGAAGGCTGCACCGGCGAGACTGGCTTGTCCCCACTCAATGTGTTGTTTTTGGGTCAGCAAGAATACACCCGCCAATAGCAGGCTGGCTCCAACCCCTAAGAGGTAGCGGGCCTGCCCCTGCCGACGGCTGTGACGGCGGAACTCGGCAAACATCTGGTCGAAATGACGCTGCTGATGACGGGTCTGGCGCAGAGTCTCATAGACCAGCTCCGGCAGCTCCGGCAGCTTCTCCGCCCAGAATGGCGCCTTCTCCTTGATGGCGTTCAATACCGACTTGGGCCCGACCTGTTCGTGCATCCAGTTCTCGAGGAACGGCTTGGCGGTCTGCCACAAATCGAGCTGCGGGTAGAGCTGACGCCCCAACCCTTCCACATAGAGCAGGGTCTTTTGCAGCAGCACCAGCTGCGGCTGCACCGTCATATGGAAGCGACGCGCGGTGTTGAACAGGTTGAGCAGCACGTGACCAAACGAGATCTCGGAGAGCGGCTTCTCGAAGATGGGCTCCAGCACGGTGCGAATGGCGAACTCGAACTCGTCCACCTTGGTGTCTGCCGGTACCCAGCCCGACTCCACGTGCAGCTCCGCCACCCTACGATAGTCTCGGTTGAAGAAGGCGAGGAAGTTCTCCGCCAGATAGCGTTTGTCTTCCCGATTGAGGGTACCGACGATGCCGCAGTCGATGCCGATCCAGAGCGGGTTTTCCGGATGTTCGTAAGAGACGAAGATGTTGCCCGGGTGCATATCGGCGTGGAAGAAGCTGTCGCGGAACACCTGGGTGAAGAAGACCTCCACCCCGCGCTCGGCCAGCAGCTTCATATTGGTGCCGTTGGCTTCCAGCGCCGGTATATCGGAGACCGGAATACCGTAGATCCGCTCCATCACCAGCACCTGCTCGCGGCAGAGGTCGGTAATGATTTCAGGCACATAGAGCGCCTCGGAGCCGGTGAAGTTGCGGCGCAGCTGGATAGCGTTGGCCGCTTCGCGCATCAGATTGAGCTCGTCGAGGATGGTCTTGCGATACTCCTCCACCACCTCGATGGGTCGCAGCCGCGCGCTCTGGGGCACAAAACGGGCCACCAGACGGGCCAGCGCCTGCATCAGTCGCAGGTCGGCTTCGATGACAGGCTCGATGTCGGGACGGATCACCTTGATGACGATCTCGCGGCCACTCTCCTTCAAGCGGGCGGTATGCACCTGCGCGATGGAAGCCGACGCCAGCGGCGTCTCGTCGAAGTCGTCAAACAGGGTCTCGATGGGACAACCCAGGCTCAGCTCGATCTGCTGGCGCGCCGCCTGACCACAGAAGGGGGGCACCCTGTCCTGCAGCAGAGCCAGCTCCTCGGCGATATCCGGCGGCAGCAGGTCGCGGCGGGTCGAGAGCATCTGGCCAAACTTGATGAAGATGGGACCAAGTGCCTCGAAGGCGAGGCGGATGCGGGCACCGCGGCTGAGATCCGGTTGTTTGTTCTTGAGCCAGAACAGGGAGCGACGGGCCAGACGACCCGGCCAGGGTTGATAGCGGGCGGGCACCAGTTCGTCGATGCCCTGCTCCAGCAGGATGGTGATGATGCGATAGAGGCGTTTGAACTCCTTCGGGGTCATCAGGTCACCTGCTGTTCGAAGCGGGCCAGCCGCAGTTCGACGGCCTTGAGCTGCTGGGCCAGCACCTCGACGTCATCGTTGAAACTCGCCACTTCCAGCGGGCCGGGGGCGAGGCGGGCCTCTTCGGTCAGATATTCCGCCAGCTGGCTGCGGGTGCGGCACAGCTCGCGACCGACCAGACGACGCGCCTGACGGGCACCACTGAACAGGGTGTGGGCCAGCACGTCGCCGGTATAGCGCGACAGCTCCTCCTCCCAGTCGATATCCAGCTCACCCAGCAGTACGCTGAATGCCTGCACCAGCTGGGGATCACCGCTCAGATCCAGTTTCTCCTCGCGGATATAACGGGTCAGGGCGGAAGGGTCTTTCAGCAGACCGAGGGCGGTCAGCGACAGACTGAGCACCGCATCGGCCTCCCCTTCATGCTGGGCCAGCACATCCAGCCGACGCTCGGAGAAGACGAACCAGAGCGGCTTGAGTTCACGCAGCTCCAGCTTTAGCACCTTGCCCACCAGTTTGCGCAGCCGCTCCGGACTCTGTTTGTCCAGCGCCAGCAACTGGTTGAGGCTGGTTTCGATCACCGCGGTGACCATGGCATCCATCGGCATAGGCAACCTTAAAACTTGTAACCGCGGTGCAGGGCGACCACACCCTGAGTCAGATTGAAGTACTCCACCTGCTCGAACCCGACATTTTCCATCATGCCGGCCAGGGTCTGCTGATCCGGGTGCATGCGGATGGACTCTGCCAGATATTTGTAGCTTTCACTGTCGTTCGCGACGATTTCGCCCATTTTCGGCAGCAGTTTGAAGGAGTAGAGGTCATAGAGCTTGGCGATCACTTCGCTGACCGGCTTGGAGAACTCCAGCACCAGCAGACGGCCACCCGGCTTGAGCACCCGGAACATGGAGGCGAGCGCCTTGTCCTTGTCGGTGACGTTGCGCAGGCCGAAGCCGATGGTGATGACGTCGAAGTGGTTATCCGGGAAGGGGAGCGCCTCGGCATTGGCCTGCACGTAGGAGACGTTGTTGGCGACCCCCAGATTACGCAGCTTGTCGCGGCCCACTTTCAGCATGGAATCGTTGATATCCGCCAGCACCACCTGACCGGTCTCGCCGACGATGCGGGAGAACTTGGCGGTCAAGTCACCGGTACCACCGGCCAGATCCAGCACCTTCTGGCCCTTGCGCACACCGGAACAGTCGATGGTGAAGCGCTTCCACAGGCGGTGGATGCCGAACGACATCAGATCGTTCATCAGATCATACTTGGCTGCCACCGAATGGAAGACACCTGCTACCAGAGTTTCCTTCTCGGTCGCGGCCACGGTTTTAAAGCCAAAATGCGTTGTCGTTGCTTGTTCTGACATCCCTTAAACACCCATAGAGCAAAGAATGGCCGCCAGTTTACCAGAGCCACTGGCGTCCGGACACCTTAAACCCGGCTCGCAACCAACTGCATGCCCAGCACCACCATGGCCAGACAGAGGAAGAGATTGAGACCGATATTGAGCAGCGCTTTCAGATAGGCCCCATGTTGAGCCAGCACCACCGTATCGAGGGCAAAGGAAGAGAAAGTAGTCAGGGCACCGAGGATCCCCACCATCAGCAGCGGCTTCATCGGATGTTCTACCACATGACCGTGACTGATGAGGGCGAACGCTACCCCCATGATGAAAGAGCCCACCACGTTGACCACCAGAGTCCCGTAAGGAAAGTGGCGCCCCAGCAGCAAGGCCATCAGTTCGGCAATCCCAAAACGAAGGCAGGCGCCGATGGCGCCCCCTGCAGCAACATAGAACCAGGTTTGCATGGTGTCACTCCCTCAGGGTCAGGCCGCCATTATGTCGCAATGGCGGCCCTTGTGCCCAGAGGCGGAACTAATCGTCATCCAGCCTGATTGAAATCTCAGCGGCGAAAATCGATGGGCTCTGGCTCACCCAGCACGATCTCGGTCTGGGCCGGGCGGGTCTGGGCAATCACCTTGCCGTGGCGGATCGAGTAACGCACCGGCACCTGACGGCGCACCGCATCGAAGCCGTTGTCGGCAGGCAGGATCAACAGGTTGGCCGGTTTGCCCACCTCTATGCCATAACGATCCTGCACGTTCAGGGTGCGGGCGCTGTGGCTGCTGATCAGCTTCAGACCGTCGTTGATCTGCTCGTAACCCATGATCTGGCAGACATGCAGCCCCATGTGCAGCACCTGCAACATGTTGGCGGTGCCCATGGGGTACCAGGGATCGAACACGTCATCGTGACCGAAGCAGACGTTGATGTTCGCCTCCAGCATCTCCTTCACCCGGGTAATGCCGCGACGTTTGGGATAGGTATCGAACCGTCCCTGCAGGTGAATGTTCACCAGCGGATTGGCCACAAAGTTGATGTCCGCCATCTTCAGCAGCCGGAACAGGCGGGAAGCATAAGCGCCGTTGTAGGAGTGCATGGCGGTGGTGTGGCTGGCGGTGACTCTATGACCGATACCCCGCTCGTAGGCCAGGGTCGCCAGCGTCTCGATAAAGCGGGACTGCTCGTCATCGATCTCGTCGCAGTGCACATCGACCAGAACCTGATACTTCTCGGCAAGATCGAAGATGTAGTGCAGACTTTCGACCCCATACTCCCGGGTAAACTCGAAGTGGGGGATCGCGCCAATCACGTCGGCACCCAGCTTGAGCGCCTCCTCCAGCAGTGCCTTGCCATTCGGGTAGGAGAGGATCCCCTCCTGCGGGAAGGCAACGATCTGCAGCTCCACCCACTCCTTCATCTCCTCCCGCACCTCCAGCATCGCCTTGAGCGCCACCAGATTGAGATCGGAGACATCGACGTGAGTACGCACAAACTGGATGCCGTTGGCGATCTGCCACTTCAGCGTCTGGATGGCGCGCTGTTTCACATCCTCATGGGTCAGCAGCGCCTTGCGCTCGGCCCAGCGCTCGATCCCCTCGAACAGGGTGCCGGAGAGGTTCCAGCTCGGCTCACCGGCCGTCTGGGTGGTATCGAGGTGAATGTGGGGTTCGATAAAGGGGGAAATCGCCAGACCGCCCTCCCCGTCCAGCACCCGACCGGCGACGGCATGTTCGTCATGGGGTTCGATGGCTGTGATGACCCCATCCTGACAGCGGATCTGCCAAAACCCTTCCCGATCGGCCAAACGAATATGTTGAATCAGCATTTGTTAGCTTCCTGTACCAGAACCGGCCGCTGGGTGAGGCGAACCAGAATGAAATAGGTGAAGGCGGCGCCCAATACCGCGTTGAGTGGCACTATGCCCGGCAGCCACTTGCCGACAGCCACCCCGACTGCCGTGGCAACCAGCGCCTGCCAGCGGACCGTCTCGAACTGCTGATCGGCAAATTGACGGTAACGCTCACGATTGAGCAGGAAATCCATGATGATAATGCCACCGATCGGCGGAATTGCCGTACTCAAAAAGGCCAGCCAGCCGACAAAATTGTTGTAAAGCCAGAGGGCGCAAGCCGTACCGATAAGGCCGTTGATCACGCTGAGCGGCTTGCTCTTGAGGCCGGTAATGTTGGCAAAACCGAGGCCGGAGGCATAGAGCGCGTTGTCGTTGGTGGTCCAGATATTGAGGCCCAACACCAGGATGGCGGGGATCAGCAGTCCCTGCATCAGCATCACTTCCGAGATATCGGCCTGACCGGTCACGGCCGCACCGGCTGCGCCGAAGACGAACATTAGCGTGTTGCCCAAAAAAAACGCCACCATGGTAATCATGACGGCGCCCCAGGGTTTGCGACCAAATCGGACAAAGTCGGCGGTCAGGGTTCCTGCACTGATAAAGGAACCGACCACCATGGTCAGCGCCGTGGTGAACTCGATGGGATTGCTTGGTTGTACCTGCTGCAGTGCAGCCATGCCACCGGTCGAGGTCACCGCCAGCCAGACCGAGTAGCCACCGAGCAGTGCAATGGCCGGTACGGCCACAAAGCTCAGCACCATCAGGGCAGAGATCCCGAAGTAGACGGTCACCGTCATCAAAATGCCCGAAATGGCGATCAGCCAGTTCACATCTATGCCGGTCGCCTTCTGCACCGGCAGGGCAAACATCGCCACGCCCACGCCAAACCAGCCGACCTGAGTACCGCCCAGCAGCAGGGATGGCAGCCAGGAACCTTTCACCCCAAACGAGTAGCGCGCCAACAGATGGGTAGAGAGACCGGTTGAGGCACCGATATAACCGAGACAGGCTGTGTAGATACCCAGCAGCAAGTTGCCGAGCAGTACCGCCTTGATGAAGTCATCAAACACCAGCCCGGTGCCCAGCGCACCACCGGTCCACATGCTGGCAGAGAAGAAGGTCAGGCCGAGCATCACCAGCATCAGCGACAGCACACCTTTACGCCCTTTGGCGGGTACCGCCCCCAAACAGTATTCGTTATCCTGCGCCATGCTCGCTCTCCACGTAATAGGCAAAACGCGCCGGATTTTACATGTAAAACGTTTTACGTCAATCAATCATGGTTAAATATCTGGATAAAACCATCAATAGCAGTCAAATGAGTAACACATTAGGACTCAAACCAGCAGATAAACAGTGTCGGCTGCAAGCAGAGGGGGGTTGCGGAAATAGGGAATCTAGGGGGACATAAGAAAACTGACAGATGCAAAAAAGCCTCCCTTTTTCAGGGAGGCTTTCTATTTAATGGTGCTGATACCCAGAATCGAACTGGGGACCTCATCCTTACCAAGGATGCGCTCTACCGACTGAGCCATATCAGCACACTAACCGGTAAAGACCACGCTGGGCGTAAT
>NZ_JBGLRC010000021.1:0-73096 GCF_041402345.1 Aeromonas sp. S11(2024) | reverse complement strand
CATACGGTGACTCCGGATAACACGGTAGGGGTACCGTTTTGTTATCCGGTTTGAAGCCGTATGACCACTCCCTTTTGTGGGCAACTGTCAGGTGAATACCATCTCCATACACTCGCTACAGCCCAAAAGACCGGATATGCCCCAGAGCTGCTCCGGTCTTGCCCACTAACCATTCCTCTTCCCTTGCCCTTCCTGAGCGTCTCCATCTTTCAATCTGTGTTATCTCCACGCCAGAGTCACATGCTCCGGTCTGAACATCCTCATGGTCTACCAGCAGAAAGACCGGAAGCTTTGACCGGAGGGGGTTTCTGGGAGTATTTACGTAAGGGGAGGGGATGACGTCTGGTTTTGGCTAGATCCTGACCCATTCGCCAGCTGAGCTGACCGGATAGGAACCGGAGTCATCGTTAGTTAACTTTAAGTTGAGAGAAAACAGGGAGAGTGGGTGGTTTAGAGCGGAGGAGTGTGCGAGAGCAAGAGGTGGGGGATAGCTAGCTCGGCTTGAAACAATGGAGAGATGGATATGAAAAAGCCCAGTTCGAAAACTGGGCTTCAAATGTGGCTCCCTCGACAGGACTTGAACCTGTGACATACGGATTAACAGTCCGCCGTTCTACCGACTGAACTACGAGGGAAAAGTGGCTCCTCCTACTGGACTTCATTCATTTATCAACGGATTGGGATAACCGCCGAGCCGTCGTGTCCTTCGCGACTCTTTAGCCATTTATGATCCCACTTGAGCGAGCTTGATGATAAGCCCCAAACGTTTCCCATGTGATATTGATCAGATGTCTTATGGTTTGCGCTTGCCCAAATGATGAACTGCGTTAGTCTGTCGTGCATCATCTGCAAAAAGGATAATAAAATGAATGTCATACAGCAGCAGGCTGTCGCACTTCTTGAAAACGTGGCTCGCTGGGCTGAGGTCACTCGTCGAGCGAAATCTCGCTATCAGGCCGAGCTGGCACCAGATTTCAGCCTGATGGACTGGCTAAAGAATGATGAACTAGCACTTTCGCGTTATCTTTGTTTTTTACTATCCCCTAATGAAAGTCATGGGCAGTCAATATTGTTTCTAAGAGGATTTACCAATCTCATTGAAAAGATGGGACACAATAGCCCTATAGTTGATAAGGACTGCTTTTATAAGGCCAGAGTAGATTATGAAGTCATTATAGAAAATGGCAGAAAAATAGATCTTTTGTTGACAACATCAGACGGTTTTATTGCTATAGAAAATAAGCCATGGGCTGAGGACCAAGAGAATCAATTAAGAGACTATGCGCAATGGCTAAATAAGATGGAGAGACCGTGGAAATTAATATACTTATGCAATCATGAACCCGGCGAATGGACCCTTCCGAATGACACACCAGACTTTTTGAAAGAACACATTCTGACAATATCTTGGTATGATGTCATCAGATGGTTAGGCGATTGTTTATTGTACATTCGTGCAGGCACAGTCAGAATCTTTGTTGAGTCACTAATTAAATACATAAATCAAACAATTAACGGAGAATTTATTGTGGATAACAACGATGAAATATCTGAAATCATCCAAAAAGATAGTAATACTATAGAGTCTGCATTTCTTATTTATAACCAGATAGAAAGTGTGCGTAAAAAGTTATATGAAAAATTGATTTTAGATCTGAATAAAAAACTGATTCCATATGATTTAAAAATCAACTTTACTGATGTAGATACATCTAGTCGATGGGCTGGGTTTTATATACCTTTAAGTTCTAGTGATACTTATTGTCTTTGCTGGGAGTTTGACCGCGCTAACTTTAATGGTTTGTATTTTGGTATATCAGGAGTAAGTGAAAAAGAAGGCCAAACTGCTAACATTTCAGCAGCTATGTCAGAACTTTTCCCTCATATGCAAGGTAAATCAAATAAATATTGGTCATGGTGGAGTTGGGACCTAGATCCACAGGGAAAAAATAGGATTCCTCAAAACTGGGGTAATGATGGTGCGGTCTGGGCAAAGCTCGGTGAACGTGATGAAAACAGTGTCTTTGCTGCACTGTATGAAGTGATAATTACTATTCACGAAAAACTGAATATGAAGCTATTTATGTAAGGATTAATAATTGATAAGCCACCACAGACCCCAGGAAAATGCGAGCAACTCCTGTGAGTCATTATAGCATCGGGGGAAGCAGGGGGGCGTATTTCCGATCGTGGCAATCACCTATATCACTAAGGTTTTGGCCTACTAAACAATGTGAGATGGTGAGCGAGCTGAGATCTCTTTGCCGGGTCGCAAACCCTGAAATCAGGAGCCATTGGTAACATCAGATAGAAAAACGCCAGCCCCGAAGGACTGGCGTTGATATTTTACTCATTTTATCCCAATAGAGATTCTGCTACGCCATCGTTTTCCTCACAAGATTGATCTTCTCGCGACGGTTGCGTCGGGGTGACGGAAGGAGCCGCCACGTCGTCGCATTCGCCACGACTTTGGCTAGCTTTTGGCTCGAACCAGACGTCGTAGTACCGAACGGAGGCTTTGCCCCTGACAACATGCACGCCATTGCTGGCCAATGCGTCTTGGAGCATTGATAGCCGCCGAGACATAGCCGCCGCATTCTTTGGCATGTCGGCCCCCAGACTGACAGCCGTTTGGGCTTCTAGGGCACTCAGCAATTCGTGGGGGGTACCATGCCACGAGCTAGTTTTGGGGTACCGCGTTGCAAAATTACACAGTGCTACAAACAAGCTATCATCAACCACACCTGCCACCTTGGCCTGTTCAACGTTTTTACGGTAGGCATCCTGCAGTTGGTCCTGAGGTAGTTTCAGCACAGTCTCCAACCCCGCGATCCATACAGAAAAGTCTGCCATCCTGCTTTTGAAGGTGATCTCAACCGAATCCTTAGCAGCCAGCACCTTGGCTGCCAAGACGTGAAGGGTATAGATCAGCGACGGCAACTGTTCATCGAACTTGGCTGACAATTCAGCTTCAGATAGCCGCTGTTCGCTCCCAATGGGGGCAAGGTTGATGTTTACACACCTGCTGACGAGATCGCTTTCTGTTAGGAAGGTGTGAATCCCGTTGAGCACGAGGGCACACCGCAGATCCATGCTGAACTCTTGCCCGTCAGTATATAGCTTCCGGCCCACGGTCGAACCGCCAGTGGCAACCTGGCACAACCCATCGCTCAATTCGTGCCGGATGAAGCGCAGGTTGTCATAGATCAGGGCATGGCTATTCTGAGCTGAGATAGCCACATCTTTAATTGCCCTCGGCATCGTTTGGCTGGCCACTCGGCAGGGATCGACCAGTTGACGGATCACTTTGCTGCACATGAATGTCTTACCAGAACCAGCTGGTGCTCTGACCACCAGTATCGGATATGGCAGTTGGGCCGCCTTTGGGGTTGCCACGGTGTAGGTCAGCCATGCCAGCAGTAGGAGCTTTTGATCCACCGTGCAGTTAAACCAGCCCAGAAGTGCCTTGAGATCAGTCTGCTGAGCGAGCTCAGGGGCTGCAAGCATGGTGCTGGTCTCGGTAAAATAGACCCCTGCAGGTAAAGTCTTGATGTGTTCTAATTTCCCCCTCGTAACCTGAAGAAACCGACCGCCCCCGAGGTTGTAAATGTAGCCAGCTAGATAAGGGGCTACACGATAGTGAGCTACAACAGGTAGCCCATCCTCGAATGCAAAAGCATCCAGCTCGTCGAGTACATCCTTGATCCTGTTCTCGTTGAGCCGTTCACCTCTCCCCCTGGCGAATGAGCGGAGGGATAGATGGAGTCGTTCTGATCGCAGTTGGTGGCAGATTCCAGGTTGGTCCGGAAACACCACGAATGGCCCTTGATAGAGTTGAACTGTGGCCTTGAACGCCTCACTAAACACTACGGCATCAAATTTCTGCTTGCTCATCACATCACCCCCGCTTGACCATCGAATACACCATCAATCTTCACGTTCAACTCGAAGCCACCCAGCACCGAAGCACTAGCCTGTTTGAGCACCGTTATCGCTTTCGCCACCTGATGTTCCTGCTCAGCTATCGGTACGCGGATCAAGAAGGCATCATGAATTGTCAGGCGAAGGTCTATACCGGCGTCATGTAGGCCTATCACGGCCCGGCGCATGACATCGGCCCCGCAAGCCTGTACTAGGCAATTCCTCACTGCGAGAGGATTGCTTAGAAGAGTGACACGGGCGGCCCAGTCGAGACATCTGACGAAGCCATCACGGAAAGCCACCTGGCTGCGACTATTCAATGCGGCATCGACGCGGTTAAATACCTCCCGCAGTGCTTGCCAGTAGTGCTGGGCAGTTTCAAGAGGAATGCCATGGAGCTTGGCATAGGCTGCTGCTTGCTGGCCGTAGGAATAGGGCAGGACCAGCTTTTTCAGGGTGTCTCGGTCTAAACCTGTGAGCCAAGGATGCCTACCTATATGCAAATACAAGTCGCCTTGGTGGTACGCCGACAGCAACTCTCTGTCATTGGCAAACCAGGCTGCAATACAGGGCTCTTGCTGGCTGTAGTCCACTAACACGTACCGAAATCTCGGGTCAGGATCCAGAATGAAGGGCCAGAATTTCTTCTTAAGGCTGGTGAGGCTCGGCCCGTATATAACGCTTCGCCCCGTGCTGGTTGCGAATGCCTTGGACACATGCCTTAAGATAGTTGAATTTTTTGTCATGCTGTGAAATTCCATGATGCGCCCAAGGGCATCAAGTTCAGCAAGACCCCCCTGAGCGTTGCTTATAAGAGAGGGGTGAATATCAGGGCGTATTTCTACGCGCTTTTGATGACAGAGGTAATTTATTGTGGCGTAGATTAATGGGATTTTAGAACTAATAGATGGAATTTTTGGCTCACCGGACGGTGAATGGCGGGATATTATAGCGGGAGTAATATTGCGGCTGAGAATCGTATTCTCTAATAGCTTCTCTTTGAATTTTACATTGAACTCTTCTTCAGAGGAGATCATTAATGTGTTCGAGGTCAATATCGATGGATAAAACATCACTTGCCGGAGGCAAACTCACGGTATCACTACCTTTGTTACTTTTTTCTTCATTTTCCTCATTCTCGTCATTGTTTGGGAGGACTGGCGTAGCTAGTTTCCTAAAAATCGGATGTTCTCGGCAGGCAATAATTGACTCTGAAAATACAAGCTCCAAGATAGAGTTATATTCTCGGTCGGCAATCGGTGCTATACCAAGATTATCTTCGCTTTTGGAAAAAGCATAACTATCAGCAAGTCGCGTCACAGAATAGGTACTGGTAGCAGCCTCAAGAATTTGTCTTTTGGTTGTACTATAACTATCCTTTGACTGTAGATTCACCTGCATCATACCTACAGCTCCAATTTCTGAGCGGAACGGTATAAACGCGTACAACTTGACCACATCGCCCAACTCTTGAGCAAGACGTTGATCTATTGCATATAAGCGGCGGCTGAATGCTGATTTGTCACTTACCACAAGCACATTTAGTGAACGATCCATATCGAGCATAAATTTCACGCCATCGGGCGGGAGCTTTATAGCTTGGCTTTGGATCAGGGCGACAGAGTCGACCAAACAGGGCTTGAGCAGTTCCAACATAAGAGACATAAAAATCACCTCATAAATGATCTGATTTAGATGCTCTCTAACGCGTAGAGACCTAGCACAATGTCAAGTTGTTAAAGAGCATCGCTAAGATTTGTCACCTAATTAGCCGAAGCAAGCTGTTCGATGTACTGAACAGCAACCGTCAGCAGTGTGAACTACTGACATTACTTCAAGTTGGTAGGTGGCCTTATCCGCTTGTTGCTGGCAACACTGTCAGCAACTCTCGGTTATTACTTACCGATCCACCGGGCCAGCAGTGCTGACCAAGTGCGGTGAATAATAGCAGGCGAATTTTGTAGGTCAATAGGTGGCAAGGTGCATATAAATGGACTATTGTGCTTAAAGCGATGACTATATTCATGTTTTGAGAATATAAAATCACTCGTATATTTTCAGATTTTTGTCGTTGACATCTTCTTGTTTTTCTGAAATGCCATTTAAACTGGTTTATAGCCGTTTAACGAGGCGATAGGTTTTTTGGGCTTATGATGACAAGCCTTGGCTGCGGGCGTTTTTAAATAGATTTATGCACTGAAATATTTTTGGAAAAAAATGAAATCTTGGATTGGTTGGCGTTTTTTTAGTCGCTCATGCATGCAAGCGACCTGCTCTGCAGGGCTAAAATGGCAAAGTACTTGAGGTAGCTGTTTTTTATACAGTGATGTGAAAATGTCGTCGATGCCGACGACGTGACCGTCGCGATTTTTTTATCGTTGGCTAAAAAAGCGGGATTGCTCCCGCTTTCATGTCACCAACCTCGCTCTACTCATACAGACTGACGCTGCAATTCTCTCTGGATGCCATACAGTCTCGGGCTGGGCTGCCATCGGGTTCAATCTGATAGATCCGATCCTTCTCTACTCGATACATAGCTGAGCTGGTCTTGAGCGGCGTGGCGAACGGGCCTTTCCAATCCACAGAGCAGCTTGGCTCCTGGAAGTTGCCATTGTCGTCCATCAGGGATGCCCCACAGCTTTCGATCACCGTCTGGCCGCTTTGCTTGATAGTGATGTAGCGCTCTGTGCCACTTCCACCTGCAAAGTTAAAGCTGCGCTTGCCGATGAAGGGGAGGGGCTGTTTCCCACGAAGAGCTGTTTGGGGAGCAACATCTTCTTTGGCTGCTTCGCACATCTTATCTAGCAGAGCATCGATCATGAGGTCAGGTTGTGGCTGGCCGTTTATCTCCAAGGCTTCCACGCTGAACTCTTCACCGTGAATCCACATCTGAAGCATGCCCCGTACAGGCCGCTCCATGTATGTGAACGTGCCACTCACGTTGACCAGCTTGCGGCCATCAGCGGCTTTGCCTGCCGACCACTCGGAATCCTTAAAGAAGCTATCGGCCTGCTGCTCCAAGGTCACGCCTGGACAGCTTTCCAGCTCTCCTCCTTTCACTGTCAGCTCGTCCCATTTACTGAGCAATCCGGCTTGAGCCGCTGGTGCCATCAGCAGTGAAACACTGGCCGCCAGAACAAGCCTCTTTACCCTTACCATACCCATTGAAATGCCCTCACAGCCTGATAGTTGTAACGCTTGTCGAATTCTTCTTGGGATAGACAAAGCACCTTGATGAACTCGACCAGAGAGAGCAGAACCGGGATCCCCGTGGTGCAAGCGGCCAGATAGATCAGACCCCAGCCCCAGTTACCGGCATAGAACTTGTGCAGGCCAATTCCACCACCAAAGAAGACCAGCAGGGCCATCAAGACCTTTCGCTTACCTCTATGGTGAACGGTGCCTCCCGCTGGTGCTGGTTGAGTTGAAGCTGGAATCGACGCCTGCTCACGGATAGGCCATGCGGCTGCATCGATAGGCGAGGGGAGCACTTCAGCGATCGCCTTGGCCTTCTTCTTGGCTGTGCCCCATGTGTCGATCGCATCAACGAAGGATCCTGTCAGAGATAGCTCAACAATCCCTTCTTCTGGTGAACTGAAATGGACTGTCACGCGCAACCCGAATGGGTTGATACCGTACTTCCAGGATGCTTCCAGCGCTCCCTTGGCTCGGTCAGCAACCTTGATAGTGCCACCCTCTGCTTGCAGGTGAGCGGCTACGTGTTCGAAGACTGTTTCATAGTCTTCATGACTGCGTAGAACGAGGTCTGATAGCTTAGTTATCGTGGGCGATCCCATGTTTTGCTCCTTGTTGGTTGAACTACAGATAGTGGTGATTTGCCCCGACAGGTGGTGTCGGGGGTTGAAAATTAGTGGCGTGAAAATTGGCTTACATCCGGCTGAGCAGGGCCTTGAGGTCACGCTTGACCAATGTTTGGATCCCAGCTGGGCTGATCACCTCAAGGTGCGGCAGATACGTTTTGATCACGGGCAGCAGCTGTGCACCATCGAAAACCCTGCTTGCCAGCAAGACGCTGCCATCCTCCAGCTCTCGGATCAGTGCCTGCTCGGGGAGGATGTTCCGAAGCTTGAACTCGTGGGCGATAGGCGAAGCTGCCTTGATCACGACTTCATGAGTGGGGATGGCCTCTTGCTCGATGAGTTTTTGAAGTAGTTGCTGCAGTGGCTCGCTGATCGTTGCTGGCGTATCTATCTGTTGGACGCTGGTGATACTCGACAAAGGTTCGAGAAATGGCGTATCAGCCATCACCCCTGCCAAGTACCAGCGCCCCCGCTTATTGACCAGACGATATGGCACAAGCTCCTGCTCTGCTTGCTCACCTACCCATGACAGCCTGACGTTGAACTGTTGGCTGATTGCCTTGGCAAGTGGCTTTAGCCACTGGTGATGACTGTCGTCTTCATCGAGTTGAAAGCCGGAAAGGACGAATACAGGTGTCGATGCTGGGTTGAGCCAGAGCTTGATCAGACTTTCGTGATCATCCGGGAACAACGCTTTGGCCCCCAGTTGCTCACACAGTCTCAAAATGGTGGGAGTGGTGGTTCTTCCCAGATAGCTGGGGTCAAGCCAATAGGTCTGCCCCTCCCGCTCCAGTGGCAGGTAAGCCAGTCTGACGTTCAGATCCCGTTGGATGGTGCGTGGTGAGACGTTGAACTCATGAGCCAGTTCGGAGATCACCAGCCGCTGCCCGTTGTTGAGCTTGGTCAGGATCATGCCGAGGCGTTGGGCTAGGGTGTCGTGTTCTGCCATCCAGGGAAGCATCGTAGTCAAAGGTGTCCTAGTGTCGCGTAAGCGCCCGACAGGGCGTGTCGAGCCGGAATTTTCACGACGTGCAGGATTTTGGATAAGCAGAGTTGATATAGCGGCGGGCGAGTTGTTATCTACTGCAGGGGTAACTGGAAAGCACATGGATGAATGTACTGGCACCACGGTACTATCGCAGATGTCTGATTGAGTTGACGGTAAATCTAGGGGATGGGGAACTGCGTTACGTCTGTAGGTCATCGGGTATCATCCAGAGCTGCACAAACCTTTGCCGCAAAGCAAATAGGTTAATCAAAAGGTTGATTTTTGATGTACGGTGCAACACTGGAGTCCCTACAACGCTAAGCGCGATTTAGAAGGGACGGCAAGTGCCTGTAAACGCCACTGCTCAAATCATATAAAACGTCTACGTGTGAGACCTTACCTAAGTATGGTGTTATAAATCAAGGGGTTTTTCGTCGATTAGGGTAACTCAACTGGCGGTTTTTTCTTGTTGCATGAAGCGTTTTGACAATATGCTGACGGTCGCGTCGAGGCGTCGAGTTTGTCCGTCAGCTCGCCACGACCGTCGGCATTTTTTCCTAAATTCCTCCGTTTTGGCCCAGTTGGGGGAGGGCTGAGTGGGCTGTGTTGCTAGGTATCAACGCCTGCTCCACACAGTTGGCCACTTGGGTACTGGTGTGCCGCAGTCTGCTGGCGTGCAGGTGGGCATATCGTTGGCTAGTCTGGCTGCTGGCATGGCCCAACTGGGCTTGCACGTCATACAAGGTTCCGCCACTTGAGACGATCAAGGCCGCAACGGAGTGGCGGCAAGTATGGATACAGACTGGCCCTTCAATCCTCGCTCGCTTGAGCATCCGGTTAAATGGTCTGGTGACGTTGTTGAGCGGCTGGCCCTGTTTCTGTCCTGGAAACAGATAGGGATTCCCTTCAATGGGGTGGGTCTCCTTGAGGATCTGCATGGCCATATGGTTGAGGTGGAGGATCCGGCTTTTACCATTCTTGGTGTGGGGGATGAACAGTGTCAGCTGGGATTGATCGAGGTATTCCCACTTGGCCAGCCTCAACTCGTCCTTACGCAACCCTGTCAGCAACAGCAGTTTGACGTACTGACCGGCATAACGGTTTTCATCGATATCCGCAGCCATAAACAGCCGTCTGATCTCCCCTTTGTCCAGATAGCGGGTACGTTGGTTGTTCTCGGTCAGGCTTTTGAGATGCCTCATTGGGTGTTGCTCCAGATAACCCATCCGAACGCTCCAAGTCAGGATCGCTTTGAGTAAGGTGGTGATCCGGTTGTTGGTGGCTGGCTTTACCTTGCTCAGCAAGTTGGTTTGCAGGGCCTGGCCCTGCTCAAGCTTTATCTCTGACAGTAACCGTGATCCCAAGGCTGGCTTTAGGTGGTCACGAAAGCGTTGTGCATCATCTCGCCATGATCGTTTGTGGTGCATGGCATAGGGGAAGTAATGCTGCTCAAACAACTCGGTCAGGGTGAGTTCCTGCCGTTTATCTTCCTTCTGTTGCTTGGGGTCGATGCCTTGCGAAAGCAGCCGTTTATAGTCTGTGGCGATCTCTCTGGCCGTGTTCAGGTCTACATCGGGGAAGCGGCCTATGGATATAGCCCGTTTACGTCCTTGCCAGAGATACCGAAGCAGAAATTTCTTGGAACCTTCCCCTTTGCCTACCAGACATTTAAAGCCTGGGATCTGGGTGTCGCTGTATTCGGCTTCAGTTGATCTGGCATGGGGTGGGTTCGGTGGTAGGGCCTCAATGGCTTTTTGAGTGAAGCGAAATCGGGAGGGAGCATTTGTCATCGTCTGTCTCCTGTCATTTGATAAGTGGGATAGGGCTGGTCTGCCCAAGAAAAAACAGCACAGGGATGTCAATTCCTTGTGCTGCCGGGATGAGATTGCGGATTGGCTGAGCCTAATGTTGGTCTCAGGCCAGAGGTGGAACAGGGCTTGGCCAACTTCCGGTCGATATCCGGTCTTCTGGGCGGGGAAATTCGCCAAGCGTAGAGATTTGCCGTCGGTGGCGACGAGCTGACGAATTGACCTAAACGGTCCCCGACGCTTCGTCGCCACCGACGCGACTTTTTGAGTTTATTGCCTGAACTGGATCAGTCAGGTGTCACCGTCAGGGTGAATACATCCATCTGGGCATAGCAGCAAAAGTTAAGCTGCCAGAGCTCAAACCACTCATGCACCTCTGCCAGCGACATTTTCCCCATCAACGAGTGGGTGTACTCACCCATGCTGAAATCGAAGTCCAACTCCTTGGCCAACTCCGTGCACCCGCCTTGGCCCACATAGGCAAAGTCAGTGACATAGCGCAGATGCCAGTCGTCATCCCAGCGTTCAAGACGGATCTCGACAGGGTGATAACCTCCAGTGGTTGCGCTGTAGTCTGGATCTCGATAGTTGAGGGTCAGGGCTGCTGGTGTTGTGCCATCCGGGATCTCATCAGGGAAATCCTCGAACGCTGAGCTGATGGCCTGCTCCAGTAGCGTTTTCAGGTCGTGACTTATCTTCACAGGCAAGCCCGTGATAACGAGGGTCGGTTTCATATCTTGGTTCTCGTTGAGATTGAGTAAAAGGGGTGGGGGAGGGTAGGAGGCTTGAACGGGTTACTGGGCTGCGTTGGTCTCTGCTGGGAGTTTGGCCTTGAGGCTATCAAACCACTCGGTATGCTTGCCTGTGATCAGATGGCCGAACCGTACTTCAGGTGCGGCCTTGGTCAACTCCAGATGGCGCAGTACAGCAGCCAAGAACCCTGCGTTATTGCTGCTGCTCTTGAAGTTCCAGATCACCTTGAACAGACCAGAGGTAAATGCCTTATCCGGCTGTTGCTCGTTTAGCAGATCTACGACTTGCGCCAGACCGAACCACTCCTTGGAACAGAGGCCACCACCACTGCTCCCTGTCAGACGGATCAACAGTTCAGACTGTTCGGGTTCATGGCCAATCTCATAGCCCACGGTGGTAGTTGAGCCTGGTGAGAGCAGGGTGGCTACGCCACTGACCAAGACCACCTTGGCTGGTGATGCTTGTATGCCATCAAACTTGGCTGTGGCAGTCGTATTTACTTGCTGTTTGGCTGCTTGCTTATCGGTTTTGGTATTCATGCTTAGGGTCCTTCGAGATCGTTAGATAGTGGATTTCAAGTAGATAGTGGTGCCCAAATCTGGCGAGGTTTGATCTGGCTTGAGAGCAAAGGCCAGATGCTGGAATACAGGGAGTGGCGCAGACAAGGCATCAAACGGTGAGCCATAGCCAGAGAAGCGATAGGGTTCCCATGTTTCGGCTGCAGGGAGAGGCAGCCAGAACACGGCATCTTCGGCACAGTCGATCAGCTTGATAGTTCCCGCAGCTAACCGCCAGTAGTCAGCGTAGTAACCGTTGTCGTCATCCCTGACTGATTCACCAGTGTGGGATGCTATCGAGATCAAGACTTCAGGCGCTTCGCTGTGCAGGGACTTGGCCTTGAGCACGGTCGCCTCTTTGACCACGACCAGAAGCACAGGCTGATTTTCATCTGGCAGGAACTCAGGAACATACATACCGTTTGTAATGACCTCCTGCATCAGCAAGCTCAGCGTCTGCCAGCTGTAGGCATACCCATTGAGCGTTTCGTGGGATGCGTATTTCCCTTCTTGAATAAACTCATCCATGGCTGTTTCCCTTAGTCTGCTGGGCCGGTGATGTAGCCGATAGTGCCGCCAATGATGGAGCCTGCGACGGCTCCTGGGATACCGCCTCGGGCACCGATACCCGCTCCGGTGATAGCCCCCTTAATTGCTCCCTTGGTGCTGCCCTTGACCGTGAAATCGATACTGCCGTCTCTCATTGGCTTGATGCTGACTGCTGCGTATTGCTTGCTCAGAATTTGGTGAATAAACATGCCCTGTCCTTTGAATAGTGGATATGAAAAAGGCCCTGAGCGGTTAGCTCAGGGCCTGATGTTCGGGATGAACATGGTTTTAATATATGTTTGAGAAATAAGTTAGCGCGGAGCGTGGGTTTTGATGCCCCCCGAAAGCTGACACGACAAAAGGCACCACCTCATTAATATTGTTGCGACTCTCCTAGCTTTCAACGAATAAATAATCTAACGTTCCCAGAACTATTTGCGTGACTAATTTTTCTTAGTGATTTTTTATTGGTAGTCTTTTGGAGCCTCGTGTATAATGCCAAGGTTTGAGTTTTAGGAGCATTAGAAATGCTGACGTTTGGCTTTAATTTCCTTTTGAATAACCTCGGGAAATCATTTGTTGATAATGTTGTTAAGGAAAGAGTGCGTCCGAAAATTGGAAGTGTAGTCTATTGCGAGTTATTATTTGGAGCCGGAGACCATAGCGGTATCTATCTTGGTCGTGATAAAATAGCTCATCTGGATGGAGGTGGACAAATTGAAGTTGTTAGCTCTTCTGTTTTTTTAGACCGACTCGGAGGGTTTAATAGTGCAATAAGTATTTATGTTTCTTGCCGTGACAGTAGTCCCGTAGGCAATAAAAAATATGCAGAAAGGGCACGAAATCACATAGGTGTAAGTCGAGATTATAATGTGATTTTAGATAATTGTCACCAGTTTACCTCGGGTTGTATTACTGGTGATTTTGAAAATGCAGATAATTTTATGTGGATGTTAAAACACACAGCCTCAAAGTCACTTGATGTTAACAATTGGTTGGTGTGGGAGAGATAATATGGAAAGTGAAGAAAGAAAATTGGATATGTATGAAAGGTTGAGTTTTGCTATAGCGATTTTATTTTTATTCCCAGCGATTCTCCGGAGCGGAGTATTTATGGGGTGTGTCAAAGCATTTCTAGTTTTATTTATGCTTTTGTTGTTGCGGAAGCTATTTTATTGGGTTGTATCCGGGAGTGACTAGTTCAGCAATATGATGTCATTTAGTAATAGAGAATGTTTATTATATTCCGCTAACCTCGGACAATAACGACAGCTAAGCCCAGCCAAAATATCAAAGACTGGATATGCCGCAGAGCTGCTCCGGTCTTTTCCACTAACCATTCCTCCTTCCTTGCTCTTGTTGAGCGTCTTAATCGTTTAACCTGCGTTATCTCCACGCCAGATTGATCAGCTCCATTCTGAGCATGCCGATGGTGGTACCGGTCACGTCGGCGTGGCGATCCGACGCTTCGTCGGCACCGTCGCAACTTTATTGCTGTTTTTTGACAACCGAGCTCACCCTATTTCGATGGCCTGGGTTGAAGCGTGGTTCTGAGAAAGTAGGTCTATACGCAGTGTGTCCTTATGATACTCATCAGGCGTTGTTGAAGAAAAGCATGCCTGTGCAATCCGGTTATTAAAATCAGCCGATTTCGCTAATCTCCACCAGAACTGAGACAATAAAATTTACCTTTCAAGCTTACAGTTTGGACTAAATAACACCAAGTCAATGAAAACTATTTTATTCAACAACGCTGCTACATATTAAAACTACATCTGTAGTCACACCATTGAGTCTATCTTTTGTCTCAGTAATGTGTCTTTTACTGGGGCCCTTAACCGTGGCATCAAGGTTTCTGGATCACGAGCAGAACCAGAAGTATAACCTAACAGAGTTGCATATTTTGCTGCGTCACCACCCAATGATTCATAGAACCTATCAAATAAATACTCCTTATTTTCACGCTTAAACTCCTGATAGGCTCGTTTGCAAAATGCACATATATCAACATACAGAAAAATAAATAATGAACCTGCGACATATTTGGCCGCATTGAGTGATTTTTTATAGTGTTGCAACGCATAATCACCATTATTGGATGCCACCGCATGTTTAGCGAAGTTCCACTCGGATAGCCATACAGGTACTTTCACCTGTTGATGGAGCATGATATCGAACGGAAATGCCATTAAGTGTTTGCTATATGAAAATTCTAGCAAGCTTGGGAACGGTAGTTCTCCAATAAGCGACGTGTTTAATCGACGCATCCATCTAATTAACTCATGATAGCTATATATTGTATTGTTAACGACGATTGTATTGGGTTGTACATCCATATTGAGTAATAAGTCAATCTGCTCACTTAGAGGAATAAAATTATTTTCACCAGCTATTCCTGGGTAATGCCACTCTTGCAATGATGAGTTATTAGTTGGTTCTTCGAAATTTAGTTCGCGAAGATGGCACATTAGGTTATGAATTACATATGCCGAATATGCTGTGACGATAAAAGAGTCCTCATCTATATCTTCTGGAAGTAAGGATACGAGTGGTTTTATAGTTGAAAAAAAACCATTCCATTTAATTCTATTGTTTTTACTCAGACGATCGATGACTTGCTTCGATTTTGTATTGATACTATTTGCTTTTAAATCAGAATTCCAAATTTCTTCATCAGATAAAACAGCATTGTTTAGTCTAACCTCATGAAATTGATGTAGCTTTTGTAGGGATACATTACACAAGCCGATCATTGAATCAACAAAGGTTCTGAGCGGCCATTGGCATGATTTATAATCAATAAATCCGTAGCTCAATGATTCTGTGGATTTAAAAGAGGTCCTGGCCAATGATGCTATCAAATCAATTAATATGTATTTAATAAAATGTACGTATGAATTAAGTGGCATTTCTGAACTTATAGCATGCTCTCTGACAAACTCTTTATAATACATAGCTGACGAGGCATATATATTTGTGGCGAACATCGAAAGGGCTTTTTTCTCGTGTCTGTCTGAGATAACAATATCGATGTACTCTTTAAATTCCAAAAATTCATGATATGAAGAAAAGTCTTCTTTTGATAAATAATTTAAATAGTCTTGAATGGTTTTGTTTTTTAGGATTTTTTGCTGTGGTTTTGGGTAGATCTTAGTTGTCTGTGCGATTAGATCACTATGAGAACCATATTTTCCATTGCTACGCTTTATTGCATTAAATGCATCGGCTAAGGCCTTACGCCTCGCTTTCTCAGTAGCTGATACAGTAAAGCTAATATCCTTTTTCTCACTACTCCACAACCCCAAACAATCGCTAATTATTTTACTGAAATAACCTAATGTTGGCATTTTTTGATCTGTTGACGACATAACTTGTTTCCTAGGTTTGAACTAATATTAGATAATATAAAGGAATAATCACAAGTTTCGGAGTATCAAAACAGCGATTGCAGATTTCGTCAAACTGGATCGCTCACGCGAGACGCTCTATTACTCGCAAGGCTGGGCCTACATTAGCTCCATGCCTTTGAGGCTTACAAGCCAAGCATCAAAGACAAGAGGTGCGGTAAATATTTCTTGTGAAAGTTGCCGACGGTCGCGTCGACGTGACGACCCGTCACCTCGTCGGCATCGACGCGACTTTGCACAACTCCTGGCAAACTCAGCTACAGCCCAAGCGACCGGATATGCCCCAGAGGCTGCTCCGGCCTTACCGCTAACCATTCCTCTTCCCTTGTCCCTCCTGAGCGTCTCCATCTTTCAATCCGCGTTATCTGTACGCCAGAGTCGCCTGCTCCGGTCTGACCATCCCCATGGTCTCTCAGCAGAAAGACCGGAAGCTGTGACCGGAGGGGGTTTCTGGAGGTATTTACGTCAGGGGAAGGGATGACTTCTGGCTCGGTCTAGATCGTGACCCATTCACCCGCTGAGTTGACCGGATAGGGACCGGAGCCGTCGTTAGTCGAATTTGAGTTGAGAGAAAACAGGGAGAGTGGATCGTTCACTGCGAGGGGAATGTGGCAGAGCAAGCGGTGAGGGGTAGCTGGCTCAGCTTGAAACAATGGAGAGATGGATACGAAAAAGCCCAGCCAAAAGGCTGGGCTTTAGAATTTGGCTCCCTCGACAGGACTTGAACCTGTGACATACGGATTAACAGTCCGCCGTTCTACCGACTGAACTACGAGGGAAAAGTGGCTCCTCCTACTGGACTTGAACCAGTGACATACGGATTAACAGTCCGCCGTTCTACCGACTGAACTAAGGAGGAATTGCCTGTCTCGTTAAGACGGGGCGAATATTAATGACCAGGGCGGCGGGTGTCAACCCGCGAATTTCCCGAAAACCGGATTTTCGGACTGTTTGCCCAAAAGTTGCGCTTTGCGGTTTATTTTCAGCACAATCAGTCCCTTGCCGTCGTTCCCCCCAACCGGCGCAGGGGGCATTGGTTCGGTTCGCATCAACCTGATGATGACAGCATGATGTCGCGAACGTGCTGGCAACCAGATGAGGCTCAAATGGTAATCTTTGTGGCAAAAAGGGGGAGAGCAGGAGCAAAGATCGGCGATTTGGCGGCAAATAGGCCAAATAATGGGTGAGCGCGCGTTTCATTGATCCTGCCCATCGAAAAAATGGCCGGTCTGGAGTAAGGTTACGCAGGATACCATCGCCGCGTCGACAGCCCTGCCGGCCCTTGATGATGATCGGGCGCCGGATCTCTCCGGCCTTTATCTCCCTCTTCTGGTATTACGATATACATGCACAAGCAAGCCTCTTTAAATAGCGTGAAGCTCGCCATAGCCTTACGCCAGTCCTGTATTGATGAACCCTACAGCATGGCCCGCTTCGGCCGTGATCTTATCGCCGGTGTGACGGTGGGCATCATCGCCATCCCGCTCGCCATGGCACTGGCCATCGCCAGCGGTGTACCGCCGCAACACGGTCTCTATACCGCCATCATTGCCGGTATCGTGATCGCCGTGACCGGTGGTTCCCGTTACTCCATCTCCGGCCCGACCGCTGCCTTTGTAGTGATCCTCTACCCGGTCGCCCAGCAGTTCGGGGTTGGCGGTCTGTTGATGGCGACGCTTATCTCAGGCCTCTTTCTGGTGGCGATGGGGATGGCCCGTCTTGGCCGCCTTATCGAGTACATTCCCCCGTCAGTGACGCTGGGCTTTACCGGTGGTATCGCCATCGTGATCGCCACCTTGCAGATCAAGGACTTCTTTGGCCTAAGCGTGCCCGAGATGCCGGAAACCTATCTGGGCAAGGTCGAAGCGCTGGCCGCCGCCCTGCCAAGCTTGCAGTGGGGCGATACCCTGGTGGGGGTCGCAACACTGGCCGTGCTGCTGCTCTGGCCACGCCTGCGTCTGCCTGTGCCCGGCCACCTGCCTGCGGTGCTGGTCGGAGTAGGTCTGGGTTTTGGCCTCCATTACTTTGGGGTGGATGTGGCCACCATCGGCAGCAAGTTCAGCTATACCCTGGCTGATGGCACCCAGGGGATGGGGATCCCGCCCATCGCGCCGACCCTGGTGATGCCCTGGGCCTTGCCCGGACCGGATGGCTTGCCAGTTGAATGGAACCTGGCGGCTGTTGAGCGGCTGCTGCCTGCCGCCTTCTCCATGGCGATGCTGGGGGCGATCGAATCGCTGCTCTGCGCCGTGGTGCTCGATGGGATGACCGGTCGCAAACACAGCTCCAACGCCGAGCTGGTGGGGCAGGGGCTTGGCAACATCTTCGCCCCCTTCTTTGGCGGCATTACCGCTACCGCTGCCATCGCCCGCTCTGCCGCCAACGTGCGTGCCGGCGCTACGTCCCCCATCTCGGGGATCGTCCATGCGCTGGTGGTGCTGGCCGCCATTCTGGTGCTGGCCCCCTGGCTCTCCTGGTTGCCGCTCTCGGCCATGGCTGCCTTGCTGCTCATCGTGGCCTGGAACATGAGTGAAGCGCACAAGGTGGTGGAGCTGATCCGTCGCGCCCCCAAATCCGATGTGCTGGTGCTGCTGGTCTGCCTGTCGCTCACCGTCATTTTCGACATGGTCATCGCCATTACTTTCGGGGTGATCCTGGCATCCCTGCTCTTTATGCGCGAAATCGCCAAGATGACCAAACTGCACGATTTGGCCGAGCACAAGCGCTATGCCCATGAGGTGCCGAACAATGGCCTGCTCTACAAGATCAACGGCCCGCTCTTCTTCGCAGCGGCCGAACGGGTCTTTGCCGAGCTGGAATCACAAGTGAAAGGGCACAAGGTGCTGGTGTTGCAGATGGAGGCGGTTTCCATCCTCGATGCGGGCGGCCTGTCTGCCTTCCTCCACTTTGGCAAGCAGATGGCTAAAGCCGGTGTCGAGTTGCGGGTGGCCGAGTTGCAGTTCCAACCGCTCAAGACCCTGGCACGCGCCAAGGTACGGCCGCAGCCCGGCAAGCTGGAATTTTACGGCTCGCTGGAAGAGGCGCTCAAAGGTGAACATTTGCACGAAGCGGCAGTAAATTGATTGAAAGGGATACGAAACGGCATATTTTTGGTCACTTGGTTCGGATATTGAGCAAACGAACGCAAAAAGTAAAAAATTGCATTGACCAAAAGCCATCGTATCCCTTACATTACGCCCCGTCGCCGCGGCATGGTCCGCCAGTGAATGTGCAGCTCAAGCACATAAAGCAGTGAGCAAAAATTTGGTGAGGTGTCCGAGTGGCTGAAGGAGCACGCCTGGAAAGTGTGTATACGGCAACGTATCGAGGGTTCGAATCCCTCCCTCACCGCCAAATTGCAAAAACCGACCTGATGGTCGGTTTTTTGTTTTTAAGCGCCATCCTGATGTAGGTGCCAGCAGTGCGGAGCGAAAAGCCCCGCTTGGTTTGTCCTGTGTCGCGGCTCGTCTTAAAAAATGGCAATGCAGAATAGTCGGTGATTTGCTGCTGCGAATTTAACGCTCACACCACATGCACTGCCAGATTGAAAAGCCCTGATGTTTCCATCAGGGCTTTTTGCTATCCGCGTTTTTGCGAGCACTGTGGGCAAGCCGATGGCGATGGGCGGCGGGCTCGGGTATAGTCCTGCGCCAATGGCGTTATCCTGTTTTGCTGACCCGTCGTGGCCCTGGTGGTGGCGAGGGGCAGGCCCGTGTAAGGAGTGTTATGAAGTTCAGTCCCCTGCTCGATGAGATGATGAAAGCCCTGCAGGTATTGCCGGGGGTGGGGCCCAAGTCTGCCCAGCGGATGGCCTTTACCCTGCTCGAGCGTGAGCGCAGCGGCGGCTTGCGGTTGGCCCAGCTGCTCTCTCGCGCCCTGACCGAGATTGGTCACTGCAGCCACTGCCGCACCTTTACCGAGAACGACCGCTGCGATATCTGCGCCAATCCCAAGCGGGAAGAGAATGGCCTGCTCTGCGTGGTGGAGAGCCCGGCGGACGTGGCGGCCATCGAGCAGACCGGTCAGTTTTCCGGTCGTTACTTTGTGCTGATGGGCCATCTGTCGCCGCTGGACGGCATAGGCCCGGAGGAGCTGGGGCTCGATATTCTCGAGCGCCGTCTAAAGGAAGAGTACATCAGTGAGCTGATCCTCGCTACCAATCCCACCATCGAGGGGGATGCCACCGCCTGGTATATCGCCGACATGGCCCACACCGCCGGGGTAGAGGTGAGCCGCATCGCCCACGGCGTGCCGGTGGGGGGCGAGCTGGAGCTGGTGGATGGCACTACGCTCTCCCACTCCCTGATGGGGCGCCAGCGCTTGAAATAGCAAGGTGCCAGCCAGTTGCCCCGCATTAATAGCGGTAGCGCTGGGCAATAAATAGCCGTTTGAGCGGGTTTGAAGGGGCGAGTGAGCGGGATTGCACACTCGCCCCTTGATATTTGATTGGCCGTCCCCATTTAGGTTGGGCATATGTTCAACCTGATGTTTCTGAGGATTGGTCCATGACCCAAAGTGTTCATGCCGAAACCCACGGCTTTCAGACTGAAGTCAAACAACTGCTGAGCCTGATGGCTCACAGCCTCTACTCCAACAAAGAAGTATTCCTGCGCGAGCTGATCTCCAACGCCTCCGATGCGGCGGACAAGCTGCGCTTCAAGGCGCTTTCCGATGCCTCTTTGTTCGAAAACGACGGCCAGTTGCGTGTGCGTCTGGTGGTGGACAAAGAGAAGCGTACCCTGACCATCTCCGATAACGGGATCGGTATGACCCGTGATCAGGTGATTGAGCACCTGGGGACCATCGCCAAGTCCGGCACCGCAGAATTCTTCAAAAACCTCTCCGGCGATCAGGGCAAGGATTCTCAGCTGATCGGTCAGTTCGGGGTCGGTTTCTACTCCGCCTTTATCGTGGCCGACAAGGTGACCGTGGTCTCCCGTGCCGCCGGTACTGCTCCGGAGCAGGGCGTACAGTGGGAATCGGAAGGGGAAGGCTCCTTCACCGTCGCTGATGTGACCAAAGAGGGTCGCGGTACCGATGTCATCCTGCACCTGCGTGCCGAAGAGGACGAGTTCCTCGATGACTGGCGTCTGCGCTCCGTGGTGGGCAAATATTCCGATCACATCAGCGTACCGGTCGAGATGTTCAAAGAGGGCACCCCGGATCGGGAAGAGGATGGCGAGACCATCGTCGGCACCCCGGGCGAGTGGGAGCAGGTCAACCGCGCCACGGCACTGTGGACCCGCAACCCGAAAGATATCAAGGACGAGGAGTATCAGGAGTTCTACAAGCACGTTGCCCACGACTTTGAAGATCCGCTGCTGTGGGGTCACAACCGGGTGGAAGGGGCGCAGGAGTACACCAGCCTGCTCTACGTACCGGCCCGCGCACCGTTCGACCTCTACAACCGCGAGCAGAAGCACGGTCTGAAGCTCTACGTGCAGCGCGTCTTCATCATGGATGACGCCGAGCAGTTTATGCCGACCTACCTGCGCTTCGTCAAAGGGGTGCTGGACTCCAACGATCTGCCGCTCAACGTTAGCCGTGAAATCCTGCAGGACAACAAGGTGACCGCCTCCCTGCGCAAGGCTTGCTCCAAGCGCGTGCTGACCATGCTCTCCAAGCTGGCGAAAGACGATGCCGAGAAGTACGCCAAATTCTGGAAAGAGTTCGGTAACGTGCTCAAAGAGGGCCCTGCCGAGGATTACGCCAACCGCGAAGAGATCGCCAAGCTCCTGCGCTTTGCCAGCACCGCTGGCGAGGGCGAAGCCCAAACTGTCTCTCTTGAGGATTACGTTGGCCGCATGAAGGAAGGCCAGCAGAAGATCTACTACATCACTGCTGACTCCTATGCCGCTGCCAAGAACAGCCCGCACCTCGAGATCTTCCGCAAGAAGGGTGTCGAAGTGCTGCTGATGTGGGAGCGCGTGGACGAGTGGCTGATGAGCCACCTGACCGAGTTCGACGGCAAGCAGCTTATCTCCGTCACCCGTGGCGAACTGGATCTCGGCGATCTGGAAGACGAAGCTTCCAAGCAGGCGCAGGAAGAGGCCGAGAAGGCCAACGCCGGTCTGGTTGAGCGGGTCAAGAAGAGCCTGGGTGATGCAGTGAAAGAGGTGCGTGTCACTCACCGTCTGACCGACTCCCCCTCCTGCATCGTCACTGACGCTTATGGCATGAGCACCCAGATGATCAAGCTGATGCGCGCGGCCGGCCAGCCGGTACCGGAGCAGAAGTACATTCTGGAGCTCAACCCTGACCATGCGCTGGTGAAGAAACTCGACACCATTGAAGACGAGGCACTGTTCGGTGAGTGGGTCACCCTGCTGCACGAACAGGCCCAGCTGGCCGAGCAGGGCGGGCTGAACGATCCGGCGAGCTTCGTCTCCCGTATCAACCGTCTGCTGCTGCAAGCCTAAGCAGCAACGCCGGTAACAGAAAGCCCACTGCATGCAGTGGGCTTTTTTGATCCCGCCGTGTGAGCTCGGCGAAACACAGCTGTGAGGGAGGTGGCCAGCGCCTCTCTATTTGCGGTATTCGTTGTTGTAGTTCTGGATGAGACGGCGAGTCACCTCATGCTGGGGATCGGCAAACACCTTGAGAGTCTTGCCGCGCTCCACCACCCGCCCTTCGTGCATTACCAGCACCTCGTCACTGATATGGCTGACGATGCCCAGATCGTTGGCGACCAGCACATAGCTGAGCCCCATGGTCTCCTGCATCTCCAGCAGCAGGTTGATGATCTGGGAGCGCACCGAGATATCCAGGGTGGAGAGCGCCTCATCGGCCACCACGATCTTGGGGTTGAGGATCAGTGCCCGCGCCAGCGCCACCCGCTGCTGCTGACCGGAGGAGAGCATCTGCGGATAGAAGAGGGCGTGATCCGGCAGCATCCCCACCATACGCAGGGTCTGCACCACCTTCTCGCGGCGCTCCTCCTCGGTCATCTCGGTGTTGAGACGCAGCGGGGTTTCCAGGATCTGGCCGACCCGGATCTTGCGGTTCAGCGAGGTGTTGGGATCCTGAAAAATCATCCGCAGCAGTTTGCAGCGAGTCTGGTAATCGCCGTGCACCATCAGCTGGCCGTCGATGGCGATGTCGCCGCTGGTGGGTTCGATCATGCCAGCCAGAATGCGGGCGAGGGTGCTCTTGCCGGAGCCAGCTTCGCCGACGATGGCGAGGGTCTGACCCACTTCGAGATCGAACGAGAGGGGCTTGATCGCCTCCACCGCCTGACGACGGAACAGACCGGTGCGGTTCTGGTAGGTTTTGCTAAGGCCTCTGACCTGCAACAGGGATGGCTCGATCACAAGCGGGGCTCCTTCATGGGGGCATTAACGGTCATCATTTTTTTGGCTCCTCCATGTTCAGCGGGAAGTGACAGCTGAACTGATGGCCCTTGATCTTGTTCATCAGGGGGGTCTGCACGCACTGCTTCTGGGCGTAGGGGCAGCGCGGCCCCAGACGGCAACCGATGGGCAGGTGTTGCAGCGGCGGGATGACGCCGGGCAGGGTTTCGAGGCGCGACTTGTGGCGCACCAGCTTGTCAAAGTCGGGGATCGATTTGAGCAGGGCATCGGTATAGGGGTGATGCGGGGTCTCGAGGATCTGCTCCCGGGTGCCCACTTCCACCATCTGGCCGCAGTACATCACGTTGATGGTGTCGGTCAGGTTGGCGATGGCGGCGATATCGTTACTGATGATCAGGATGGTGGTATTGCCCAGCTTGTTCATCTTGTCCAGCAGTCGCAGGATCTGGGAGTGGGTGGTGGACTCCATGGCGCTGGTGGGCTCGTCGGCTACCAGCAGACGCGGCTGGTTGGCTATCGCCATGGCGATCATCACCTTCTGGCACATGCCATCCGACAGCTCGTGGGGATAGGCGCGCATCACCTTGCGGTGATCCTTGACGCCTACCCGGTGCAGCAGGGCGATGGCCTTCTTCTTGCGCCACTGGAAGCGCTGCCAGAATTGTCCCTCGAACGAATCGGTCGGGATCGCCTCTTCCAGCTGGGTGCCGATCTCCTCGGAGGGGTCGAGACAGCTGATGGGGTCCTGGAAGATCATGGCGATCTCGCGACCCATGATGCGACGGCGCTCCTTGGGGGCCATGGTCAGCAGATCCATGTCGTTGAAGCGCATCCGGTCGGCACGAACCGTCCAGTTGTCCTTCTCGATACCGACGATCACCTTGGCGATCAGACTTTTACCGGAGCCGGATTCACCCACCAGACCGCGGATCTCCCCCTCGGTCAGGGTCAGGCTCACCTTGTCCACCGCCTTGACCTTGCCTTGCGGGGTGTCGATCTCGATGGTGAGATTGCGAATATCGAGCAGCGGCATCAGTCATTCCCCTCTTTGAGTGCTTCACGAATGCCTTCACCAACTAAATTGGTCACCAGCACGCTGAACAGGATGGCGATGCCGGGCAGGGTGACGGTCCATGGGGCGAGATAGATAAGGTCGCTCGAATCGGCCAGCATGGTGCCCCACTCCGGTTGGGGAGATTGGGCGCCGAGGCCAAGAAAACCGACTGCCGAGATATCGAGAATGGCCGCCGACAAGGTGCGGGTGGTCTGGGCCACCAGGGTCTCGACAATGTTGGGCAAAATAGCCAGCCGCATGATCCGGAAGGGAGGCGAGCCATCGAGGCGGCTGGCGGTGATGTACTCCTTCTGCATCTCGGCATGTACTGCGTTGTAGGTGGCCCGGATAAAGGGCGGGATCAACGCCAAGGTAATGGCTATCAGGGTATTGCCAAAACCCGGCCCCATGATGGCAACCATGATGATGGCCATCAGCAGGGAGGGGATGGAGAGCAGGGTATCGAGCAGGTGGTGCAGCACGCTCGATTTAAGTCCCTTGCTCATGCCGCCGAGGATACCGATGGCGGAGCCCACCACCATGGCGATCACCACCACGACCAGCGCATAGCCGAAAGTGAGACGTGCCCCCACCACCAGCCGGGAGAGCATGTCGCGCCCCAGATCGTCGGTGCCGAGGAAGTAGTCGATGTTGCCGGTCGCCGCCCAGGAGGGGGCCAGCAGCAGCTTGTCGGTGTGCTGTTCATCGATGCCGTAGGGGACGACCAGCGGCCCCACCAGCGTGATGAGCAGCAACAGCAAAAAGCACCATAGCCCTGCCATCGCCAGCGGATTGCGGCTGTAGGAGGCCCACGTCTGCTCAAGGGGCGAGAGGATCTTGAGCTCGGGATAGATGTTCGATTTATCTTGCATAGGATACCTGGCTCCTGGTCACGCCATGAGCGCGTTCAATCTTGTTTGGCATACAACTCTTTGCGCCGTGCCGGATAGATAAGGGTGGTCAGCAACTCGGTGCTGACGCTGGTCAGGATCACGAAACTGGCCACCACCAGGGTCGCGCCGCGAATGGCGGCGTAATCCTGCAGGGCGATGCTGCTGATGAGCCAGCGGCCGATCCCGTGCCACTCGAATACCACCTCGGTGATCATGGCGGAGGTGAGCACGCTACCCAGTTGCAGACCCAGCAGCGGCAGTACCGGCGGCAGGGCGTTCTTCAGACCATGGCGCCAGACGATCTGCGCCTTGGAAAGGCCCCGGCTCGCCGCCGCCTTGATGTAGTTCTGCTTCATTACGTCGATGAGGGAACTGCGCACATGGCGGATCACCTCGGTAGTGGGCACCACCGCCAGCACCAGTGACGGAAGGATCAGGTGGCGCAGGGCATCGTGCAGTGCCGCTTGCCGCCAGGGTTCGTTGCTGAGTAGCACATCGATCACCGCAATGTCCGTGATGGGGGGGACGTCGTAGAGCAGGCTGATCTGCCCGGAGGCTGGCAACCAGCCGAGATCCAGCGAAAAGAGCATCACCACCAGCAGCGCCAGCCAGAACACCGGCACCGCATAGCCGATAAGACCGGCAGTCATGATGGAGAGATCCAGCGTCTTGCCCTGGGACAGGGCCGCCAGGGTTCCGAGAGGGATCCCCACCAGCAGTGAGATGGCGAACGCCGCCAGACAGAGGATCAGGGTCGCCGGGAAGTAGTGGCGGATCTCGTCCAGCACCGGCAGCCCGGAGACGCTGGAGAGCCCCAGGTCGCCTGCGAAAATGCGGCGCAGGAAGTCGGGATAGCCGCTCCAGAAGCTGAGCTGATGGCCGATCAGCCGATAGTCCAGCAGGTAGGCGACAAAGGTCAGCGCCAGCAGAGTGATAAGCAGCAGGTTGATGCGGCGCAAGGTGTATAGAAGCATGCTTACTCCCTGTGAGCCTGGTTGAAGGAGGTGCCGCCAAAGGGCATCAGCGTCAGCCCCTCGATGTCGCTGCGGCTGACCTGGGTACGCAAGGCGTGCGCCAGCGGGATCAGCGGCAGCTGTTCGTTAAGCAGGGTCTGGGCATAGTAGTAGTTGCGCAGCCGGAACGAGAGCTGGGGCGTGGTGACCGCATCATCCAGCAACTGATCGAAGGCCGGGCTACACCAGCGGCTGTAGTTGTTGCCGCGTTCCACTGCCGAGCAGCTCAGCAGCTGGCGGAAGAAGTTGTCCGGGTCAGCGTTGTCGGCAATCCAGCCGGAGAGCAGGCTGTCGTACTGCCCCTTGGTGAGGCGGCCTTCGATCACCGGCCACTCCCGTTGCACGATCTTGAGCTTGATCCCGACCTTTGCCAGATCGCTGCGGATCAGCTGGGCGGTCTTGACCGCATCCGGGTTGTAGGGGCGGGCGTCCGGTTGCACCAGCACCTGCATCTCGAACCCTTTTTCCAGCCCCGCCTCCTTGAGCAGCTGGCGCGCCCGTTTCAGGTCGGGTTTGCGCTCGGGCAGGCTGGGGTTGTACCCCCATGAGAGGGTCGGCAGCAGGCTGTTGGCGGGCAGACCAGTATCGAAATAGACCGCCTGCAACAGGTTGTCGATATTGATGGCGCTGGCAATGGCCTGACGCACCTTGACGTTGTTGAACGGCGGCTTGCGGGTATTGAGGGCCAAAAAGGCGACGTTCATCCCCGACTGGACCGAGAGACTGAGCGCCGGATTTTGCTTGATCACCGAGAGCTGACTGGCGGAAGGGGTGCTCATTACGTCGCACTCGCCGGTCAGCAGCTTGGCCAGCCGTTTGGCGGATTTGGGGGTAATGTCGTAGACCAGCTGTTCAATCTTGGCATCACCGCCCCAGTAGCCGGGATGGCGCAGATAGCGAATGAACTCGTTGTGGCGATACTCCTTGAAGCTGAACGGTCCGGTGCCGATAGGGCGGCTATCGAGCAGGGCTGGGGTGCCCGCCTGCAACATCTGCTCGGCGTATTCGGCGGAGAGGATCACCGCATAGTCGCTGGCCAGAGTGGCGAGGAAGGAGGCGTTCGGCTGGTTCAGCTCGAACACTACCGTCTGCGGCCCCTTCTTGCTCACCCGCTTGATCAGCAGATCTTGCCCCAGGCTGTAGAAGTAGGGGTAATCGCCGCCGGACACATTGTGATAGGGGTGCTGCTCGTCAAGCTGGCGGGCATAGGTGAAGACCACGTCATCGGCATTGAAAGTGCGGGTGGGCTTGAACCAGGGGGTATGGTGAAACGTCACCCCCTTGCGCAGGGTCAGGGTATAGGTGAGGCCATCCTCGCTGACATGCCAGTTGGTGGCGAGCGCCGGCTCCAGCGCCAGGGTATTGGGGTTCACCTCCAGCAGGCGGTCGTAGAGCGGACGGGCACTGGCATCCAGTGTCACCCCGGAGTTGGAAACATGGGGATTGAAGGAGAGGGGGGATCCCTCAGCACAATAGATGAGTCCGGTTTTGGAGGCCTCGGGTTGCTTCTGGCAGCCGGTGACCAGCACCAGCAGACCCAGCAGCAAGGGTGTGAGCATTCTCATTGTTGAACCATGTTCTTATAGGGGTTTTGTACGCACGTTTTGATACAAATGTGCCAGCGCGAAGGCTGGCGTGTTGCTGGAGTCGGCATCAACCGCGCTCCTTCACTCTTGTTCTGCATCGTTATCGCCATCCAGCAGCTGATATTTGCGTAGCATGCCACGGAACTGGTGATAGCTTAAGGCCAGCAGTTGAGCGGCTTTGCGCTGATTATACTGGGATTGCTGCATCGCTTGCTTGAGTAAATTAATCTCGAACTCCGCCACCGCCTGCTTGAGATCGAGCGGCAGGGCGAGGGGGGATGCAGATTGTACCTCGCTTCGGGCCTCTTGCGCAGGTTGCGTGACCTGTGGTCGCCAGGGGGAATCAAACGGGTTGAGCACCAGGGTCGAGAGCGGCAGCTGGGGATTGCCCTGACGATAGATGCTGCGCTCCACCACGTTCTTCAGCTCTCTCACATTGCCCGGCCAGTGGTAATCCAGCAGCAACTGGGTCGCCTTGCGCGAGAAACCGGCAAACAGCGGATAGCCCAGCTCCCGGGTCATGCTGTGGGCGAAGTGCTCCGCCAGCATCAGGATATCTTCCCGCCGCTCCCGCAAGGGGGGGAGGGTGATCACATCAAACGCGAGCCGGTCGAGCAGATCGTGGCGAAACTGCCCCTTGTCGGCCAGCGCAGGGAGATCCTCGTTGGTGGCGCAGACCAGCCGCACATCCACCTTGAGGGGCTTGGCCCCGCCCACCCGCTCGAACTCGCCATACTCGATGACCCGCAGCAGCTTCTCCTGCACCCGGGCGCTGGTGGTGGCCAGCTCGTCGAGGAAGAGGGTGCCGCCATCGGCCCGCTCGAAGCGGCCCTGATGGCGCTTGGCCGCGCCGGTAAACGATCCCGCTTCGTGACCGAACAGCTCGGTCTCCAGCAGGCCCTCGCTCAGGGTGGCGCAGTTGATGGTGACAAAGCTTTGATCCCAGCGCGCCGAGAGATAATGTAGGCGGTGGGCGATCAGCTCCTTGCCCGTCCCCCGCTCACCGATGATCAGCACGGGTTTGCGCAGCGGGGCGAGCCGTGAGGCCTGCTCAATGATCTCGAGAAATGCGTTGGATTCCCCCAGCAGGCTTTCCGTGGCCGTGGTCATAGTGATCCCTGTCAGTTGTAAAAGCTGGTCAATCTTACCAAAAGTTGGTGATTTTAATCATCACTTGCGCGAGGCATCTTGCAATCCGGCTATTCTGCCCCATATAAATCAACAAGTTAAATTTTGTTCCAGATTGGCACACAAGTTGCCATTGTCAATGGAGAAACAACGCCATGCCAATAACAGGAGTGCAATCATGAGTATTTTTTCCCGTCTGGCCGACATCATCAATTCCAACCTGACGGCCCTGCTCGACAAGGCAGAAGATCCCCAGAAGATGGTGCGCCTGATCATCCAGGAGATGGAGGACGAGCTGGTCAAGGAGCGTTCCAATCTGGCCCGCTTCCTCGCCAGCCAGAAAGAGATTGGTCGTCAGGTCGCCCGTCATCAGGAGCGGGTCGACGAGTGGCAGGCCAAGGCCGAGCTGGCCCTTACCAAGGGACGTGAAGATCTGGCCCGCGCCGCCCTGATCGAGAAGAAGAAACAGACCGAGTTGTCAGAGACCCTCTACCGCGAGCAGCAGGCGGTCGACAGCGGCATCGAGAAGCTGGGTGAAGAGATCCGCCAGCTCGAAGCCAAGCTGGAAGATGCCCGCGCCCGTCAAAAGGCGATGGCCATTCGCACCGAAGCGGCCAGCAGCCGTCTCAATGTGCAGAGCCAGGTAGCCCGTGGCGAGAGCCAGGCGGTGGTGAGCAAGTTTGAGCGGATGGAGCGTCGCATCGACGAAATGGAAGCGCGCGCCGATCTGGGACAGTCCGACAAGGCGCTGGCGCAGCAGTTTGCCGAGCTGGAAGTGGACGATCAGATAAGCCGCGAGTTGGAAGCCATGCGCCAGAAGCTGGGTCAGGGCGACAGCAAAAGCGAAGGCAAACAGGGGGAGTAACAGATGGAAGATCTGCTGGGCGTATTGATGGTTCCCATGGTGGTCTTCATGGTGGTGGTGGCTCCCATCTGGCTGGTGCTGCACTATCGTGCCAAGGGGCGGATTGGCGCCGGTCTTGCCGATAGCGAGCGGGAACAGCTGCAAGGGCTGCTGGCTCGCACCGAGAAGATGCAGGAGCGAGTGGGCGCGCTGGAGTCGATTCTGGATGCGGAAGTACCCGGTTGGAGGAACAAGGTATGAGCAGTGTCAGTCGTGAAGGGCGTAACCTCTATCGCGATCCCCAGCGTGGCAAGATAGCCGGGATCTGTGCCGGTTTGGCTGAGTATTTCGGGGTGGAGACCTGGATCGTGCGGCTGCTCGCCATCAGTGGCCTTATCTTCGCCGGTTTCATCACCTTCACCGCCTATATCGCCGCCTGGTTCCTGCTCGACAAAAAGCCGGTCACCCTCTATTCGCAAGAGGATGCCGACTTTGCTGAGGTGCGGATGAAAGCGCGCAGCTGGCAGGCGGGGATCACCCCTCATCAGGCGCTGGGCCGCATCGCGCAGGAACTTGACGCGCTGGAGCCCAGAGTTCAGCGGATCGAGAAGCTGGTAACCTCCAGGGAGTTCACCCTGCAGCGGGAATTTCGCAAGCTGTAGTGCTTGCTGAAGCCCCCATGTCGATGGCGGCGCCTCCCGTGATGCGCCACCATCGACACCAGCTATCCAGATGCAACCACCAAGGGAGAACGGGTCAAGCCTTGATACTCAATAAACTGGAACAGAAGTTGACTCGCCTGCAACACAAGGCGAACGACGTGGTGAACCGGGTGCGGGATCGCCATATTCGGCTGGCGGTGACCGGCCTCTCTCGCAGCGGTAAAACCGCCTTTATCACGGCGCTGGTCAACCAGCTGGAACACGCGGCCATCGACGGCCGTTTGCCGTTGTGGGATGCCCTGCGTCAGGGGCGCATCCTCGGTGCCCGCCGGGTGCCGCAGCTCAATGCCCACATCCCCACCTTTGCCTACGAGCGTGGCCTCGACTCCCTGTTTGGCGATCCACCTGCCTGGCCCGAGCCCACCCGCGGCGTGGCCGAAGTGCGCCTCGAAATCCGCTATCGCACCCGTCACCCCCTGCGCAAGCATCTGGGGGAGATCTCCACCCTCTACGTGGATCTGGTGGACTACCCCGGGGAGTGGCTGCTCGACTTGCCGCTCCTTGAGATGAGCTACGAGCAGTGGAGCGAACAGGTGCGCGAGCAACTGCGCCGCCCAGAGCTGCAGGCGCTCGCTGCCAGCTGGCTGACACCCGGGTGGCAGGCCGATCAGCGCTTCGAAGAGCGGCCGGTGGCTGAGCTGGCCGAGCGCTACACCGCCTACCTACACGCCTGCAAACAGGAGCTGGGATTGCACCTTATTCAACCCGGCCGTTTCGTGTTGCCGGGGGAGTATGCCGGTGCCCCCATGCTGCAATTTGTCCCCTGGGTGTGGGAGATGCCTGTCGGCGAGCCCGCCGATGGCACTCTTTACGCCACTCTCAAGCAGCGCTTCGAGCAGTACAAACAGCATCTGGTGCAGGGTTTTTATGAGCAGCACTTTGCCGGCTTTGATCGCCAGATCGTGCTGGTGGATTGCCTGCAGCCCCTCAACGCCGGGGCAGCCAGCTTTGGCGACATGCAGCAGGCCATTGCCCGAATCATGGAGAGCTTTGCCTACGGCAAGAGCAACTGGTGGCGGCGACTCTTCTCGCCCCGTATCGACAAGCTGCTGTTTGTGGCGAGCAAGGCCGATCACGTCACCCCCGAACAACATGCGCCCATGGTCTCACTGCTGCAGCATCTGGTGCGCAGCGCTCGCGGTCAGGCCCGTTTTGAGGGGATCACCACCGAGTGTCTGGCGCTCGCCGCCATCAAGGCGACGGAAGTTGGCAAGGGGGTGGCCAATGGCCGCGAGTTCCCCGCCATCCGTGGCACCAGCCTGAGCGGTGAGCCGCTGCTCCTCTTCCCCGGGGAGATGCCGCCCCATATTCCCCCCGCACAGTGGTGGAACAGTCAGGGTTTTGATTTTCAGGCGTTTCGCCCCATGCCCATGAGCCCCCATCAGGCGCTGCCCCATATCCGGCTCGATGCGGCGCTGGAGTTTCTGCTCGGGGATCACCTCGAATAACGGTGTGCGGTCTTGGCACCTGAGCCGAAGGCTGCGCACAGGAGAACAATGCGATGAACGATCAGATAAAAGAGCGGCCACCGCTGCAGGGCAAGGTGATTCTTGAGCCTGCCTTGACGGTGGCCAGTGACGAGCGACCGCCCGCACCGGCCCAGCGGCTGGAGGAGGCGAGCTTCGAGCGCCTCGACGAGCTGGACGAGTTCACCGAGGTGGAGAGCGCCCTCGTCATCAAACCGCGTCGCCGTCATCGGCTACTGGCGTGGGGGCTGGGGGCAGTCGGTCTGCTCTCGTTGGGCCAGTATGGCGCCTTTCTTTACGATCAATTTCTCACCACACCGCTCTGGGGCAGCGCCTGGCTGGCAGCCTCGGCGCTGGTGGCGGCGGGGACCGCCAGCGTGGTGGGGCGCGAGTGGCTGCGACTGCGCACCCTCAAGCGGCGTCAGGATGTACGCTCGCGCGCAGCAGATCTGCTTGCTCATCAGGGAGTCGGACAGGGGCAGGCCTTTTGCGAAGGGTTGGCGGTCAAAAGTGGCGACAAGGGGCGCGAGGGGTATCAAACCTGGCTGGCCCAGCTCGATGAGAGCCACAGCGATCGGGAAGTGCTGACCCTCTATAGCCAGCTGGTACTCGGCGAGCGTGACAAGCTGGCCCAGGCGCGGGTGGCCAAATGGTCGGGGGAGGCCGCCGTGCTGGTGGCGCTCAGCCCGCTCGCCACCGTCGACATGATGCTGATGCTGTGGCGCAACCTGCGGATGATCGAGGATATCGCCGATGTCTATGCCATCGAGCTCGGCTACTGGAGCCGCATACGCCTCATCCGTCAGGTGTTTCGCAACATGCTCTACGCCGGCGCCACCGAGCTGGTGAGCGAGGTGGGGATGGACTTGCTGGGCGCCGAGTTTGCCGCCAAGCTCTCTGCCCGCGCCGCACAAGGGGTGGGGGCCGGGCTGCTCACCGCTCGCCTTGGCCTGCGTACTATAGAGGCGTGCCGCCCGCTGCCCTGGTGTGCGGACGAGAAACCCAAACTCGGCGAGCTGCGCAAGCGGCTGATCGGCCAGCTGGCGGGGTACCTCAACAAATCCTGATAGCCCTGTCTGCACCTTGCTGATATGACCCTTGCCCCTGTCGTGCTCGCCAAGCCACAGGGGCATGGTTTTAATCGGCAGATCATTGAGTTGGCTGCCTGGTGCCCGGCTTTGGCGGGGCGTCCGTTTACGGTTAAGCTGGCAGTCAATCTGACCAATCACACCAATAGTACCAATCGGCAAGGATGCCCGATGAACTTTACCTTTCGCCAGATCCGTTATTTCGTGGCCGTGGCCGACAGCTTCTCAGTGAGTCGTGCCGCAGCCGAGCTTCATATCTCCCAGTCGGCGGTCACCAGCGCCATTCGCGAGTTGGAGACCGAGCTCGGCGCCCCGCTATTCGAGCGCAACCCGCGCGGCGTCACTCTCACCACTCAGGGCCACCAGTTTTTGCTCCACGCCCGCCGCATTCTCAGCGCCATGACCGAGGCGAGCCACTCCCTCAAAGCGGTGGCCCAGCAGGATCAGGGACGACTCACCATCGGCGTGACCACCTTGGTGGCGGGTTACTACCTCTCAGAGGCGCTTGGCCGTTTTCGCCGCGCCTTTCCGGCGGTGCAGATTGAGGTGAAGGAGGATGAACAGCCTTTTCTGGAGCACCAGATCGTCAACGGCGAGGTGGATGTGGGGATCCTGATGACCAACCGCACCATCCGGCAAGAGGCGTTTGATACCGAATTGCTGACCCGTTCGCCGCTGCGGCTCTGGCTGGCCGCCAACCACCCGCTCTGCGCCGAGTCGACCCTCTCGCTCACCGCGCTGGGGGAGGAGCCGATGATCTCGCTGACCGCCGATCAGCTCGATCAGATCATCGGTGGCGGCCTGCGTCGCTACGGCATCTCCCCCCGTATCGTGCTGCGCACTGCGTCGGTGGAGGCTGTGCGGAGTCTGGTGGCAAGCCAGCTCGGGGTCGCCCTGTTGCCCGACTTTGCCTATCGCCCCTGGTCGCTGGAGCAGGAGCGGGTCGAGGCGCGCCCCATCAAGGAGCCCATTCCCGCCATCGATATCGGGCTGGTGTGGCGCCGTGGTTCTCGGCTGGATTGGACGGCGCGGGAATTTATCGATATTGCGCGGGATCAGAGCCGGTTGCGGGCCCGTCAGGCGCTCCCTCGCTAGCCATCTCTTGCGGGGTAGCCACCAAAAATCAGATTCATCTGCACTCGATATCGATTTAGCTGATACCTGAGCCACCAAAAATTGAAATATTCATCGTATTGCCACTCCCCTAAGCTCATTGCTGGTTAACAGGATGTTAACGCCTATGGTGGCGTTCCTTCACCTGATGCAAGTCAACACAATGCAAGGAGTGCATGATGAAATTGACCCCTCTGATGCTGGCTCTTGTTCCGGCGCTGCTGGCAGGCCAGACCCAGGCTGCCCCGACCGAGCTCGGCAAGGGTGAAGGCCAGCTCAATATCGTGGCCTGGGCTGGCTACGTTGAGCGTGGCGAGACCGACAAGAACTACGACTGGGTGACCGGATTCGAGAAAGAGACCAGCTGCAAGGTGAGCGTCAAGACGGCGGCCACCTCGGACGAGATGGTGGCCTTGATGAACGAGGGGGGCTTCGATCTGGTGACCGCCTCCGGTGATGCCAGTCTGCGTCTGATTGCCGGTGGCAAGGTGCAGCCGCTCAATCTGGCGCTCATCCCGAGTTACAGCAAGATTGATCCCCGGCTGCAAAATGCCCCCTGGCACACTGTGGATGGCAAGCACTACGGCGTGCCCTACCAGTGGGGCGGCAATATCCTGATGTACAACACCAAGGTGTTCCCCAAGGCACCGGACTCCTGGAACGTGGTGTTCGAGGAGCAGACCCTGGCGGATGGCAAGTCCAACAAGGGGCGGGTGCAGGCCTTTGACGGCCCGATCCACATCGCCGATGCCGCCCTCTATCTGATGACCCATCAGCCTGCCCTGGGCATCAAGGATCCTTACGAGCTGAACGAGGATCAGTACAAGGCCTCCCTCGATCTGCTGCGCAAGCAGCGCCAGCTGGTGGGACGCTACTGGCATGATGCTTTCGTGCAAATCGATGACTTCAAGAACGAAGGGGTGGTCGCGTCAGGCTCCTGGCCGTTCCAGGCCAACGCCCTGATCGCCGACAAGCAGCCCATCGCCACCACTGTGCCGAAAGAGGGAGTGACCGGTTGGGCCGATACCAGCATGGTGCACAGCGATGCCAAGAACCTCACCTGCGCTTACAAGTGGCTGGAGCACTCCCTGAGCAACAAGCTGCAGGGGGATCTCGCCGCCTGGTTTGGCTCGGTGCCTGTGGTACCTGCCGCCTGTGAGGGCAATACCCTGCTGGGCCCGACCGGGTGCAAAACCAACGGTATCGACAACTTCGATCGGGTTCGCTTCTGGCGCACTCCGGTCTCCCAGTGCAAGAGCCAGGGAACTTGCGTGCCCTATTACCGCTGGGTTTCCGACTATATCGCCATTCTGGGCGGTCGCTAAGGCGGGGTGAGCAAGGTGGTCGGAACCACTGCCACCTTGCCAACGGCAGGGGCGCTGCGCCTCCTCTGCACGACTGCCGAGAGCGGATAATCAAGCGGGCCGGACAGGAGTCCGGCCCATCCCAGTACAGACAAGGACGCCCCATGAACGCCGTACAATTTGACCGGGTCAGTCGCCACTATGGCGAGGTGAAGGCGGTCGACGACATCTCTTTCCAGATCCCCTCCGGGGAATTCTTTACCCTGCTGGGGCCGAGCGGTTCCGGCAAGACCACTTGCCTGCGGATGATCGCGGGCTTCGAGTACCCGAGCGACGGGGAGATCCGCCTGTTTGGCGAACCCTGCTCCACCGTGCCGCCCTATGATCGCAACCTCAACACCGTGTTTCAGGACTATGCCCTGTTTCCCAACATGGATGTGCGCGACAACATCGGCTATGGCCTGATGCTCAAGGGGGTCGCCAAGGCTGAGCGTTACCGCAAGGTGGACGAGATGCTGGAGCTGGTGCGACTGTCCGGGGTCGGCAAGCGCCGACCAAGCCAGCTCTCCGGCGGCCAGCGCCAGCGCATCGCCATCGCCCGGGCGCTTATCAACCAGCCACGCATCCTGCTGCTGGACGAGCCACTGGGGGCCCTCGATCTCAAGTTGCGCGAGCAGATGCAGCTTGAGCTCAAGGCGTTGCAACGCCAGTTGGGCATCACCTTTATCTTCGTCACCCACGATCAGCAGGAGGCGCTCTCCATGAGCGACCGGATCTGCATCTTCAGTCAGGGCAAGATCGAGCAGATCGCTGCGCCCGATACTATCTACGACGCTCCGGCGACGCCGTTTGTGGCCCGCTTCGTCGGTACCGTCAATCTGTTCGAAGGGGAGCAGGCCAGACGGCTGTGCGGCGACGGCAGCCAGATGATGGTGCGCCCGGAGCGGATCCGGCTCGCTGAGGCGGGCACGCCGGGCTGGTCGGGGGAGATCCGCGAGGTGGAGTATCTGGGCCCCTTCGTCCGTTATCGGGTTGATCTCGGGGAGCAGCTCGAGATCATCGTCAATCACCCCAACGAGGGGCAGGCCCGTCTGGCCCGTGGCTGCAGGGTCAGCCTCAGCTGGCCGGAGCAGGCCATCCATCGCCTGAGCGGCGCCCATCAGGGGGCGCAGCCATGAGTGCCCCTCACAGTGCGAGTCTTGCCATGAACCATCAGCCCGAACCTGCCCGTTTCAGGCCGCTGCGGCGTCTCTCGACCCTGCTCTATGGTCGGCCCGGCCTGCTGCTGGCGATCCTGCTGGGGCCGCCGCTGCTGTGGCTCGGGATCATCTATGTCGGCTCCTTGCTGATGTTGCTCTCCAACTCCCTGTTCGGGCTGGACGAGTTCAGCGGTCAGGTGCGCCACGAGCTGGGGCTGCAAAACTTCGTCGCCCTGCTGCGACCGGAGAATCTGGATGTGATCGGCCGCACCGTCGGCATGTCGCTGCTGGTGACCCTGGCCTGCGCCCTGCTCGGTTTTCCGGTTGCCTACTACATGGCACGCTACACCAGTGGCAAGACCCGGGCGCTGTTCTATGTGGGGATCATGCTGCCGCTCTGGTCCAGCTATCTGGTGCGGGTCTATGCCTGGAAGCTGATCTTGGCCAAAGAGGGGGTGGTGAGCTGGCTGGCGGACAGCATGGGGCTGGAGTGGCTGCTCGATGCCATCCTCTCCCTGCCGGTGATCGGTGGCCCGTCGCTCTCCTTCTCGCGGCTCGGCACCTTTATCGTGTTCGTCTATGTCTGGCTGCCCTTCATGATCCTGCCCATTCAGGCGGCGGTGGAGCGTATACCGCGATCCCTGCTGGAGGCGAGCAGCGATCTGGGGGCGACACCCGCCCAGACCTTTCGCAACCTGATCCTGCCGCTGGCGTTGCCCGGTGTGGTGGCGGGCTCCATCTTCACCTTTTCGCTGACCCTCGGTGATTACATCATCCCCGGCATCATCGGCAACTCAACCATGTATATCGGTCAGGTGGTCTACATGCAGCAGGGGACGGCGGGCAATCTGCCCTTTGCCGCCGCCTTCTCGCTGGTGCCGATCCTTATCATCGCCATCTATCTGGCGATTGCGAAAAGACTGGGGGCTTTTGATGCGCTTTGAATCAATCGCTTTGAACCGGCAGCAAGGAGGCCTTCATGTCAGCTAACTCAGTGAGCCGTCAGGGAGAGCGCCCTTCGGGCCTGCTCAAGTACGCCGCCATCGGCGGGCTCTTGTTCCTGCACTTTCCCATTCTGTTTATCTTCCTCTACGCCTTCACCAGCGAGAGCAAGAGTTACCAGTTTCCGCCCCCCGGACTCACTCTCAAATGGTTCGAGGTAACCCTCAATCGCCCCGATGTGTGGCGTGCCATCCAGCTGTCACTGGAGGTCGCAGGGCTGGCGACACTGGCGGCCATGATCCTCGGCACCTTGGCAGCAGGGGCCATTGCCCGCAGCCGCTTCTTCGGTCAGGAGGTGGTGTCGCTCTTGCTGGTGCTGCCCATCGCGCTGCCCGGTATCGTCACCGGTATCGCGCTGCGCTCGGCCTACGGCCTGATGGAGATCCCGTTCAGCTTCTGGACCATCGTTATCGGCCACGCAACCTTCTGTGTGGTGGTGGTCTACAACAATGCGCTGGCCCGTTTTCGCCGCACCAACCAGAGCCTCATCGAGGCGTCGATGGATCTCGGGGCCGACGGCTTCCAGACCCTGCGCTACGTGATCCTGCCCAATCTGGCCACGGCGCTGCTGGCGGGGGGCATGCTGGCCTTTGCCCTGAGCTTTGACGAAGTGATTGTCACTACCTTCACGGCGGGCCAGCAGACCACGCTGCCCATCTGGATGTATCAGGAGCTGATCCGTCCCCGAGACAGGCCGGTCACCAACGTGGTGGCCCTCATCATAGTGGCCTTCACCACTATCCCTATTTTGCTTGCCTACTACCTCACTCGCGACACCCATGATGTCGCTGGCAGTGGCAAATGATGACTCAACGCGTGCGCAAGGATGCAACCATGAAACTCTCTACCCAACTCTTGATTGATGGCCAGTTTGTGACCGGCGATGGGCAGGCCGAACCCATTCTCAACCCGGCCAACGGCGAGCAGATCGCCGCCGTACCCGAAGCCTCGTTCGAACAGGTGAACCGGGCGGTGAACGGTGCCCAGCGCGCCTTCGCCCAGTGGAGCCGCACCACCCCGGCCCAGCGCAGCAACATGCTGCTGCGTCTGGCGGATCTCGTCGAGCGCCACGCCGAGGAGTTTGCGGCGCTCGAATCCCTCAACTGCGGCAAACCTTATCTGGCGGTGCTCAACGACGAGCTGCCCGCGGTGGTGGACTGCTTCCGCTTCTTTGCCGGGGCGGCCCGCTGCCTGCAAGGGCCGCTGGCGGGGGAGTATCTCGAGGGGCACACCAGCATGATCCGCCGCGATCCCATCGGGGTGGTGGGCAGTATCGCCCCCTGGAACTACCCGCTGATGATGGCGGCCTGGAAGATGGCGCCGGTGCTGGCGGCGGGCAATACGGTGGTGCTCAAACCCTCCGAGCAGACCCCGCTCACCGCCTTGCGTCTTGCCGAACTGGCCAGCGAGATCTTCCCCCGCGGCGTTATCAACGTCATCTGCGGGCGGGGGGAAAGCGTGGGGGCACCGCTGGTGGAGCACCCGCTGGTACGGATGGTGTCGCTCACCGGCGATATCGCCACCGGCCAGAAGATCCTGCAAAGCGCCGCCCGCACCATGAAGCGCACCCACCTTGAGCTGGGGGGCAAGGCACCGGTGATCATCTTCGACGATGCGGATCTGGAGGCGGTGGTAGCGGGCATTCGCACCTTCGGTTTCTACAATGCAGGGCAAGATTGCACCGCCGCCTGCCGTATCTATGCCCAGGGCAAGATCTACGACAAGTTCGTCGCCGCCATGACCGAGGCGGTGGCCTCCATCAAGGTAGGTAGCCAATACGAGGAGGGGGTCGAGATGGGGCCGCTTATTTCGGACAGACAGCGCAACCGGGTTGCCAGCTTTGTCGAGCGGGCCCAGAGCAGCGGTCATGTGGAGGTGACTGCGGGGGGCAAGATCCGCCCAGGCAACGGCTTCTTCTTCGAGCCGACCCTGATTGTCGGGGCACGGCAGGAGGATGAGATCGTGCGCCGCGAGGTGTTTGGCCCCGTGGTGTCGGTGACCCGTTTCAACGATGCCGAGCAGGTGGTGCAGTGGGCCAACGACTCGGACTATGGCCTCGCCTCGTCGGTCTGGACCAAGGATCTGAGCCTCGCCAGCAAGGTGGCCAGCCACCTGCAATATGGCTGCACCTGGATCAACACCCACTTCATGCTCACCTCCGAGATGCCCCACGGCGGCATGAAGATGTCGGGTTACGGCAAGGATCTCTCCCTCTATGCGCTGGAGGATTACACGGTGCCGCGCCATATCATGGTCAAGCTGTAGTGGGGACTGGTTAGCGGGTTGTCACAATTTATTTACAACTGTTTCAGGCAGCCGACTCATGGGTCGGCTGCTTTTTTTGTTGCCATTTCGTTACAGTGAAACCGTGATGAAACGGCAAGGCGCCTTGATGTGGCGCCAGAGGATGGAACCGCTATGGCAACCTTTTACACCGCCCACCAGCCGGATGCTGACGGGGTGATCCACTACAGCAACGAAGAGCACGGCACCTGGCAGATCCTGATCGAACGTCAGTTCGCCGCCCTCGATGGCAAGGGGTGTAACGAGTATCTGGCCGGTCTCGACAGGCTGGGGCTGCCCCGTGATCGCATCCCCCAGCTGGCCGAGATCAACGCCGTCTTGCAGCCTGCGACCGGCTGGTCGGTGGCGGCGGTACCTGCGCTTATCTCGTTCGATCGTTTCTTCGCCCTGCTGGCCAATCGCCAGTTTCCGGTGGCGACCTTTATCCGGCGCCGGGACGAGCTCGACTACCTGCAAGAGCCCGATATCTTTCACGAGATCTTTGGCCACTGCGCCATGCTGACTAATCCGGCCTTTGCCCACTTCACCCACCTATACGGTCAGTTGGGGCAGCAGGCGAGCAAGGATCAGCGGGTTTTTCTGGCGCGGCTCTACTGGTTCACCGTGGAGTTTGGCCTCTTGGCAACGCCCGACGGGCTGCGTATCTACGGTGGCGGCATTCTCTCCTCCATCGGCGAGACCGCCTATGCCCTCTCTGGCCAGCCGCTGCTGCAACCTTTCGATCTGTTGACCGTGCTGCGCACACCCTATCGTATCGACATCATGCAGCCCACCTATTTTGTGCTGCCGAGTCTCGATCATCTCTACCAGCTGACCGGGGAGGAGATCATGGCTGCTCTGGCCGAGGCCAGTCGGCTTGGCCTCTATCCGCCGCGTTTTGAGGTTGCCGCTGGCAAACAGGCGAGCTGACCAAAAGCAAACAACCCTATTTCATTTTCATTAATTCAAGCAGGAGTAACCCATGTCCAAACTGGCCAGCCAGCAGTGTGAAGCGTGCCGCGCCGATGCCCCCAAGGTGAGCGATGAGGAGCTGCGCGAGCTGATGCAGCTTATCCCCGACTGGCAGCCGCTGGTGGAGGAGGGGGCGCTGCAACTGCGGCGGGAATTTACATTTCGCAACTTCAAGGAGGCGCTGGCCTTTACCAACCGCTTGGGGGAGCTGGCGGAGGCGGAGTTCCATCATCCGGCCATCCTGACCGAGTGGGGGAAGGTGACCGTCAGCTGGTGGACCCACAAGATCGGCGGATTACACCGCAACGACTTCATCATGGCTGCGCGCACAGACCAATTGCCCAGATAATCTGAGAACAGGTTGAGGCGGAGTCTCCCCCTTCCTGCATTTCTGACCGAATGGGGGAAGGTGATCGTCAGCTGGTGGATGCATAAGATCGGCGGTTTGCATCGCAACGACTTCATCATGGCGGCGCGCACCGATCAGTTGCTCCGGTAATCGCACCCCACACCAGCGTCATCGGTTGACCCAGGCCTGCCTGCGAAAGCGGGGCAGGCCCGCATTTTTATGGGCTGGCGCTCGCACTGGGGGGATCGAGACTGTATTATCCGCTCATTCATAGAGTTAGCTAGGAAGTGTGTCCCGAATGCGTCTTGAAGTCAGCTGTGAAGACCGCCTGGGCCTGACCCGGGAACTGCTCGACCGCCTGGTGGAGCACAATATCGATCTGCGCGGCATCGAAATCGATACCTCAGGCATCATCTATCTCAACTTTCCCGAGCTGGAGTTCAGTGATTTTCAGCACCTGATGCCGGAGATCCGCCGCATTCCCGGCGTCTACGACGTCAAGACCATCCCCTACATGCCTTCCGAGCGAGAGCATCACGAGATCGAGGCGTTGCTCAAGGCGCTGCCGGATCTGGTCTTCTCCCTCGACAGCAAGGGCAAGGTGACCCAGGCCAACCAGTCTGCCCTCACCACCCTCGGCTTGCCGGTGGAGGAGGTGCGCGGCGTGGCGCTCGGTTCGCTGGTCAAGGGTTTCTCCTTCACCCGCTGGCTGGAGGCGAGCGAGATCAAGCCGCAGACCTGCAAGCTCAGTTTCAATGGCGAAGAGTATCTGGCAGATCTGATGCCGCTGTTCGTGGCAGAAGCCCGCGGCAAGCAGGCGCTGGCCGGGGCCGTGGTGGTGCTCAAATCTGCCCGTCGGGTCGGCCTGCACTTCAGCGCGCTTCATGCGGTGGAAGTGGGGGGCTTCGAGCATCTGCAGGCCGAGAGCCCCAAGATGAAAGAGGTGCTGTCGCAAGCGCGCAAACTGGCGATGCAGGACGCGCCGCTGCTGATTGTCGGTGAGACCGGTACCGGCAAGGAGCTGCTGGCCCGTGCCTGTCACGGGGCCAGCCTGCGCTCCAGCCACCCCTTTATGGCCCTCAACTGCGCCGCCATGCCCGATAACGTGGCCGAGAGCGAGCTGTTCGGTTATGCCCCCGGCGCCTTTGGCAACAACACCGAGGGCAAGCGCGGCGTGCTGGAGCTGGCGAGTGGCGGCACCCTGATGCTGGACGAGATCGGCGACATGTCTCCCCATCTGCAAACCAAGTTTTTGCGGGTGTTGCAGGATGGGGTATTCCGCCGGGTCGGTGACGAGCAAGAGGTGAAGGTCAACGTGCGTTTCATCTGCACCACTCAGAAGCAGTTGCTGGATCTGGTGCACGAAGGAACCTTCCGCGAGGATCTCTACTATCGCCTTAACGTGCTCAGTCTGGCGCTGCCCCCCCTGCGCGAGCGCAAGGCGGACATCATGGTGCTGGCCCAGCAGTTTGTCTCCCGCTTTGCCAGCGAGTTGCAGCGACCCCGTCCGCGCTTTACCCGCAACATGGCCGACTACCTGACCGCCTATCGCTGGCCGGGCAACGTGCGTCAGCTGCGCAACTGTCTCTACCGTGCCATGACCCTGCTGGAAGGGGATGAGCTGGGGCCCGAGCAGATCGACCTGCCGGTGGCGGCCGATACCATGCCGCTGATCGACGAGTGGTTTGAGGGGAATCTCGACGATGCGGTGAAGCGCTTCGAGAGCCAGCTGCTGGCCCGGCTCTATCCCGCCTTCCCGTCGACGCGCCAGCTGGCTAAACGCCTGGGCGTGTCGCATACCGCCATCGCCAACAAGCTGCGGGAATACGGCATCAGCAAGAAGTGATTTCCGCCTTGATGCCTGCCACCAGAGAGCCCGTTACCAGACGGGCTCTCTGTTTTCTTTACACGAACTCGGTAGATGATGGCGGGGTGAGACTTGTCAGGCCAGTGTCAGCCAACTTACTATCTGGGTTCATGTACCCGAACCGCAATGCCATAGCAGCGGTATTGTCAAGGCGACCACCTCCCGATCATGCTGTTACTCTTTTCCCCCCGTTTAACTGCCCGTCTGGCGCTCCTGTTGGTTGCGTTTGGCCTGCTGTTGCCCCGCGCGCTGGCGGAAACGGCCGCGGAGAGCCGGGCGATGGCGGTCAGGGAGCTGGTGCTCGATATCATGAGTTATACCCGCTGGCCCACCGAGCCTGCGGTGCTGCGCATGTGCGTGGTGGCGCCGACCGAATATGCCGGCGCCCTCTTTACCATCGATCGTCAGGCCAATGGCCGTACCGTGCAGGTCCATCGTTACGAGGCGAGCGATCCGGCCATCAGCGATCACTGCGATGTGCTCTATCTGGGAGTGCTCGACGAGCCGACCCGGATTGCGCTGTTTGCCCGCCTGCAGGGGCACCCTGTGCTCAGCATCAGCGAATACAACCACGACTGTTCCACCAGCTCGGTGTTCTGCCTGCAGACCTCACCGGACAGCGTGCGGGTGCGGTTTAAAGTGAACCTCGATGCCCTGGCCCTGAGCGGCGTGCGGGTGCATCCCGCCGTGCTCAAGCTGGCCCATGCCGACAAGGGGGTCCCATGAGACGACAGGTGAGCGCGGCTCCCCGCCGTCTGACCCTGCGTCAGAGCCTGGGGCGAACCCATCTGGTGGCCGCCATCACAGCCGTCAGCGTGGCGGGACTATTTTTTACAATAGTGGCCCTGCTGGTAGTGCGTTTTTACGCCGACCACAATCTGGAGCTGGTAGCCCGCGCCATCAGCTACAGCGCCGAGGCGGCGGTGGTGTTCCACGATGAGGAGGCGGCGAGCGAGGCGCTCAGTGGCATCGTTGCCAAGGAAGAGGTGGCCGAAGCCACTATCGTGCTGACCAATGGTCAGCTGCTTGCCAGTTGGGAGCGCCCCAGAAGCAACCCGCTGGTGACGCTCGAAGACTATCTGGCCCAACTGCTGATGCCGGGGCCTGTCAAGCTCCCCATGCTGCGGGGTGGTGAGCAGATCGCCACCATCGAGCTGCGCGGCCACGGTGAATATCTGTTGCTGTTTTTGCTCTCGGCGCTGCTGGCGATGGTGGTTTGCCTGATGCTGAGCGCCATGGTGGCACTCTATGTGGCTGACCGGATGCAGGTCTCCATCACCGCACCGCTGCGCAAACTGGCACTTGTCGCCCACTCGGTACGTCGACAACGCACCCTGGGGATGCGGGCGCCACCGGCCGATATTGTCGAGATTAACGAGCTGGGGGATGACTTCAACTCCCTGCTGGACGAGCTGCAAGCCTGGCAGGCCCAGCAGGCCCGCGAAAATGCCAGCCTGCTCCATCAGGCGACTCACGATGCCCTCACCGGACTGCCCAATCGCGCCCTGTTTGAAGCGCGGCTCGCGCAGGCCATCTCTCTCGGCGAGCAAGAGGGGTTTGCGCTGCTCTATCTCGACTGCGATCGTTTCAAGCAAATTAATGACACGCTGGGGCACAACGCCGGTGACGATGTGCTGATCGCGCTCTCAAGACGGGTGCAACATCAGTTGCGTCCGGATGATCTGGTGTTTCGCCTCGGTGGTGACGAGTTTGCGGTGCTGGTTGGCCCACTCCAGCGACAGCATGAGGTGGAAGAGGTGATTGGCCGCATCCAGCAGGCGATGAGCGAACCGGTGGCGCTGCGTGACGGTCGTCAGCTGGTGGCCGAGGTGAGTGTCGGCTTCGCCGTCTATCAGGCGGGCATGAGTGCCAGCGTGCTGTGTGATCAGGCCGATGCAGCCATGTATCTGGCGAAACGGGCGCGCCGCAGCGAACAGCAAAGCATCGCCTGACTGGCAAGAATAACAACATAAAAAAGGAGCAAACTATGAAGATCACCCACCTGTTGAAAGTGACCCTGCTGGGGTTGATGTTGTCACTGCTGGCCGGTTGCCAGAGTGCCCCCAAGGGGTTGACCCCGGAGCAAATCGCCGTGCTCAAGGAGCAGGGCTTTTATCTGACCGATGAGGGGTGGACGCTGGATCTGGCCAACCGGGTGCTGTTTGCCAACAACGTGGGGGCGCTCAATCCCCAGACTCGCCAATCCGTTGAAAAACTGGGTAAAACACTGCTTGGCGTAGGGTTGGAGAAGGCGCGGGTGGATGGCCACACCGACAATACCGGCGAGAGCAGCTACAACCAGCAGCTCTCCCTGAAGCGGGCCCAGTCAGTGGCCGATGTGCTGGTCTCGGTCGGCATGAAGCCAGCCAATCTGGAGATCCATGGCCGTGGCGAGACCATGCCGCTGGCGGATAACAAGACCAGAGAGGGCCGGGCCGCCAACCGCCGGGTTGCCATCGTCATCAGCGATCAATAACCCTTCTCATCATTTCATTACCCATAAAAAAGAGCGCCCGATCGGCGCTCTTTTTGATCGCGACAGCTGGGGTCGCGAGGGCATGTGGGGCAGGGTTACTGCGCGCTATTTTGCCCGTTATTGTCGTGATGGCTGCGCAGGCGGATGTTGATCATCTCCACCACCAGCGAGAAGGCCATGGCGAAGTAGATGTAGCCCTTCGGAATATGCAGGTCCATCCCCTCGGCCATCAGGGCGAAACCCACCAGGGTGAGGAAGGAGAGGGCCAGCATCTTGATGGTGGGGTGGCTGTCGACGAAATCACCGATGGATTTGGCGGCAAACATCATGATGAAGACGGCGATCATGATGGCCAGCACCATCACCGGCACGTGATCGGCCATACCGACCGCGGTGATCACCGAGTCGAGGCTGAACACGATATCGAGGATGGCGATCTGGATCAGGGTGCTGATAAAGCCCGAGGCCGCTTTGCTGACGCTTTCCGGCTCGGCCGCCCCTTCCAGGGTGACGTGGATCTCGTGGGCACTCTTGCCGATGAGGAACAGGCCCCCCAGCAGCAGGATCAGATCGCGGCCGGAGATGGCTTCACCCAGCACGGTGAAGAGCGGATCGGTGAGGCGCATCACCCAGGCCAGCGAGAGCAGCAGCAGGATCCGGGTACCCATGGCGAGCCCCAGACCCAGAATACGCGCTTTTTGACGCTGCGCCTCCGGCAGGCGACCTACCAGGATGGAGATAAAGATGATGTTGTCGATGCCCAGCACGATCTCGAGCAGGGTAAGGGTGGCGAGTGCGACCCAGGCAGAGGGATCAAGAACCCATTCCAGCATGATTGAACCTTGGTTGAAAATTGGTTGGAAAATTGAAGCAGCGCATTCTAGCAGGGGCGCCACTGCTTGTCCCAGAGGGGGGAAAAGATAAAAATGGTGGCCATCGCAAGGGAGGCAGGCATGTTTCGATTAGGGTTCATTATTAATCCGGTCGCCGGGATTGGCGGTGCAGTGGGGCTCAAGGGCAGTGACGGTGTAGTTGCCGAGGCGCTGGCCCGAGGCGCTGTGCCCAAAGCGCAGGAGCGGGCGCTGCAAGCTCTGTTGCCACTGTGCGAGCTGAATGTCCCGTTCGAACTGCTGACGGTGGCGGGAGAGATGGGGGAGACGGTAGCCCGATCTCTGGGACTACCCTGTCGGGTCATCTATCAACCGGTCGGGGAGAGTACCTCGGCCGGTGATACCCGCCACGCCGCCGGGCTGATGCGTGAAGCCGGTGTCGATCTGCTGCTGTTTGCCGGTGGCGATGGCACGGCGCGGGATATCTGCGCCGCGGTGGGGGAGTCCTGCCATGTGCTCGGCATTCCCGCGGGGTGCAAGATCCACTCCGGCGTCTACGGGGTGACCCCCGCCGCCAGCGGGCGGGTGGTGGCGCGGATGATCGCAGGGGAACTGCTCAGCCTGATCGATGCCGAGGTGCGCGACATCGACGAGGAGGCGTTTCGCGCGGGCAAGGTGCGGGCCCGCCACTACGGCCAGCTGAAGGTGCCCGGTGATCTGCGTTATGTGCAGGCGGTCAAGCAGGGGGGCAAGGAGTCCGAAGAGCTGGTGCTGGCGGATCTCGCCGCCGGTGTGGTGGAGCAGATGGAGCCCGATACCCTCTATCTGATGGGCTCCGGCAGCACGGTGGCAGCCTGTATGGCAGAGCTCGGTCTGGAAAATACTTTGCTCGGTGTGGATCTGGTGGAAAATGGCCGACTTATCGGGCAGGATCTCAGCGCCGCCGAGATCCTGACCCGGATCCGCGGTCGTCGCTGCCGACTGATCATTACCCTGATAGGCGGACAGGGACATCTGTTCGGGCGCGGAAATCAGCAATTGAGTCCCGAGGTGATTCGGTGTGTCGGGCTGGAGAATATCCAGGTGCTGGCAACCAAAGCCAAGCTTGCCGCCCTTGCGGGCAGGCCGCTGCTGGTGGACACCGATGATCCGCAATTAAACCGGGCGTTGCGTGGTTATCTGCGAATAACCACGGGATACAAGGATCAGGTCATCTACCCGGTGGCCAACCCGGAATAGGACGCCAAGGACGCTGCTGGCCTGGCGCCAGAGAGCTGCAATCAACCGGATTGCGGTTCCATACCCCCGAATTTTTTGCCGCAAATGAGGCTGCGTTACATGACGATTCACGATTTTGAGCACAAGTTGTTGGGACTGATCGACAGCATGGTTGCCACCGCGACCGACGATGAGCTGTTTGCGGGGGGTTACCTGCGAGGTCATATCTCATTGGCCGTTGCCCGGGCCGAGCTGGAAGGCAAGACCCTGGTGCGGGACGTCAAGAGCTATGTGCTGCGCAGCCTCAACGAGGCGATCTTGCAAGGTGAGCTTTCTGAAGAGGATGAAAAACTGGTGCAGGCGATGTGGAGTCGTTTGCAACAAGACGCAGAAGCTTGATCGGATACACAATTCAAACTGAAGTTTGAGTTTATTCTTCCCCTGAAGTTAGTGAAAGGTTAATAATAAGTTTCGCCTTTTGTTTCAGGGATTAAACTATGGCCTCCTCCTCACGCATTGCCAATAAACTGCCGCTCGAGATGCTCTATCACTGGGAGCGGCAGTGTCCTGATCGAACCTACCTGCGTCAAACCATCAACCGCGAATATGTCGATTTCACCTGGGGTGAAGTGGCCGATGAAGCGCGGCGGATGGTGACGGCCTTGCGTCACCTCGGTCTGGTGGCCGGTGACAAGGTGGCGCTGCTCTCCAAGAACTGCGCCCAGTGGTTTATCGCCGATCTGGCGATGCAGATGGGGCAGTATGTGAGCGTGCCCATCTACCCGACTGCCAACGTCGACACCATCGAATATGTGCTGCGCCATAGCGAGGCCAAGGCGATCTTCGTCGGCAAGCTGGATGACTGGAAGAGTCAGGAGGCGGGCGTACCCGCCGATCTGCTGCGCATCGCCTTCCCCTATGACACCATGCCGGCCAGCCACCAGTGGGACGATCTGCTGGAGGCGCATGAGCCGATCCCTGACAGCCCGGTGCAGGCCCCTGACTCCCTGCTGAGTCTGGTCTACACCTCCGGCAGCACCGGCAAGCCGAAAGGGGCCATGCTGAGCGTCGAGCGTTACGCCTGGTCGTGCGAGAAGCTGGTGGAGACGGTGAGCCTGAGCCAGGCCGATCGGGGCTTCTCCTATCTGCCGCTGGCCCACATTACCGAGCGGGTCTACATCTACGGCGGCAGCCTCTATGGCGGCGCTACCATCGCGTTCCCTGAATCCCTCGACACCTTTATCGAAGATGTCAAACGCTGCCGTCCCACCGTCTTTATCTCGGTGCCACGGCTGTGGGCCATGTTCCGCATCAAGATCCACGAGAAGCTGCCCCAGAACAAACTGGCGTTGCTGCTCAAGATCCCGCTCATTTCCGGCCTTATCAAACGCAAGCTGCAAAAGGGGCTGGGGCTGGATCAGGCACGGGTACTCGGCTGCGGTTCCGCGCCTGTCTCCCCTGCGCTGCTTGAGTGGTATTTGAGCATCGGCCTCAAGGTGACTGAAGCCTGGGGCATGACCGAGAACCACGCCTACTCCACCATCAACTACCCGTTCCGCGCCGACAAGATCGGCACCGTCGGCAAGGCGGGGATCGGGGTGACCATCAAGATCTCCGACGAGGGGGAGATCCTCTGCCGCTGCGAAGGGATGATGCTGGGTTACTACAAGGATCCCGAGCACAGCGCCGAGGCCATCGATGCCGAGGGGTGGCTGCACACCGGTGACATGGGCAAGCTGGACAAGGAGGGTTATCTCACCATCACCGGCCGGATGAAGGATGTATTCAAGACCGCCAAGGGCAAGTATGTGGCGCCGGTACCCATCGAGGGGCTGCTGGGTCAGGAGCCCATCATCGAACAGCTCTGCGTGATTGGTTATGGCATGCCCCAGCCTATTGCGCTGGTGCAACTGGCCGAGAGTGCCATGAAGGGCAATCGGGAGGAGGTCAACGCCAGACTGGAAGCGGCGCGGGTGCGGGTCAACGATCAGCTGGAATCTCATGCCAAAATTCGCGGCATTCTGGTAGTGAAGACACCCTGGAATATCGAGAACGGCGTGCTGACCCCCACCATGAAGATCAAGCGTCACCTGCTGGAGCAAAAGTACGCCCAGGTCGGGGATCGCTGGCCCTCATCCCAGGTGGTGGTGTGGGAGGAGTAAATCCCGTCTTTCCATAGCCCAACAAACAACAACGGCCCTTGATGGGCCGTTGTTGTTTGTTGGGCATCTCACTCGCCGCCATTTGGCGGGCAAGTGAGATGCGTGCTCCCGGTTAGATCTGCGCCAGCGCGGCGGCCAGATCGGCGATCAGATCGTCTGCATCTTCCACCCCGATGCTGAAGCGGATGAGGTCGTCATTGACTCCGGCAGCGAGGCGGCTCGCCTCGTCCATGGCGGCGTGGGTGGTACTGGCTGGATGGCAAGCGAGACTCTCGAGATCGCCGAGGCTCACCGCCTGCACGAACAGCTGCAGGTTATCGAGCAGGGTGGCACAGCGCTCAAACCCGCCTTCAAGTTCAATACTCACCATGCCGCCAAAGCCGCTGGCGAAGGCGCCGAGGGCATCGTGGCCCGGATGATTGGCAAGCCCCGGGTAGATCACTTTCTTCACCGCCGGATGGGCGGCCAGAAACTCGGCCACTTTCTGAGCATTGTGCAGGTGGGCATCCATCCGCAGCGGCAGGGTCTTGACCCCGCGCTGCAGCAGGTAGGCCTCCTGCGGGCCGATGGGGGAGCCGATATGCTTGAGGGCCACGGTGCGGATCGACTTCATCAGGGCGTGAGATCCCGCTACCACCCCGGCGATGATGTCGCCATGGCCGCCCAGATATTTGGTGCCGCTGTGCATCACTACATCGACCCCGAGCTCCAGCGGGCGCAGCAGGTAGGGGGTAAGGAAGGTGTTGTCACACACCGTGATGGCGCCCACCTTGCGGGCTGCTTCCACCACCAGCCGCGGATCCACCACCTTGAGGGTGGGGTTGGTCAGGGTTTCGAACAGTACCACCTTGGTGGCGGGGCGGATGTTGGCCAGCAGATCCCGATCGCTCTCGTAGGCGGTGACTTTTATGCCGGCGCGGCTGAAGGTCTGCTTGAGGAAGGCATCGGTGCCGCCGTAGAGCGGGCCGATATAGGCCACCTCATCGCCGCTGTCGGCCAGCGCATACATGATGGCGCTCACCGCCGCCATGCCGCTCGCCACCACCAGTGCCTCGTCGGCCCCTTCCAGCGCCGCCAGCTTCTGCTCCAGCTCGGCAGTGGTGGGGTTGCCAAAGCGGCTGTAGATAAAGCCAGGGGCCTGACCTGCGAAACGATCCTTGCCCGCTTGAGCGTTGAAGTAGCTGAAGGTGCTGCTCTGGTAGAGCGGGGTGGTGAGGGCGCCGGTCTGGGGGTCGATCCGCTGGCCGCTGTGTACGCTCATCGTCTTGAATTTCATCGTGTTGCTCCGTGATGGCCAGGCTCTGGCCATGACTTGTTTTGTTGTTCGTTGCTTGTTGATTTTGTCAGCGCGGGTATGTGCATGCGGCTTGTGGCTTATGCATATACCCGCCTGCGGATCTCTGCGTTGCTTAGGCCGGTACCGCTTCGCTCTCTGTGCGTGGGAGGCGAGCGGGTTCCACCGGCCCATAGTGACGGGCCGCCACATCCGGGTGGGAGCGCAGCCGCCCTTTCAGCACGTTCTCCCCCACCTGATAGAAGAGCGGATTGGTCGGGTCACTCTCCGGCCCTTGCGCCTGCGCTGCCAGCGCGGGGGAGAGGCTGAGCAGGGGCACGGTGGAATCGAGCCGCGCCGCCATAAAGAAGGCGCAGGAGAGGCGCGAGACGCCGGGCGGCGGGCTCACCACCCGATGCAGGGTCGCCTTGAGATAGCCGTTGGAGGCCAGCTCCAGCAGCTCGCCGATATTGACCACCAGCGCTCCCGGCAGGGGCGGTGCGGAGATCCAGCCGTCGGCCGTCTCGACCTCAAGCCCCGAGTGATTATCCTGCATCACCAGCGTCAGGTAGCCGGGATCCTTGTGGGCGCCGACCCCCTGACTGCAGCCACCCGTCTCTTGCCCCGGGTAGTGAATCAGCTTCATGTGCTGGTAGGGGGCGCCGCGAATGCTGTCGTCAAACACGTTGGCCGGTTGCTCCAGCACCTCGGCAAAAGCGGCCAGCAGGGTGAGGGTGATATCGCTCAGCCGCTCCTGCCACGCCAGCAGATGGCCTTTCATCTCGGGCAGGGCGGCCGGCCACTGGTTGGGGCCGATCAGCCGCTGCCAGGGTTCACGGATCTGCGCCGCAGGCAGGGCTTGCGCTTCGTTCATGATATCGAACTGCTCTCGCAGATCCGGCCGCTGGCGGGTCAGCTCTGCACCGACCCGGTTGTAGCCGCGAAAGTGGGGGCTGTTGACCATCTGCACTGCCAACTTCTCCTGCTCCGGCAGAGCAAAGAAGCGCTCTGCCAGCGCCAGGGTCTCTAGCATCTCAACCTTGCTCAAGCCGTGGCCGACCAGATAGAAAAAGCCCACATCGCGTGCGGTCGCGGCCAGCCTGGCCAGCATAGGGCGACGCACCTCGGGCGCCCCCTTGAGGGCAGCCAGATCGATGATCGGCAGTGGTGAATGTTCCATGTGCACCTCCTCACTCTTTCGTTATCTCTGGCGCCATCTCTTGCACTGCCTCCGCTGTTGGCAGACCTGATAAGCGGCAAACGGGATGGCGCGACAGTGTGGCGCCATCTGGGATAAAGGGGATGCTACTGTTCGGTGTTGCAAGACGGAAACAACAAATAATTCTTAGTTATATACAAAATTCGAAATGGAATTCGGCGCCTGATTGGCTGAAGGTTTTTTGCGCAGCCATTGCGGGGTAAAGGGGCAACGATGAGGGGGAGAGTGATAACCAGAGGCAAGCTGCCAGCGGCAAAAATGACCAAAACAGAAAATGGCCAAAACAGAAGGGAGGCGGATGCCTCCCTTCTGGTTGAGCGGTTTTTCACCTGACCGAAAGCACAGGCGAGTGACCGCGCATTCTGGCCTTAACCGCCTGCTGGCTCTCAGTAACCCAGGGTAAAGCGCTGGCGCAGGTGAGCCGGTTTTTCCACCTCGTTCAGCACGCCGTCGGCCAGATCACCGGCGGTGATCCCGGCAGGCTGTTCGCCGCTAAAGAGCACCTGATCGCCACCAATCCGATAGCCGCCGCGCTTCTCGCCCGGTTCGAGGAACACCGGGGGAGAGACAAAGCGCCAGTCGAGGGTGGTTTCACGGCGCAGGGCGGTGAGACCGTCGCGGGCCGCCAGTGCCCCCTGTTTCCACTCGGCCGGGAACTCAGGGGTATCCACCAGTTGCACGCCGGGGGCAACCTCCAGACTGCCGGCGCCACCTACTACCAGCAGCCAGCTGTTGGCCGCTTTGGCTGCTGCGACAATCGCGTTGGCGCCCTTGAGGTACTGGTCGTAGATATCCGGTGTGGTCCAGCCCGGGTTGTAGGCGCTGATCACCCGATCGTGCCCCTTGAGCACCTCGGCCAATGCCTGCGGGTTTTGGGCATCTACCGCCACGGCGGTGACCTGCGGATGGACGGCCACCTTGCTGACATCGCGGACGATGGCGGTGACGTGATGGCCACGGCTGACGGCCTCGTTCAGGATGGCTGAACCGACAAAACCGCTGGCACCGATCAGGGCAATCTTCATGGGGAACTCTCCTTCACTGTTGGAATGGGGCTATCCTACGCCGCCATTTATGATTTAATAATCACCTCAAAAATGCATTTACTTATAAGCTGGATTTAATAATGGAACAGCTCAGACGTTACGCCATCTTCGCCGCTGTTGTGGAAGCGGGCAGCATGACAGGGGCGGCCAAATCCCTTGGCATGACCCCCTCCGCCGTCAGTCAGCATATCAGCCAGCTCGAAAGCCTGCTCGGACTGCCCCTGCTCCATCGCTCCACCCGTCGTCTCAGTCTGACCGAGGCGGGAGAGGTGGTGTGGCAAGGGTGTCGGGCGTTGCAGCAGACTCTGAGCGAGACCGAGCTGCGCCTCTCGGAGGTGCGCGACGCCCTGCTCGGGGAAGTGCGGATCACCGCCCCGGTGGGGATGGCGGGCCAGCCGCTGGCGCTGGCCCTCTCGCCGCTGTTGCAGGCCCATCCCGGCCTCACCATCCAGATCATCGCCGACGACGAGAAGCGGGATCTGATTGCCGAGCGGATCGACGTGGCGCTGCGGGTCGGCACCTTGCCTGACTCGACCCTGGTGGCCCGCAAACTGGGGCAGACCCGGATGCTGCTCTGCGCCGCCCCTGCCTATCTGGCGCGCAAGGGGACGCCGCGCATGCCCGCCGATCTGGCCACCCACGACTGGCTCTGCGGCGACATGCTGGGCAACGGTTTGCTGCTGCAGGATGAAAAAGGTGGCGATCACAGGGTGAGGTTCAAGGCCAAGGTGCTCTGCAATAACGTGTTGCCCTTGCGCCAGTTTGCGCTGGCGGGGCAGGGGATCTCGCTGCAACCGGAGGGAGAGATTGGCGAGGATCTGGCGCAGGGGCGTCTGCTCGAACTGTTGCCCGGATTTCGGGTGGCACCGATGGAGATCCACGCCATCACGCCGCAGCGGGAGATCCCGGAGAAGGTGCGGCGGGTGGTGGAGGCACTGCGCAGCTATTTCGGCACGACGATGTCGTCATAAGCTGCGCCTTAATGGTTGAGAAAAGGCCCCCGATTATCCTGAAGGGGGGATTATCCATAAGGCGGTTTGTCGAGAAGAGCGATAGCCCGGATGAGGAGATGGGCATGCTTGACTGTTAAGCATACTTAAAACGAACTGACGGCCCGCACCTGATCTTTGAGCCAATTAAGCCCAGTATCCTGACCGGAGCTCTTGTGCCAACTCATGTAGACGGGGCAATCCTCCGAGAGCCAGGGGAGGGGATAGCTGGCCAGATCCAGCGCTTGCCCCAGCTTCTCCATATGCCACTGGCTGGCGACGCAGAGCCAGTCGGTACGGCTCACCAGATGAAGGGCGGTGAGCAGGGAGTCGCTCTCGTAGGCAATCTGGCGCGGCGGCAGCGGCGCCTTGGTCAGGGTGTTGAGCAGCAAGCTGTCGAGCCGCCTGGTTTGCAATACCACGTGCTTTTCGTTGAAGAAGGTGGTCATGTCGGGGGCCTGGCGGATCCTGGGGTGATCCTTGCGGCAGGCGATGCGCAGGGCCTGGGACATGATCTGCTCGTTTTCGATCCCCTGCTCCGCCATCGGCTTGGTGGCCAGCACCAGATCCACGCTGTGTAGATAGAGGCTGTTCTGGCGCAGGGCTTCGTCCTGCACCTGGGTGTTCCACTCCAGCTGACAGTTGGGGGCTTGGGTCTGCAGCAGGTTGTTGAGCTCCGGCAGGAAGAAGATATCGATATCGGGCACCCCCGCGATGCGAAAGGTGCGCCGACTGGTCTGGGGATCAAAGAGATCGGTGCGCTGCAGGCTGCGCTCCATGTCGTGCAGCGGCACCATGATCTCGTGGTGCAGACTGAGCGCTCGCGCCGTGGGGGTGATGCCGCGTCCCTGGCGGACAAACAGCGGCTCGCCCACCAGGGTGGTCAGGCGGCTGATGGCCTGGCTGATGGCCGAGGGGGTCATCTCCATCATCTCGGCGGCCGTGGTGACACCACCATAGCGGATCACCGCATCGAGGACGCGAAAGAGATTGAGATCGACTTGAGACATGGTGGCTACCGTTAAGCAAGATTAAACAGTTAACATACTGAACAGCCTCTTATCCGGCCAGCATTCCCTGCGATAACTGTGATGTTTCCCTCTCTATTCGTCATCTTCCATCTTGCTGCGAATGCGATCGAGCCTGTTTTGCAGCCATGCTTGAGCCCGGCAGGTGGCCCGCGGCATAGAGCAGCGCGACCAGCAGCAAGCCGCCCAGAAAGAGCCAGCGAGCGCTTCCCCAATGGCCGCTGTCCGTCATCAGGGCCGCCAGCAACAGGGGGCCAAGCAGCTGACCAAGGTTGGCGAGCTGGACAAAAAAGCCCTGCACGATGGCCAGTTGCACCGGCCCCTGACTCACTCCCTGCGCGGACGAGAGGATGGCTGGCGGCGCCATACCGCCCGCCAGGGAGAGGGCGAGGCAGAGCCCATAGGCCCACCACGGTGACAGGCCGGGCCAGAAGGCGAGCATGCCGTACAGCGCCATCAGGCCCAGTGCCCAGCTGATGAGCCGATCTCGTGCCACGCCCCGGCGCAGCAGCCATGCCCCCATCAGGTTGCCGGGAATATTGGCGACCACCGCCAGCGCAGAGAGCAGGGCGATCTGGCTTTGGCCAATCCCGGGGCTGCCTTGCAACATGGTTGGCAGCCAGACAAAGAGCGCCCAGAGCATCAGGCTGTAGAGCGTGAACGCCAACCCGTAGCGCCAGAGTGCCTTCTGCCGGAGCACCGTGAGTTGGCGCAGCGGGTGGCCTGCGTTAGCCGCGCTTTGCGGCCCCCCGACCCGCAGTTTATCTGCCGAACGACTGGCCAGCAGAAGCAGCAGGGCCGAGAGTTGCAGAGCCATCAGGATCAGCCAGGCCAGGCGCTAGCCACCTTGCGCAGTGAGCCAGGGGGTGAGCAGCATGCCGGCCGCCGCACCAAGGGGCAGGTTGACCGCCCACAGACTCAGGGCCAGTCGTTTATCCTCCTCCCGGGTCACCGCCACGATAAAGGCGGGCATGGCAACCGAGACCAGCAAAAAGCCAATCCCCTCGACAATGCGCGACAACAGCATCATGGACAGCCCGGTGGCGGGCAGTGCCAACGCCCCGCCTGCCACGATAACCAGCAGCCCGACAACCCCGGTTTGCCGCCCACTCCAGCGAGTCAGCAACAGGCCGAGAAAGAGGCTGAAGAGGATCGCCAGCGTATTGAAAGCTGAGGCGAGATAGCTGGTTTCAACCAGTGTCAGCCCCAGCTCGCTGCGCAATATGCCGAGCACGGCGGGCACTTTGCCAAGGCAGAGGGCGCCGCTGGCACCGGCGAAAATGGCGAGGAAGACCAGAGGCCAGCGCGTGCTTTGTGGCTGGTGGCCAGCGAGCGTGCTCATGGCCGATATTGGCCGTTGCGCAGCCACTCATCGTTGAGCTGACCAAATTCGCCGCGCTGATAGGCATGCAGCCGATCTGCAATGGCGTCGTGGCTGTTCATGACGAAGGGGCCATGTTTGACCAGGGGTTCATTGAGCGCCTGGCCTGAGAGCAGCACGAAGTGGCAGGGCTCGGTGGCCTCAAGTTGCAGTGCCACCGCCTCGCCGCCATCGGCAGGCAGGCTGACACCCATCCCGTGACCTGCCGGGATGAGGTGCCGCTCTCCCTCCGCCAGCAGGGTCAGCGATCCGGTCAGGGGATAGATCATGGCATTCCAGCCTGCCGCCAGCAGATGGGTGAAGCGGCTGCCGGGCGCGCAATGGCCATCGAGCAGGGTAAAGGGTTGGGGTAGTTCTACCGAGTGTGGTGCCGTTATCCCGTTGCTGTGGCCTGCGACCACCCGTACTCGCACCCCTTCGCCATGAAACTCGGGGATGGTGGCTGCGGCTGCGTGGACGGCAAAAGGCGACGCCATCTTCTGACGGGCAGGCAGGTTGACAAAGATTTGCAGGGCGTGGACATAGGGCGATGCCCCCTCCGGCTGCTCGGTATGCTCGGCCCCGCGCCCGGCCGCCAGCCAGTGGAGCGCTCCCGGTTCGATGGGGCCCTGATTGCCGAGGGAGTCGTAGTTGACGTGGGGGCTCGTCGAATCCTCGAACAGATAGGTGACGGCAGAGATCCCGGCGTGGGGATGGGGCTCGAAGGTGGGGGCGGTCATCTGGAAGTGATCCACCATCACCACGGGGTCTATCAGACCGTTGAAAAAGTGTTCGCCAAAATGGCTGGCTGCAAAGCCGCTGCCAATACGCAGCGGTTGGCCCTTGACGGGGGCGGAGAGAGTCAGGCGTCTGGTCATCGATATAACCTCTTGAAGATAAAAGATGCCTTCGGTCATCTGACCGAAGGCGGGGCGAGTTACGACTTCTTGGCACCTTCTTGCATCTGCCACACCAGGGTGGCGAAAGGCATGTCGAGGGCGCTGTAGACATCGTGCGCCTTGGGGTCGACGTTGCTGCGCAGCATCTCGACCGCGGCAGAGGCGTAGTCGGTGACCGGGATACCGGCCCCCAGCAAGCGTTGCAGACCCGTGGTGCGCTTGGCTTCGTTGAAGGTGCCGGAAGCATCGAGCACCACCCGGGCATCATAGCCGGCAGCCTTGGCAGAGAGGGCCGGGAAGCTGGCGCAGATCTCGAGGGATACCCCGGCGATGATCAGCTGTGTGCGGCCGGTCTTCTCAATGGCGGCGCGCACGGCAGGATCGTCCCAGGCGTTGATGACGGTGCGGTTGATCACCTTCACATCCGGCAGGGCACTGGTCAGTTCAGGCATGGTGGGGCCCCACATGCCATCGGGCATGGTCGCGGTCACGATCACCGGCACGCCGAGGGCGCGGGCGGCGTTGGCCAGCGCCACCACGTTGTGCTTGAGCTCGCCCACTGTGGTGTCGCGCACGCCGCTCAGCAAGCCGACCTGATGGTCGACCAGCAGCAGTACCGCATTGTCTCGGGAGAGCATCTCCAGATAGCGGTTGGGTGATACGGTCGGATGGCTGGCAGCCTCGGCGGCTATGGCCGGTGTCGCTGTGGTGGTCAGCGTGGCGGTCAGGGTCGCCAGACCGAGCAGGGTGGCAGAGCAGATTTGTCGCAGTTTCATGGTGAACTCCTTGTGATATCGGAACAGTCAAACGGCCCTTGCTGGTGGGGCGGATTGCCCGCGCAGCAACCGTCTGATGGGGACAGGGCCATTATGATGGCTGCAAAAATGGCGATAATCTGGTGAAATAGGTTCTTATCGTTCTATTGGTGGAACGATGTGAATGCACCTCACCCTGACCAAGGCTACTCGATGACACCACTGGAACTTGATTTGAATGATCTCTATCTCTTCACCCATGTGGTGCAGCGACAGGGATTCACTGCCGCCGCGCGGGCGCTGGGCGTGCCCAAGTCGCGGATCTCGCGCCGGATCCGGCTGCTGGAGGAGCGGCTGGATACCCGGCTGCTGCAACGTACCTCGCGCCAACTCAGCCTGACCGATGCCGGTGAGGTGCTCTATCGCCACTGTCAGGCGATGCTGGCCGAAGCGCAGGCGGGAGAGGCGGCTGTGCGGCAACGGCAGCAGGAACCGAGCGGTCTGGTGCGGATCAGCGTGCCCATTACCATGGCCGATGCGCTGCTTGCCCGCTTGCTGCCCGCTTTCATGGCCCAATACCCCAAGGTGAGGCTCGCCGTGCAAGCCAGCAATCGGCAGGTGGATCTGCTGGAGGAGGGGCTGGATGTGGTGATCCGCGGGGTGGCCTTTGAGCAGCCCCCCTCCAGTCTGGTGCAGGTGCCGCTCTGTACGGTGCAGTGGGGTGTGCTGGCGACCCCGACGTGGCTCTCCCGCCATGGCGCACTGGCACATCCCCGCCAGCTGGAGGGAGAGGATGCCCTGCTTTTCAGCTCGCTGGAGCGTCAGCCCGATCTGCTGCGGCTGCGGCACGATAGCGGGGAGAGTGAGGAGGTGGCGGTCAATGTGCTGTTGCGCAGCGACAATGTGCAAACCCTCAAACAGGCGGCGCTGGCGGGGCTCGGGATGGTGGGCTTGCCACTTTACGCCTGTGTGAATGAGCTGGCGGATGGGCGGCTGCAACAACTGCTGCCCGAGTGGCGTCCCAAAGATGGCAAGCTGGTGATGCTCTATCCCGCGCGGCGCGGTCTGTCACCGGCGGTCAGGGCCCTCATCGACTTTATCAAGGCGCAGTTGCCTGCACTGCTGGCAGAGGTCGGTCAGCCACGCTGAGGAGGGCTATCCCTCCATCTTGCGGCGAATGCGCTCGAACAGGCTCTGCAGGCAGGCTTGATCCCGATCGGCGGCCCGCACCGCGCCGTACATATGGCGACGAATACCGCTCCCTAGGGGGCGGGCGCAGAGCATCCCCTGTCTGACAAACTCGTCGCTGGCCCAGCGCGGCAAGGCGGCAACCCCTAGGCCGGCGGCGGCCATCTGCAGCATCACCGAGGTGTTGTCCACCGGCTTGCAGCGGGCGGGCTCCACCCCGGCGGGTTGCAAAAAGCGGCTGAAGATATCCATGCGGCTGCGCTCCACCGGATAGACCAGCAGCACCTCCGGCCCCAGATCGCCCGGCTCGATGTGGCTCTGGTGGCAGAGGGGATGATCCGGCGCCATCACCAGAGTCAGATCGAAGGCAAACAGCGGCTCGAAGTGGAGATCGCCGCGGGCCTGCACATCGGAGGTGAGCAGCAGGTCGAGCTGGCCGCCGAGCAGGGCATTGATGGCATCAAAGCCCGGCACTGACTCCACCTCCAGATCCACCCCGGGCCACTGGCGGCGAAAATCGGGCAACAGCGGCAGCAGCCACTGGATGCAGCTGTGGCAATCGAGCGCCAGATGCAGCCTGCCCGCATCGCCACTCTGCAGGGCTTGCAACTGTTTCTCGGTCTGTGCCAGGGCGGGCAGTACCTGACGGGCGAGGGCGAGCAGCTGGCTGCCTGCAGCGGTCAGCACCAGCGGACGGCTTTTGCGCAGGTAGAGCTCCAGATTGAGGCGGGTCTCCAGCTCTTTGAGCTGGTGGGAGAGGGCGGACTGGGTGAGGCTGAGGGTCAGCGCCGCACCGGCCAGCGAGCCCTGCTCGGCCAGCGCGGTCAATGTTTTCAAGTGTTTTATCTCTATCCCTGCATTGCTTGGCACTGCCATAAGATGGCTCCTTGTGAGATTGCGTATGGCGCTGAGGTTGCGGTCGGCGGTGGCCTGCTGCGCTTCTTGACTGCGGCACCTCTTGCACCTGTAAAAATCGGCCTCTGTATCCTCGCGGTGAACCTTACCGGCGGTCAGTTGAGGATTATTTGAGAGCCACTTGAAGAGGATTCAATAGCCAGCGTCACCTTATCTTGTCATTTTGGATGTGTAAACATCTGGATGGCTAAATCATCCAGTTTCCCATCAGATGAATGAGCATAAGGAAATGAACCTATGACACGAGCACACACCCTGGGCTTCCCCCGTATCGGCGCCAAGCGCGAGCTGAAATTTGCCCTCGAATCCTACTGGCGTGGCGAGACCACTCAGGCCGAACTCGTTACCGTGGGCAAGACGCTGCGTGAGCGCCACTGGCAGGCCCAGCACGGCGCCGGGGTCAATCTGCTGCCGGTGGGCGACTTCGCCTGGTACGATCAGGTGCTCGGTACCAGCCTGCTGGTGGATGCGGTGCCTGCCCGTCACCGTCATGGCGAGACCGATCTCGACACCCTGTTCCGGGTGGCCCGCGGCCGTGCGCCGACCGGCCCGGCGGCGGCCGCCGCCGAGATGACCAAATGGTTCAACACCAACTATCACTATCTGGTGCCGGAATTCAGCCGTGATCAGCGCTTCAAACTGGGCTGGAGCCAGCTGTTTGACGAGGTCGAAGAGGCCAAAGCGCTGGGGCTGCCGGTCAAGGCGGTGCTGCTGGGGCCGGTCTCTTATCTGTGGCTCGGCAAGGAGAAAGAGAGCGGCTTCTCCCGCCTTGAACTGCTCGATCGCCTGCTGATTGTCTATCAGGAGATTCTGGCCAAGTTGGCCGCCCAGGGAGTGGAGTGGGTGCAGATCGACGAACCGGCGCTGACGCTGGACCTGCCGGACGAGTGGCGACTGGCCTACCTCAACGCCTACGAGCGCCTGAGCGGCCCCTGCAAGCTGCTGCTCACCACCTATTTCGGCTCGGTGGCTCATCAGCGCGACATCATCACCAGCCTCAAGGTAGATGGCCTGCATCTGGATCTGGTGGCCGCCCCCGAGCAACTGGAGACCCTGGTGCCGCATCTGCCCGCCCAGTGGGTCATTTCTGCCGGGGTGATCAACGGCCGCAACGTCTGGCGTGCCAATCTGGCCAAGCTGGCGCCGACTCTGAAGGCACTTAAAGCCAAACTCGGTGAGCGGCTCTGGGTGGCCTCCTCCTGCTCATTGCTGCACAGCCCGGTGGATTTGACCCTGGAGCAGGAGCTGGATCCCCAGACCCGCAGCTGGTTCGCCTTCGCCTTGCAAAAATGTTTCGAGTTGGGGCTGCTCAGAGAGTATCTGGATGGGGGCGAGCTCGACAAAATCACCGCCTACAGCCAGCCCATCGTCGATCGGGAGTCCGACAGCCGGGTGCACAAAAAAGCGGTGCAGTCACGGCTCGCCAGCCTCACCAACAGCGATTTTGATCGCCACAGCCCCTATCCGGTCAGGGCCGAGCTGCAGCGCTCGGATCTCAAACTGCCGCTGCTGCCCACCACCACCATTGGCTCCTTCCCGCAGACCTCGCAGATCCGGGTATTGCGGCAGGATTGGCGCGCTGGTCGCATCGATGACAGCGCCTACGAGGCTGGCATTAAGGCCGAGATCCGCGATGCCATTGCGCGTCAGGAGGCGATCGGGCTGGACGTGCTGGTACATGGCGAGGCCGAGCGCAACGACATGGTGGAGTATTTCGGTGAGCTGCTGGATGGCTTTGCCATCACCCGCTTCGGTTGGGTACAGAGCTATGGCTCACGCTGCGTCAAGCCGCCGGTGATCACCCGTGACATCGACCGCCCGACCCCTATGACCCTGGCGTGGACAAAGTTTGCCCAGAGCCTGACCGACAAGCCGGTCAAGGGCATGCTGACTGGCCCCGTGACCATCCTCTGCTGGTCCTTCCCGCGCGAAGATGTGAGCCGCGAACAGTCCGCCCTGCAAATCGGGCTGGCCATTCGTGACGAGGTGGCTGACTTGGAAGCCGCCGGCATCAAGATCATCCAGATCGACGAACCGGCGATCCGCGAAGGCTTGCCCCTGCGCAAGCAGGATCACCAGGCCTATCTCGACTGGGCGGTGCGGGCCTTCCGTCTGAGCGCGAGCCCGGTGGCGGACAGCACCCAGATCCACACTCACATGTGCTACAGCGATTTCAACCTCATCATCGAGGCGGTGGCGGCGCTGGATGCGGACGTGATCACCATCGAGACCAGCCGCAGCCAGATGCAGCTGCTCGAAGCGTTCGAACGCTTCAACTACCCCAACGAGATTGGCCCGGGCGTCTACGACATCCACTCGCCGAACGTGCCGAGCCAGAGCTGGATTGAGGGGTTGCTGCGCAAGGCGGCCAAGCAGATCCCGGCCGAGCGGCTCTGGGTCAACCCGGATTGCGGCCTCAAGACCCGCGGCTGGGAAGAGACTGAGGCCGCCCTCAAGGTGATGGTCGATGCCACCAAGGCGCTGCGGGCCGAGCTGGCTTAACCGGCAAGCCGTGACCGCCATCGGTAAGGTGGCGTGCTGAAAAACGAACGAGAGAGGGGAAGCCATGTGCTTCCCCTCTTTTTTTTCGTTGGCCACTTTTTCCACTGGATCCTGATCCTTGCCGCTGCCCGCTTTGCACTAGGCTCAGAGGTGGCAGAAGTGGATGGAGTCGCGCCATGAGAGTCAGTCTGGGGAGCGCAATCCTGTGGGGATTGCTGATGTGGCAGAGTGTCTGGGCGGCGCCAGCGGCCGAGTTGAAGATGGTCTACTTTGACGACTTTGCCCCATATTCGTGGCGTGACGAACAGGGTAGGATGCGCGGGCTGATGATCGACGTGATGGATCGGGTGGCGGCGCAGATGGGGCTGCGGGTGCACCACGAAGGCTATCCGTGGCAACGGGCGCAAAAACTGGTGCGGATGGCGCAGGCCGATGGCTTCGTGACCATCGCAACCCGGGAGCGGCGCAGCTATACCCTGGTTGTGGAAGAGCCGGTCACTACCACTGTGCTAACCATTTTTACCCAGCGTGCCCATCCCCGCATGGCGGAATTTCAGCGTGCCAGCCGCTTGAGCGACTTCAAATTGCTTACCTTTCTCGACTATTTCGGTAACGGCTGGGGCAAGGAGAACCTGGCGGGCTTCACCGTTCATCACACCATCAATGTCGATAATGTTTTCAAAATGCTGGCGGCGGGTCGAGGGGATCTGATGGTGACCGACCCACTGGTGGCACGTTTCAAACTCAACCAGCTGGGATTGTCCGGGCAGGTGGTCGAGGTGCCGCTGCAGCTTGCCTCTACCCCGTTCAATCTCTGCATCGGCAAGCACTCCCGCTTCAATACCCGGATAACCGAGTTCAACCGTGCCCTGCAACGGTTGCGACAAAGCGGCGAGTTGGCGCGTATCGTCGAACGCTATCGTTGATGCGTTGCCGCCATCTGCGGTTTGCCAACGGCGTGTCTATCTTGGCGTCATATCGGCGATGGTTGCCCAGAAGGCATCGATCAAGGGCCCCTTGCTGTGGGGCGGACGGATAAGGCCAATGGTCCAGCAGGCTTCCCCGTCTCTAAGGGGCAGGGTGAGCACATCCGGGTGCTCTATGGTGGTGGAGGAGGGAACCAGAGTCCAGGCGATCTCGGCTGCCGCGGTGGCAACACCGGCGGCGAAGTCGTTGACGTACTGGATATCGCGAAAACGCAGCCCGCTCTGGGCCAGATAGTTCATCAGGTGATCGTAAAACGACGGTGCCTTGTCCCGACGCAGGATCGCCAGCGGCTTGTCCACCAGATCCGCCAACTCCCTCACATCTCGGTAGCTGGCGGGCAGTACGGCGACAAAGTGGGCTTCGACCACCGGCAGGGCGTGCCACCCCTTGGGGGCGGGCAGGCGGCAAAAACCGAGATCCAGCTTGCCTTCACTGAGCGCCAGCAACTGGTGGTGAGTGGAGAGATCGTTGAGCTCGATGGTCACCTGCGGCCGCTCGGCGCGAAAACGGGCGATGGCGGCGGGCACCAGGATTTTGGTGGCCACGCCAAAGCCGATGCGCAGGGTGCCGACATTGCCCGCCAGCACGTCGCGGGCGGTGCGCGAGAGCTGCTCGCTCTGGATGACCAGGTTGCGGGCATCCTCATACAGCGCCCTGCCCAGTCCGGTGAGACGAGTGGTACTGGCGTTGCGCTCGAACAGCTCGCCGCCCAGCTCCTCCTCCAGTCGCCTGATCTGTTTGCTCAGGGCGGATTGGGTAACGTGTTGACGTACCGCCGCCTGGCCGAAGTGCAGCACCTCCCCCAGAGTGACGAAGGCTTTCAGATCCCGTAGCTCCATCAGGGCTCCTTTCATTCCTGTTGGGAATGTTGAGTGGTCAAATTTGTCATTGGACGGAATTTTAGAAGTGATGGATGCTTATGCCAATTCATTTCGGATGCCCCGGCACGGGGGCGCCGAGTTATCAGAGATGGCTGACACCATCAGCGCAGAAGGAGCAACACCAGATGCATCACCACAAGTTCAACGACTTCCCGAGCGATTTTCTGTGGGGCGCCGCCTCCGCCGCCTATCAGGTGGAGGGGGGCTGGAATGCCGATGGCAAGGGGCCCTCGGTGTGGGATCTCTTCACCAAGCTGCCGGGCAAGACCTTTGAGGGGAGCAACGGCGATGTGGCGGTGGATCACTACCACCGCATGGAAGAGGACGTGGCGCTGATGGCCGAGATGGGGCTCAAGGCTTACCGCTTCTCGGTGAGCTGGCCACGCATCTATCCCACCGGTCGGGGGGAGGTGAACGAGGCGGGTCTGGCCTTCTACGAGAAGCTGATCGACACCCTCTTGGCCCACCAGATCGAACCGGTGCTGACCCTTTATCACTGGGATCTGCCGCAGGCGCTGCAAGATGAGTACGGCGGCTGGGAAGACCGACGCATTATCGAGGATTTCGAGCGCTACTGCGTGACCCTCTATCAGCGCTTTGCCGGCAAGGTGAAGTACTGGGTGTCGCTTAACGAGCAGAACTACAACCTGACTAACGCTTATCAGCTCGGCACCCATCCGCCCGCTGTGCAGGATCGCAAGCGCTTCTTTGCCGCCAACCACATCGCGTTTCTGGCCAATGCCCGAGTGATCAAGGCGTTTCGCCAGCATGTGCCAAATGGCCTCATCGGCCCGAGCTTTGCCTACTCCCCTGCCTATCCGGCGTCGTGCGACCCGAAAGATATGCTGGCCTACGAGAACGCCGAGGAGTTCAACAACCTCTGGTGGCTGGATGCCTACTGCTTTGGCCGCTATCCCCAGGCGGCGCTCGCTTACTTGCGAGAAAACGGCGAGGCGCCGGAGATCCTGCCGGGCGATATGGAGTTGCTGCGAGAGGGGACGCCCGACTACATCGGCGTCAACTACTACTACACCCTGACCTACACAGATAACCCCTTGGGCGGTCAGACCCTGCAGCGGATCAACACCACCGGCAAGAAGGGTACTACGCCATCGAGCGGCATCCCGGGTCTTTACAAGACGGCGCCCAATCCGCACCTTGAGACCAGTAACTGGGACTGGGCCATCGATCCGACCGGGATGCGCATCGCGCTGCGTCGCCTCTCTTCCCGCTATGGCCTGCCGCTGATGATCACCGAGAACGGTCTTGGCGAGTTCGACAAGCTGGAGGCGGGCGACAAGGTGAACGATGAGTACCGCATCGATTACCTGCGCAGCCACGTCAAGGCCTGCCAGGAGGCGATGCAGGATGGAGTGGAATTGCTCGGCTACTGCGCCTGGTCGTTCACCGACATCCTGAGCTGGCTCAACGGTTACCAGAAGCGTTACGGCTTCGTCTATGTGGAGCGTGACGAGCAGGGGGGCTCCCTTCGCCGGATCAAGAAAGCGAGCTTCCACTGGTACAGCCAGGTGATTGCGAGCCAGGGCAAGCAGCTCTGACGGTTTATCGCGTCGCGTAACCAGCGGGCCCGGGCAATCCCCGGGCCCGCGCTGTTTGTGGCGGGGGAGAGGGGGCAAGCCGGTTTCTCACCGTGCGACTCATCCCTGTTTGCTGATTTTTGTCCTGCCAAAGCCGCCGACCCCTGCTATTATCTGCGGCCGAACATGAGCCAATAAAAATCAGGATATCGTGATGACTGACCACACTTTTATTCCCGGCAAGGACGCGGCGCTGGAAGACTCCATCGAACGCTTCCAGACCAAGCTGCAAGCCTTGGGCTTTGATATTGAAGAGGCCTCCTGGCTCAACCCCGTGCCGAACGTCTGGTCGGTGCATATTCGCGACAAAGAGTGCGCCCTCTGCTTCACCAACGGCAAGGGTGCCAGCAAGAAGGCGGCCCTCGCGTCTGCCCTTGGCGAATATTTCGAGCGTCTCTCCACCAACTACTTCTTCGCCGACTTCTATCTGGGCGAGCAGGTCGCCAACGGCGATTTCGTTCACTACCCGAACGAAAAGTGGTTCCCCATCGAGGGCGACCAGTTCCCGGCCGGTCTGCTCGACAGCTTCACCCGCAAGTTCTACAACCCGGACGGTGAAGTGACCGCCGACATGCTGGTGGATCTGCAGTCAAACAACGAGGAGCGCGGTATCGTCGCCCTGCCGTTCGAGCGTCAGTCCGATCACGAGACCGTCTACATCCCGATGAACATCATCGGCAACCTCTATGTCTCCAACGGCATGAGCGCTGGCAACACCAAGACCGAAGCGCGCACCCAGGCGCTCTCCGAAGTGTTCGAGCGCCACGTGAAGAACAAGATCATCGCCGAGGCTATCAGCCTGCCGTTGATCCCGGACGAGGTCATTGCCCGTTATCCGGGGATTGCCGCCTCCATCGCGGCGCTCGAAGCGGAAGGTTTCCCCATTTACAGCTTCGATGCCTCTTTGGGTGGCCGTTATCCGGTCATCTGCGTGGTGCTGCTCAACCCGAGCAACGGCACCTGCTTTGCCTCCTTCGGTGCCCACCCGCGCTTCGAAGTGGCCTTCGAGCGGACCGTCACTGAGCTGCTGCAGGGCCGCGGTCTCAAGGATCTCGACGTGTTCGTGCCGCCGTCATTCGACAACGAGCAGGTGGCTGATCACCACAACCTCGAGACCCACTTCATCGACTCCTCGGGCCTTATCAGCTGGGATCTGTTCAAGCAGGATGCGGACTTCGAGTTTGCCGACTGGGACTTCCGTGGCACCTCGCAGGAGGAGTTCGATCACCTGATCGGCATCTTCCATGAGCTGGAGCAGCCGGTCTATATCGCCGACTACGAGCATCTGGGTGTCTACGCCTGCCGCATTCTGGTGCCGGGCATGTCCGACATCTATCCGGCCGAAGATCTGCTGCTGGCCAACAACAATATGGGCGCCAACCTGCGCGAAGTGATCCTGGCGCTGCCATCACTGGATTGGGACGCCGAGCAGTACATGGCGTTGTTTGATCAACTGGATGAAGAGGGGCACGACGAGCGCACCCGTGTACGCGAGCTGCTGGGCATCGCCGCTGCCAAGGGGACCGCGCTGCACACCCTGCGCGTTGGCGAGCTGAAAGCCATGCTGGCGCTGGCCGCCGGTGAGCTGGAGACCGCACTGGATCTCATCGACTGGACCATGGAGTTCAACCAGTCAGTGTTCACTGCCGAGCGTGCCAGCTACTACCGCGCCCTGCGTGCCTGCGTCGAGTTGTTCCTCGACGAGGAGCGGGATCCGGAGCAGTATCGCGCCGTCTTCACCCGCATGTATGGCGAAGAGACGCTGGCACAGGCATGGGCCAACGCCAGTGGCGAAGCTCGCTTCCACGGTCTGGAGGCGGCCGACCTGTCGCTCTCCCAGTTCCCGCTGCACCAGAAGCTGCTGGCGGCCTACGAGAAGTTGCAGAAGGCCAAGCGAGCCCATCACTGGGCGTGATTGTTGCTGTAAAGGAAGGGGCCGTGTGGCCCCTTCTGTTTATGGTGCGGCAAGGCAAGGGATTGTTATTCAAAGATGAAATAAAAAACAAAAAATACCCCTAAGGGGGTTGATGGCAGGGCAGGGGATGTGCTGTTGAACTGCAAAGATATCTTGCCAATACCATATTTCCATGCTCTGGAATAAATTCTTTAAAATCATTGCATTAAAAATGTGATATTTCTGTTTCAGCTGATACCTGGTGTAAAGTGGCGTAGCCATCGCACTAAAATATTTGTAGTAAAATTACATTCGCACTCTGATAAACTTGATCAATGTCAATTTTGGCTATTTGGCCCTTTGTTATGATTTCAACAGGCAAAACATTCAGGTAGAAAATAATTGAAAGCTGAATCTCCATTCGATTGTCTCAAGCCCGAAGCCATCGCTGCACTGGCTGAAGACATCACCTATGCCAAGGCTACCAAGCCGGCATACAAGGTCATTCCACTGGCCATCACCGCAGGCGCTTTCATCGCCATCGCATTTATCTTCTACATCACAGTGACGACCGGAACCGGCTCCATGCCTTGGGGTATGGCCAAGCTGGTGGGCGGTCTCTGCTTCTCTCTCGGACTTATTCTCTGTGTGCTGCTCGGTGCCGAGTTGTTCACCTCCACCACCCTGACGCTGGTGGCCAAGGCTGCCAATCGCATCAGCTGGGCTCAGCTGCTCAAGAATTGGGGTCTGGTCTACTTCGGTAACCTGATTGGCGGTCTGCTGATGGTGGCGCTGATCATCGTTTCTGCCGAGTACACGGCCGCAGACGGTCAGTGGGGCCTTAACGCCCTCAAAGTGGCCCAACACAAAATTCACCACACCTTCTTCGAAGCGGTGGCGCTGGGTATCCTCTGTAACCTGATGGTATGTCTTGCTGCCTGGATGGCTTTTGGTGCCCGCAGCGCGACTGACAAGGTAGTGGTTATGCTGCTGCCGGTTGCCATGTTCGTTGCATCAGGTTTCGAGCACAGCATCGCAAACATGTTTATGATTCCGGTTGGTATCGCTATCCACAGCGTGGCTAGTCCGGAATTTTGGCAGGCCATCGGCCAGGATCCGGCAACCTTTGCTGACCTGACCGTATCCAACTTCGTCCTACACAACCTCATCCCCGTGACCATCGGCAATATCATCGGTGGTGGCGTGATGGTTGGTCTGACTTACTGGTTTATCTTCCGTCGTCATCATTAAGGATGATTGCGGGATACTACATCAATACCGTGTGAGGTAATGAAAAATGGCAGAACTTAACGAACAGTTCCAAAAAGCATGGGAAGGCTTCGCGGCCGGTGAATGGCAGACCTCTGTCAACACCCGTGACTTCATCCAGAAGAACTACACCCCGTATGAAGGTGACGAGTCCTTCCTGGCTGGCGCGACCGAAGCGACCACCAAGCTGTGGGACAAGGTCATGGAAGGGATCAAAATCGAGAACCGCACTCATGCGCCGGTCGATTTTGATACTGACCTGCCCTCCACCATTACCGCACACGATGCCGGTTATATCGATCAGAGCCTGGAGCAGATCGTTGGTCTGCAGACTGACAAGCCGCTGAAGCGCGCCATCATCGCCAACGGCGGTATCAAGATGGTTAAAACTTCTTGCGAAGTGTACGGTCGTCAACTGGACCCGATGGTCGAGAAGATCTTCACTGAATACCGCAAGACTCACAACCAGGGCGTGTTTGACGTTTACACCAAAGACATCCTGAACTGCCGTAAGTCTGGTGTTATCACCGGTCTGCCGGATGCCTACGGCCGTGGCCGTATCATCGGTGACTACCGTCGTGTTGCTCTGTACGGTGTTGACTTCCTGATGGCCGACAAACTGGCCCAGTTCAAGTCCCTGCAAGCTGACCTGGAAAACGGCGTCAACCTGGAAGCCACCATACGTCTGCGCGAAGAGATCTCCGAGCAGCACCGTGCCCTGGCACAGATGAAGGTGATGGCTGCCAAGTACGGTTGCGATATCTCCGTACCGGCCAAGAACGCTAAAGAAGCCGTACAGTGGACCTACTTCGCCTACCTGGCGGCAGTCAAGTCCCAGAACGGTGCAGCCATGTCCTTCGGTCGTACCTCCAGCTTCTTGGATATCTACATCGAGCGTGACCTGCAGAAAGGCCTGATCACCGAGCAAGAAGCCCAGGAGCTGATGGACCACATGGTCATGAAGCTGCGTATGGTTCGCTTCCTGCGTACTCCGGAATACGATTCACTGTTCTCCGGCGACCCGATGTGGGCGACCGAGACCCTGGCTGGTATGGGCGTTGATGGCCGTACTCTGGTCACCAAGAACAGCTTCCGTATGCTGAACACCCTGTACACCATGGGCCCGTCCCCTGAGCCGAACCTGACCATCCTGTGGTCCGAGAAGCTGCCGGTCGGTTTCAAGAAGTACTGTGCCAAGGTATCCATCGAGACCTCTTCCGTTCAGTACGAGAACGACGATCTGATGCGTCCGGATTTCAACAACGATGACTACGCCATCGCTTGCTGTGTATCCCCGATGATCGTTGGTAAGCAGATGCAGTTCTTCGGTGCTCGTGCCAACCTGGCCAAGACCATGCTGTATGCAATCAACGGTGGTATGGACGAGAAGCTCAAGATCCAGGTCGGTCCGAAAACCGAGATGGTCAAGTCCGAGTACCTCGACTACAACGACGTAATGGATCGTCTGGACCACTTCATGGATTGGCTGGCCAAGCAATACGTTGCTGCGCTGAACATCATCCACTACATGCACGACAAGTACAGCTACGAAGCCTCTCTGATGGCGCTGCACGACCGTGACGTATATCGCACCATGGCGTGTGGTATCGCTGGTCTGTCTGTAGCTGCTGACTCCCTGTCTGCCATCAAGTACGCCAAGGTCAAGCCGATTCGTGACGAAGATGGCGTTGCCATCGACTTCGAAATCGAAGGCGAATACCCGCAGTTCGGTAACAACGACGCTCGCGTCGATGATATCGCCTGTGACCTGGTTGAGCGCTTCATGAAGAAGATTCAGAAGCTGAACACCTACCGTGGTGCTGTTGCTACCCAGTCTGTTCTGACCATCACCTCCAACGTGGTATATGGTAAGAAGACCGGTAACACCCCGGATGGCCGTCGTGCTGGTGCTCCGTTCGGCCCGGGTGCAAACCCGATGCACGGTCGTGACCAGAAAGGTGCTGTTGCTTCCCTGACTTCCGTAGCCAAGCTGCCGTTCGCTTACGCTAAAGATGGTATCTCCTATACCTTCTCCATCGTTCCGAACGCACTGGGTAAAGATATGGAAGCCCAGAAAGCCAACCTGGCTGGCCTGATGGACGGTTACTTCCACCACGAATCCAACGTAGAGGGTGGTCAGCACCTGAACGTTAACGTGATGAACCGTGAAATGCTGCTGGACGCCATGGAAAACCCGGAGAAATATCCGCAGTTGACCATCCGCGTATCCGGTTATGCCGTTCGCTTCAACTCTTTGACCAAAGAGCAACAGCAAGACGTCATCACCCGTACCTTCACTGCTTCTCTGTAATCGAGACATAGTGAGCAAAAACCGGCGCCAAGGCGCCGGTTTTTTTATGCGTGCGATTCAGGGGGAGTAATCATCCCCTGTGAATCGCCCCCAGTTCCATCGCAACCACAACAGTTGTTACTGGGTATTTCAAGAGGATTAAGGGGAGGGGCTCACCAGGATTGACCTAGGCCCCGTCTGTAATGCGATTATGCTTTATTCGCGCTCTAAGGGGATAGGCGGTTGCTTTGCCTGCCATTACATCAGTGTTGCTATGGCTCGTGGAACAGCTGATCAGGTTTAAGGGGTGAACAGAGGCGCCATCGCGGGTATCAAGCAATACCCATAGCCTCTGCCTCTGCCTCTGCCTCTCCCTCTCCCTTTCCATACGCAGCTGGGAGGTCTCAGGTTTAGCCAGCCAGATATGTGTGTGGCTTAAGCCAACCAAACTACAAACCCTGCTTGCAGAAACAACAAGGGCTGCACATTGTGCAGCCCTTGCCTCTGGAGAATAGCGGGTTGAGCGTGTCAGCTGGCCCAAGTGATGATGTGATCGATCCATTCACCCGCCTGATCCTCGTGAATGACTTTGCCACGGACGGATTGACCAGCCTGATGCATCGCGGAACGACTGCCGGTCAGCAGAGGATGCCACTCTGGAAGAGTGTCACCTTCAGACAGCAGGCGATATGCGCAGGTTGAGGGGAGCCAGTCATATTCGGTGATCTTGTCATGGGTGATCTGCAGACAGTCAGGCTCTTTTTTGAAACGATTGGCGTAATCAGAGCACTGACAGGTCTTGGTGTTAAGCAAATTGCAGGCGACATTAGTGAAAACCAGTTCGTCGGTATCTTCATCGATCAGCTTGTTGAGGCAGCATTTTCCGCAACCATCGCAGAGGGATTCCCATTCGGATTCAGTCATCTGCTGCAGACTCTTGGTCTGCCAAAAAGGGGCTTGCATCATACCGCTCACTTATTACACCTGATAAAACGCGTGGTTATACCCCTTGTTACCCGGTATTTCAAGGAGAGGGTCACTCCGGTGGGCAAATTGTCGTGATCAGCTCAAATGAATGCAATGACTTTCAGCCTCATCATATTGCTCAAACGGGTTCGCTGGTGGGCAGGAAGTCCCGCAGGTTTGAATACTTGGGCTGCATGATTGTCCAGTTCAGGTTTTATTTTCTGCTTCTTTATCCGTTACATCTGTCCCGTCCTGAATATGGTTTACACCTTTCCCCCCAATAAATGGAGAACCCGATGGGACAAGGTGTGAAACGGACACAGCGCGATTACTCGCTGACTTTTAAACTGGCGC
>NZ_JBGLRC010000020.1:0-76023 GCF_041402345.1 Aeromonas sp. S11(2024) | reverse complement strand
GAATGTCCTTCTCACGTTCGAGCCGGTTGATGCGGGCTTCCAGCTCCTGAATTTTTTGCTGCTCCGGAGTCAGTGCTTTTACGGTGGGGGTTGTACCACAGCGTTCGGATTACAGTTGCTGAACCCAGCGACGGAGCACGGTTTCACCGACATCCAGTGAACGGCTGGCTTCGGGGACAGAATATCCCTGGTCGAGCACCAGGGAGGCGGCGTCGAGTTTGAATTCGGCAGTAAATGAGCGACGTAATCTTGTCATTGAACACCTCAGGTCATGGTGGCGACTGTACCACCTAAAATGGTGTCCGGGATGATTAGACCACTACAATACCATCTTGTCGGACAACGGGCGCGAGTTCTGTGGGCGCCCTGACCATCATCCCTACGAGCTGTTCCTGCAACTGGAGGGGATTGAGCACCGGACCACCAAGGTACGCAGACCGCAGAGCAACGGCTTTATCGAGCGGCCACATCAGGGCAGGATGATGGAAGGACAGACTCCCTACAGCATGTTCAAAAAGGGTCTGAAATTGATACCGAAGGAAGTGCGCACTAAAGTAGCGTAAACAAGACACCGGTTTGAGGCCGGTGTCAGGTGATAACTAGATCTGTACAATTCGTATCGTGATGATATTGCCCAGCGTAACCGTTTATTTCATTTAATTCCGCAGTAATGTTCTGAGCATGAAAAAGTGGGCTGTTTTGTGGAGCAACATTAATAGCTTGAATTACCTGTCCGAACAGCAACAGGCTATCTACCATGCCAGGGAATCGGCGATGCAAATATCCTGCTAGCATAGGTCTAATAGACCTCGCAACCTCCATGCTACTTTGAGCTGCACCCGCTAAATATTCGCCTAAGGAAGGTGCGAGCCGCTTATTCGCACCTTCCCTTATGGTTACATGTTGCGCAACAAAAAGCAAAGGCTATTCTAACTTCTAAACTTAAATACCCTTCAAGCCAGTAGGTGTGTATATAACTCTGTCAATAGCATTTTCTAAAAATGATTGAGGTGTATAAAGGCGGTCTCCAACCTTCAAATCTTTAAGAATATCTTTACCATCCTCACTACGCATTTCTTCAACTATTAGAGTAGTCCCTTTTAAAGCAATACATGCCCAATCTTTAGACTTTCGATAAATCAAACCATTTTGAAATGTGTGAAATCGACCGTCTTGTGCGCTTGTAGATACTCTTTTTAAGAAAACTCTTTTGCCGTTTAAAAAAGTAGATGCTCCTTTGTATGGAGAGTCAAACGCACAGATAAAACGCTCTACTTCATCTGCGTTTAAACTCCAATCAATAAAACCATTTAAATCCGTGTTGAGTCTTGGCCAATAACTTGAAAACCACTCCGATTGCCGAATCGGTCTAACAGCTTCCATTCCATTTCGATGGGCTTCGATGAAGTTGATAACAAAGTCGACATTTTTATCAATATATATACTCTCGTAATCTTGTGGGATACGAGCAGTTGATGGATATATAAACTCCTCAGTCGCAATAATATCGCCAGTATCCACTCCGCCATCTACTTGATGTAAAGCACAAAAGCCAAATCTATTACCCATCATTATTTGCCAACTAAAACCACCTCCACCTCTGTTCTGCGGCAAACGTGTTCCGTGTAGATTGAAAAGCTGGTTATTGAAAAGTCTTTCAATCACTTCGCTCTTAAAAATCCACGCAGCGCCCAAACTTAGATAAAAGTATTGTTTTGTATCGGCTAAAAATCTTACAACTGATTGCTCTGTAATCTGCTCTGCCACCAAGTGATCTATCTTATGTCGAGAACAGAAGTCAAGTAAAGTTTCTTCATCTTCGACCTCTTCAGCGTGTCTTGGCGATGTTATAACTTTAAGCGGAGCACCTTCGGACACAGCCCAAAGCGAGATCTTTCTTAGTAGCTTACCCCCCCCCAATAGGACAATACCTTCTATTGGACCATAAGAAGTCAAAGTCATATCCTTGCTCATACCATCTCTTTCTATATTGCGCATACGCACATTAGTCTTGTGTTGAGTGTAGCGTAAAAATCTACTGCTGAGTAGGCTTCTTGTGAAAACTCAAACCAACTCAACAGCCGCTTTAAGCATAGCTGGGCGTATATCAATATATCGTTGTGTAGTAGCCATATTGCTGTGTCCAGCTAACGCCATTAGCGTTCTCACACCAACCCCACGTTCTGCCAAGTTAGTAAGCCCAGTGCGCCTACCGCTGTGTGACGTAGCGCCACTTATACCAGCACCTTTGTATATACCATTCACAATGTGCGTCAATGTGTTTGCCGTAAATCCGTCACTTCGCTGCGTGTAAAACAAAGTTTGAGTAAGCTGCTTTGGTTTATGTGCTACTACATACGCAGCAAGTTCAGCCCTTACTTTTTCAGCAAACCAAATCTTACGCCCTCGCTTGCCCTTTGTTTGCGCAGCTGTTAGCGTTGTTTCAGCTTTAATCTGTCCGTCAGCTTCCAATACGTCACAATAACGTAGCGCCGCTACTTCTCCCACTCGTAGCATTGCGTAATGCGTTAGCAAAATAATCGTTCTGTTGCGCTTGTAGTGTCTGCGTGTGCGCAAATAATCCAAAACACGTTGTAGCTGTTGCTGTGTGAGTGTGGCTGCTTGTGCCATTTTGTAGCCCTTTCGCTTTGGTGCTGTTTTGCTACATATATTGTGTTTTCTGTTCAAAGTTTTTCCTACCTCTGTATGGAAATGGTATTCACTGTAGTGGTCTAATCATCCCGGACACCATTTTAGGTGGTACAGTCGCCACCATGACCTGAGGTGTTCAATGACAAGATTACGTCGCTCATATACTGCCGAATTCAAACTCGACGCCGCATCCCTGGTGCTCGACCAGGGATATTCAGTCCCCGAAGCAAGCCGTTCACTGGATGTCGGTGAAACCGTGCTCCGTCGCTGGGTTCAGCAACTGCAATCCGAACGCTGTGGTACAACCCCCACCGTAAAAGCACTGACTCCGGAGCAGCAAAAAATTCAGGAGCTGGAAGCCCGCATCAACCGGCTCGAACGTGAGAAGGACATTCTAAAAAAGGCTACTGCTCTCTTGATGGCGGACGAGTTCACACGTACGCGCTGATAGACCGATTAAGGGAGCAAGCCCCCATCACTCTGGTCTGCTGCGCCTTCGATGTTCCCACCTCCTGTTTTTACAATTATCTGGCTCGCAGGCGGACGATTAACCGTGAACGTATGCAGCAGCGCTGTGAGTTGCGCCGTTTGTTCAAAGAAAGCCGGAACTCAGCGGGCAGCCGCGCCTTGATGTCGATGATGCGAGAGTTGGGGTATCAGATTGGCCGATTCAAGGTACGTAACCTGATGAAGGAGGCCGGGTTGGCATCCAAACAGCCGGGCGCACACCGTTACAAGGTGGCACGGTCTGAACGACCGGACATTCCCAATCTGCTGGCCCGCGAATTTGATGTCCAGCAACCCAATCAGGTGTGGTGTGGCGATATCACCTACGTCTGGGCAGGTGGCCGTTGGCATCACCCGACGGGTCATGGGCTGGGCGATGTCTGATAAACCTGATGCAGAACTGGCTATCAAAGCACTGGAGATGGCCTATCAGCAGCGGGGTTGCCCATCCGGCGTGCTATTTCACTCTGACCAGGGCAGCCAATATGGTAGCCGGGCATTTCGGCAACGACTGTGACGTTATCGCATAACCCAGAGCATGAGTCGTCGTGGTAACTGCTGGGATAACGCCCCGATGGAGCGATTGTTCAGAAGCCTGAAGTCAGAGTGGCTCCCGGCTCTGGGATATATGAGCTTGCGGGAAGCAAAGCGGGATATCAGTTATTACCTGATGGATCACTACAACTGGCTGCGTCCACATCAACACAATAACGGGATACCGCCAGCAAAAGCCGAAGAACGGCCTAACCAAGTGTCCGGATTTAGTTGACCACTACAGAGTTGCAGCGAGGGCAGTGAACGGTGATGGATGCCATGAAGCCATGAGCCTCAAAGAAGCTTATCATGCCAGCTCAACCGCTCGGAGGCATTACCCTAAAATGGTGTTCGGGATGATGAGACCACTACATGGCGGATTTGGACAACAACGCTTCGCAGATCATAAATCCCTATAAAAACAAGGTAAAAGGCTCGGCTATTGACTAAGTTGATAGAAGGCGAAGCATAAAACAGCGCCAGTTTGATACGACAACATCGCATGGGACCCGGATCATGGACAGAGCGCAGGGCGTAGCCCCCTTTTCGTTGCAAGTGGATCTAAGGCAGGTGGTGTATGCCCTGTCAGCCTCGCTGGATCTGGTGGGCATTGGCGATGTGGCCCACGGTAAACGGGTCAGGATTATGGCTGCCGAGTGCAGCCGGGAGCTGGGGATGAGTAAGGCCGAACGGTGTCTGCTGTTCGAGTTGGGGGTGCTGCATGATATCGGTGTCTCCTCGACCATCACCCATCACCATCTGGTCAGCGAGTTCGATTGGGAGTCCTCCCAGCGCCACTGCGAGGTGGGATATCAGCTGCTCAAGGATTTCCGTTTGCTGGCCCCGCTGGCCCTGCCTATCCGTTATCACCATACCCACTGGCACCTGTTGCGCGAGATGGTCGATGTGGACCCCAATGTGGCCCGTCAGGCCAACCTTATCTTTCTGGTGGATCGCTGCGATGCGTTGGCGGCGCCCTACTATGGCGATGGTTCATTGTTGATGCATACCAACGAGATCCGCGCACGCCTGCAGGATTTCCGTGACGAGTTCTTTGCCCCCGAGCTGGTGGATGCCTTCCTCAAGGCGTCTCGCTCCGAGGCATTCTGGCTGCAGCTTGAGGCTCGCTCCATCAATGATTACATGCTGGAGATGCTGCAGGTGCGGGAGCCTTGCCTGACCTTCAACGGGGAGCTAAAAGCGCTGGCGCAGATCTTCTCTGGCATTGTCGACGCCAAAAGCCCATTCACGATGACGCATTCGCTCGGTGTGAGCAGGTTGTCTCGGGCATTGGCCGAGCAGATGGGAGTCAGTGCCATCCATTGTGACATGCTGGAGATCGCCGGTTTGCTGCACGATTTGGGCAAGCTCAGGGTGCCGGACGAGATCCTCGACAAGCCTGCCAGCCTGACGAAAGAGGAGCGGGCCATCATCAATACCCACAGCTTCGAGACTTACCAGATCCTGCGCCATATCGAAGGGTTTGAAGATATTGCCTGTTGGGCGGCCTATCACCATGAGGAGCCTGATGGGGAGGGCTATCCGTTCCACCTGCCGGCATCCGCCATGGCGCTTGAAGCGCGGATCCTGCGGGTCGCTGATATTTTTCAGGCAATGGTGCAGGACAGACCTTATCGGCGCGGCCTGCCTGCCCGTGACGCATTGACCTTTATGCAGCAACTGGCGGATCAGGGGCGGGTCGATCCCGCTGTGGTGGCGGTGCTGGCCGATCACCTGCCGCAGATGATGATGGCAGCCATTCCGGATCGCGAGCCGGATCATGCCATCAATTGAGGGAGAGGCTGGCCGCTGACTCATACTGCCGCGAGCCAGCTATGCTTGGAACAAGCCGAGCATGGTGCCGGTACCGGCGAACAAGACGCCAGCTTGATGGACTACCGTAGGGGAGCAGATATGGAATCGCTAAAAGCCAAGGATTATATGCAGAGCAGACCCATCACCTTCACTGCCGACATGATGGTGCAAGCTGCGGTCGACAAATTTTTGAACAGTCATCAGCTCGGTGGCCCGGTGGTGGATGGGCAGGGCCATCTGATTGGCTGGATCTCCGAGCAGGATTGCATCGCAGTGCTGCTTAAGGAGGCCTATCACTGCGAACAGGTGGCGCAGGTCAAGGATGTGATGCGCAAGGAGGTGTTGTCGGTGGGACCCGATACCAGCATTTTGAGCCTGGCGGAGATGATGATGGGGCAAAAGCCGAAGATCTATCCGGTAGTGGAGGAGGGGCGTCTGCTCGGGGTCATCAATCGTCACAATGTCATGCAGGCCATTCACGCCCAGCTCACCACCTGTTTTGTCCATCACACCCACGGTTAACCCTGTTTTTCTCTCTCCCAAGGCAAGCTTCGGCTTGCCTTGGCTATTTCATATGCTGCCATTTATTCATGTTATGCCATCTTACAATGATTGTTTTACCATGTTTGAGGATCGGCCAATCTCTCTGTCTCCCCATATATAACGCTACGTTAAGGCTTGCACCGCCCCCGCTCGCTCTTTAGGATCGCTCCCAGCTAATCGATATAGCCCCTCTGGGCACCTATTTAAGGAATTCGTACCTTGTCTCTCTCTATCGAGGCGCTGCGCCGCCGTCTCTCTGCCTGCATGAACCTCGACGCCCGCCGCCTTTCCAGCCGTCTGCACGGGGTCAAGAAGCTGCCTGAAGGCAAACAGGCCGCCGTGCTGGAGACCATCGCTGCCGATCTGGATGCCGCACAAGCGCGCTATCAATCCCGTCTTGCGGGCGTACCCAAGGTCACCTATCCGGACAACCTGCCGGTCAGCCAGAAACAGGCGGAGATCGCCAAGGTGATTCAAGAGCACCAAGTGGTGATCATCGCTGGGGAAACCGGCTCGGGCAAAACCACCCAGATCCCCAAGATCTGTCTGGCGCTCGGGCGTGGGGTCAAGGGCTTTATCGGCCACACCCAGCCGCGCCGTCTGGCAGCCCGCACCGTGGCGGCCCGTATTGCCGAGGAGATGGAGTCCGAACTCGGCCACTACGTGGGTTACAAGGTGCGCTTTACCGATCAGGTGAGCGAGCAGACCCACATCAAGCTGATGACTGACGGTATTCTGCTGGCGGAGATCCAGAACGACCGGATGCTCACCCAGTACGACACCATCATCATTGACGAGGCCCACGAGCGCAGCCTCAATATCGACTTCATCCTGGGCTATCTCAAGCAACTGCTGCCCAAGCGCCCTGATCTCATGGTGATCATCACCTCGGCCACCATCGACCCGCAACGTTTCTCCCGCCATTTTAACAAGGCGCCGGTGATCGAGGTCTCCGGCCGCACTTATCCGGTGGAGGTGCGCTATCGCCCACTTACCAGTGACAAGAGCGAAGGTCTTGAAGAGCGCGACGAACTGCAGGGGATCTTCGATGCGGTGGAAGAGCTGGCCCGCGAGGGGCTGGGGGACATCCTTATCTTCATGAACGGCGAGCGGGAGATCCGCGATACTGCCGATGCCCTGCGCAAGCTCAATCTGCGCGATACCGAGGTGTTGCCGCTCTACGCCCGTCTCTCCAACGCCGAGCAGAACAAGGTGTTCCAGCCCCATGCTGGGCGACGCATCGTGCTCGCCACCAACGTGGCGGAGACCTCGCTGACGGTGCCGGGCATTCGCTACGTCATCGATCCGGGCACAGCCCGCATCAGCCGCTACTCCTGGCGTACCAAGGTGCAGCGCCTGCCCATCGAGCCGGTCTCCCAGGCCAGCGCCAACCAGCGTAAAGGGCGTTGCGGTCGGGTGGCGAACGGCATCTGTATCCGCCTCTACTCGGAGGAGGATTTTAACAGCCGCCCTGCCTTCACCGACCCCGAGATCCTGCGCACCAACCTGGCCTCCGTCATCCTGCAGATGCTGGCGCTCGGCCTTGGCAACATGGAGGCGTTCCCCTTCGTCGAGCCACCAGAGTCCCGCCATATCAAGGATGGCCTGACTCTCTTGAAAGAGCTGGAGGCGGTGCGCGAGCTGCCCGCCACCGGCGAGCGCGAAGCCAAGTTGCAGCTGACCGAGACCGGTCGCCAGCTCTCGCGCATCCCCCTTGATCCGCGTTTGGCGAAGATGGTGATCAGCGCGGCGCAGACCGGCTGCTTGAGCGAGGTGATGGTGATCACCGCGGCCCTCAGCATTCAGGATCCCCGTGAGCGACCCATGGAGAAGAAGCAGGCCGCCGATGAGCAACACAGGCGCTTTGAGGACAAGGATTCCGACTTCTTCGCCTTTGTCAATCTGTGGAACTACCTGAAAGAGCAGCAGGATGCCCTTGGCAGCAACCCGTTTCGCCGCATGTGCCAGAAGGAGTTTCTCTCCTACCTGCGGGTGCGCGAATGGCAGGACATTCACTTCCAGCTGCGTCAGACGGTCAAGGAGCTGGGTTTTAAAGTCAACCATGAACCGGCGGATTTCAAGACGGTGCACTGCGCGCTGCTGACCGGCCTCTTGAGCCATATCGGCACCAAGGATCTGGAAAAACCGGAGTTTCTCGGCGCCCGCAACGGCCGCTTCCACCTCTTCCCGGCCTCGGGTCTGTTCAAGAAGCCGCCCAAGTGGGTGATGGCCGCAGAATTGGTGGAAACCTCGCGTCTCTACGCCCGCATCAACGCCAAGATTGAACCCGAGTGGGTAGAGCCGCTGGCGGGTCATCTCATCAAACTGCATCACAGCGACCCCCATTGGTCGAAGAAAAATGGCGCCGTGATGGCCAAGGAAAAGGTGACCCTCTACGGCCTGACCCTGGTCAATGAGCGCACCATCAACTTCAGCCGCATCGATCCGCCGCTCTGTCGTGAGCTCTTTATTCGCCGTGCCCTGGTAGAAGGGGATTTCGAGACCCGCCACCGCTTCTTTAGCGATAACCGCAAGCTGCTGGCCGAGGTGGAGGCGCTGGAGCACAAGTCCCGTCGGCGTGACATTCTGGTGGATGATGAGGACTTGTTTCGCTTCTACGATGCTCGTTTGCCGGAGGAGGTGATCTCCGCCCGCCACTTCGACAAGTGGTGGAAAGAGGCGCAAAAGCTGGATCCCGAACTGCTCAACTTCGAGAAAGAGATGCTGATGAAGGGGGATGCGGCCCACATCAGCGATCTCGACTACCCCAACTTCTGGCAGCAGGGGCGTCTCAAGCTCAAGCTGACCTATCAGTTCGAGCCGGGGGAGGCCGCCGATGGCGTGACCCTGCATATCCCGCTGCCGCTCCTGAATCAGGTGGAGGTGAAGGGGTTCGAGTGGCTGATCCCCGGGCTGCGCCACGAGCTGTTGGTGGCCCTTATCAAGTCGATGCCCAAGCCGATGCGCAAGAATTTTGTGCCGGCGCCCAACTATGCCGATGCGCTGCTTGCCAGCATTAACCCCGAGCAGGGACCGCTGCTGGACGAGATGGAGCGCCAACTGCGCCGCATGACCGGCGTCACCGTACCTCGTGAATCCTGGGACTGGGCTGCGGTGCCCGATCACCTGAAACTCACCTTCCGGGTGGTGGACGACAAACACAAGAAGGTGGCGGAAGGGAAAGATCTGGATGCCTTGAAAGAGTCGCTGCGTGGCAAGGTACAGGAGACCCTGTCACAAGTGGCGGATGATGACATCGAGCAGTCCGGTCTCACCCTGTGGAGCTTTGGCGAGCTGCCCCAGGAGTACAGCCAGAAGCGCGGCGGCTTCGAGGTGAAAGCCTATCCGGCGTTGGTAGACGAGAAGGATTCGGTCGCCATTCAGCTGGTGGAGAGCTCTGTGGTGCAGCAGCAGCTGATGTGGGCGGGCCAGCGCCGGCTGGTGCTGCTCAACGTGCCATCTCCTATCAAGTATCTGCAGGAGAAGCTGCCCAACAAGGCCAAGCTCGGGCTCTATTTCAACCCGTTTGGCAAGGTGGCGGAGCTGATAGATGACTGCATCGCCTGCGGCTGCGACAAGCTGATCGAGCAACATGGTGGGCTGGCCTGGGACGAGGCCGGTTTCGAGGCGCTCAAGGAGTATGTCCGTGCCGAGCTCAATGATGCGGTGGTGGAGGTGGCCAAGCAGGTGGAAGCCGTACTAACGCTCTCCCATGAGATCAAGAAGCGGCTCAAGGGCAAGATGCAGCTCGACACCGCCTTTGCCATGTCCGATATCCAGCAGCAGCTCGGCAACCTTATTCACAAAGGTTTTGTCACCGAGACCGGTTGGCAGCGGTTGCCTGATTTGCTGCGCTATCTGCGCGCCATCGAGCGTCGTCTCGAGAAGCTCGCCATCGATCCCAACCGGGATCGGGTCTACATGCTCAAGGTGCACAGTGTGGAGTCGGAGTACAAGGCGCTGCTGGCCAAGATCCCCAAATCCCAGCTTATTCCCACCGAGGTGGTCAATATCCGCTGGATGATTGAGGAGCTGCGGGTGTCGTTCTTCGCTCAGAATCTGGGGACCCCTTATCCGGTCTCCGATAAACGGGTGCTTAACGCCATCGCTCAGTGCTAAGCTGCTATCTAACTGTTTTAACAGCATGATAGCGGGTGATGAGAAGGGGTCGCCGGTCAGGTAGCCCCTTCAAACCGCAAATCAGGGAGGCAAGGATGCTGGGGATCTGGTTGAGTGTGGCGCAGGTGGTGATCAGCGGTTATCAACCCATCGCGGAACAAACTTGGGTGCAGTTGAACCCGGAATATTACCCGCTGGCGCGCACGCCGCCTGCGATGTTTGTGGCTTGGCGTGGCAATCAGTTTCCGCCGCTGGCCCAAAAGCAAAAGCACGGTCGCTGGCAGATCCTCTTTCCCGCCCGGCTGGTCCCCCCTTTCGATCTGTTCGAGGGGGAGGCGCAGCTCTCCAAAACCTATCTGGCAAGGCTGCGGCGTATCGACGAGATGGCTTACGGGGTCGCCCCCGGCCAGGTCGCTGCAATCGTGCAGCAGGGGAGTGGTTCCCCTGATTATCACGCGCAACCTGTCGCGCCCTTTATCGCCGAGTTCCGCACATCTCAAGAGGCGTTCGGTGGTGTTGATATGCTCACCGACCCCGCCGAGAGCGAACCTCTGCTCGCTCAGCTGGGGGTGACCTTTCGCACAGCGGGGATGAGTGGTGCCCAAGGATATGAGGGAGTCGCGAGTACCGATATGGCGCTCGCCAGCCACACGGCTAGCTTATCCGCAGGCAGTGACGCCATGCTTACCCTCTCGGCTCCTGCGGCCGGCGGTCCACAAACTGTGTGTCATCAGGTCGCAGCAGGGGAGACCCTGTGGCGCATTGCCAACCAGTTATCCAGCGCCCGAGGAGCCGATACCTACAGCTATTTGCTGGCGCTGGTGGCAGAGAATCAGCCGCGGCTTGGCAAGAGCATTCGGGTCAGAACTGGGGAGGGTCTCTACTGCCCGCGCGCCGAGACCCTGGCGCGGTTTGATGCCCTGAGCCCGGCCCAGCGTCAGCAGCAATTCGCCCGGTTGGAGCAGGGGCGCTAAATGCAGAGTCGGTGCCTTGTATCCGAATTTGGCCCGTGGTAGTATTCGCGCTCGTTTTGCGAGGTGCTGACCGGTCGCAGTTAGCACCATAAATTCATCAAAAAGAGATACATACTATGTCTTTCGTATTCCAAGCTGAAGTCCGTTCTGACCTGGGGAAAGGTGCGAGCCGCCGCCTGCGTCAAGCTGACCAAGTTCCTGCCATCGTTTACGGTGCAGGCAAAGAAGCCCTGTCCATCACTGTTGACCACAAGAAAATGATCCTGGCTCAAGAGAAGCCGGAATTCTATGAGTCTGTACTGACTCTGGTTGTCAACGGTGAAGAAGTTAACGTAAAAGTGAAAGCTATCCAGCGTCACCCGGTACGTTACAAGCTGATCCACCTGGACTTCGTTCGCGTTTAATAGCGAACCGTCAGGTTGAAGAAAAGCCACTCTCAGGAGTGGCTTTTTGCTATCTGGCATCTTGTGAGCAGGCTGAAGGGACTTACCTGATAAGCCAGCAAGGCGGTTATCCCAGCTGGCTAAGCGCCTGTTGGCAGCGCTGCTCGGCGGCATCCAGCTCCAGCAGCACCATCCTGATATCTTCCATCTGCTGTTGCAGTGTCTCCCGTTTCTCCTCAACCAGTCCCAGCATGGTCTGTAACTGGGTGCGGCTGCTCTTGTCGGCATCATAGAGATCAAACAGCTCGCGGATCTCGGCGAGGCTGAATCCGAGCCGCTTGCCGCGCAGGGTGAGTTTGAGGCGAACCCGATCCTGCTTGCTGTAAATGCGGGTTTGTCCCTCTCGGGCGGGATTGAGTAACCCCTGATCCTCATAAAAGCGGATACTGCGCGTCGTAATATCAAATTCCCGGGCCAGCTCACTGATGCTGAAGCGCCGTCCTTCATCCTTGTTGTTCATACAGACTTCTTGGCGAACTAAATCCTGTCTGCACCTTACCTAAACGTAAACTGCACTGCAACTCTTGTTCCATTGCGTCAGAACCCCTATGTTATGGCCATGTAACAAACAGAGGCAGGCAAATGGATATTGCAATTGTGGCGGCAAAACGGACTCCGATGGGGGCGTTTCAGGGGGCATTGGCAGAGGTGACTGCGCCTGAGTTGGGTGCCTATGCCATCGAGGCGGCACTACAGCAAAGTGGGCTGAGTCCGGAGCAGATCGATGAAGTGTTTATGGGCAATGTGCTGGCGGCGGGCGTGGGGCAAGCGCCAGCTCGGCAGGCGTTGTTGAAAGCAGGGTTGCCAGATAGTGTGCCTGCTACCACGGTCAACAAGGTGTGCGGATCCGGCATGAAAGCTGTGATGCTGGCGGCGGATACCATCCGCCTTGGTGACAACAGGGTGGTGGTCGCGGGGGGGATGGAGAGCATGAGCCGTGCCCCCTATCTGTTGGATAACGCCCGCAACGGCTTTCGGATGGGGCATCAAAAGGTGCTGGACCACCTCTTCCTCGACGGTTTGCAAGATGCCTATGATGGCCAGCTGATGGGGGTACATGCCCAGCGCAGCGCCGATCAGGCCGGTTTGACCCGCAGTGCCATGGATGAGTTTGCTCTTGCGTCGTTGCAGCGTGCCCGTGATGCGCAGCAAGCTGGTTCGTTTGTGACCGAGCTGACAAGCGTCTATCGCAGTGAGCGCTTGTTGCTGGCCGAAGACGAGCAGCCCGGCAAGGGCAGACCGGAGAAGCTCCCGACCCTGAAGCCTGCGTTTGGCAAGGAGGGCACCATTACGGCAGCAAATTCGAGCTCCATCTCGGACGGTGCGGCGGCGCTGATATTGATGGATAGCGCCACGGCGCAAGCCTGGCAGGTACCAGTGCTGGCACGGATTGTCGGTTATCAGAGCCATGCAGCATTGCCCGCCGAGTTTACCTCTGCACCCATTGGCGCCATTTCACGCTTGCTGGCGCGTCTGGCATGGTCGGTGGAAGAGGTGGATCTCTTTGAGATCAACGAGGCCTTCGCCATGGTCACCATGCTGGCCATGAGTGGGGTCGGCATCCCTCATCACAAGGTCAATGTGCATGGAGGGGCCTGTGCACTCGGTCATCCGCTGGGGGCGAGTGGCGCGCGCATTCTGGTGACGCTGATCGCCGCGCTGCGGCAACGGGGTCTGCGGCGAGGCGTGGCCGCGCTCTGTATCGGGGGCGGGGAGGCGACCGCTATCGCGGTCGAAGTGAATGATGAGGCGAATTAATTGGTGGCTTCCATCGCCAGCAGTTGTTCCGTGACCCAGGTGGTGGCGGCCAGATAGAGGTGACTCACCTTATCCTCGCTCAGCCCCAGGCGGGCTGTTCTGGCCGTTACCCGTGACCAGTTGGCGCTCTCGTAATCTTCACAAAACGCGAGGTAGAAACCCAGATTGCCTTTGCGTTCCAGCAGCGCCAGCCGAATATCGTCGATAAGAGGGATAGTGCCGAGCAGCTTGTCCATCGGTTGCTCCATCAGTACATCCAGCAGGGAGAAGAGACCGGTGATAAAGGCCTGTTGTGCCTGCTGGCTCGGGGCGTGGGCGTGGGCCAGCAGTTCACAGAATCGGGCACGGATCATCGACATCTGGTAGAGTTCGGCGCTCTTGCCCTTGCCGGCGCTGGTCGCGGCTACCAGCGAAACAAAGCGCTTTAGCTGGGTGTTGCCCAGATAGATGGCAGCCTGGCGAAATGACGAAATAGGGTTGGTGTGACCTTTGAGATGGTTGACATAGCGCAACAGCTTGAGGGAGAGGGAGATATCCTGACCGAGTAGCTGCTCAATCTTGTTGATATCAGGCTCTGCCTCGTTGACCACGTTGAGCAACTGCATCACCACGACTTGCGCTGGCTCCATGGTGGCTTGCTTGACCATCTCGGGTCTGCTGAAGAAAAAGCCCTGGAACAGCTGGATCCCCAGCTGTTTGACCCGCTCGAACTCCGCCTTGTCCTCTACTTTTTCCGCCAGATAGGTGAGCCCCAGCGTCTGATGCCGCTGGATAAACACTTTGATCTGCATCAGGGGGGTGGCACGAAGATCAAACTTGATGATGTGGATAAAGGGGAGGAAGCGCTCCCAATCCGGTGACATGGTGAAGTCATCGAGTGCCAGTTGATATCCCAGCTTGTGCAGCTGTTTCACCTTTTCCAGCAGGGCATCATCCGGTGGGGAATCTTCCAGAATTTCAATCACCACTTTTTCGGGCGGCAGGCACTCTGCCAATCCCTCCAGCAGCAGTGAGTGGGGGAAGTTGATAAAGCAGGGGCGGCCGCCCAAGAGCTGATCGATATTTTGTTGCAGGAACTGTTCGACCACCAAGCGTGATGTCGCCTGTTGGGAGGAGATGCTCGGGAAGACATTATTCAGACTATCGCGAAAGAGCAGCTCATAGGCATGAGTTTTGAGGTCTCTGTCGAGGATCGGCTGTCTTGCTACGTAGGAATACATGCCTTGCTCCAGTAAAGGTACTGGGTTGATTTTATGGTGTTGCAGAACACTATGCCAGTGTTCACCTTATTGAGTAAGGCAATAATTGGCATAGCGTTTTTTGCAGGGAAGGAATTTAGAAGAGATAGCTCAATTGTGCACCAGCCAGCCAGGCATCCCCTTCGGAGGTACCATCAAAGCGGGATTGATAGCTGCCTTGGGTGAAGCTTTCATGCACGTCTACTTTCTTGCCATCGATCAGGGTCAGCCCCAGATCCACGCTCAGGTCGGGCGTGAACTGATACCCCATTCCCAGGCTATACCAGAGGCGATCGGCATCCGGGATGGAGATGGTACGACGATCGGCTGGCACCGGGCTGGCATCATAGGCCATGCCGGAGCGCAGTTGCCATTTGGCATCCAGTTGATAGGTCATCCCCAGAGCATAGCGCCAGCTATCTTCCCAATGTTCTTCTTTAATTGGTAGGGTGCCCAGATGAGCGAGATTGGCCGTCAACGATGTAAACTTGCTCCAGTCAGTCCAGTTGATGCTGCTATGGATCGCCAGTTTATCGTTTATCTGCTGGAAGAGTGCCAGCTCAGCCGTCGCAGGCAGCGGCAGCACCAGATTGCCTTGATCGCTGATGCTTACAAATGTACCCGGCACCACTGGCTTACTCAGGGTCGCATCCCCCTTGAGTTTGAGATCAACGCCATTGCGGTAGGAGAGACCTATCCGGGTTTGCTCGCTGGGGGTCAACAGAATACCTGTGTTCCAGCCGAGTTCGCGGCCATCGCCTTTCACATGCTTGGCAATGACGCTTTGACCATTGGTGAGGGTGGTGGGATAGGTGCCGCCTACTTCCCCTTCACCCTGAATGAGAGAGAGCCCCACCCCAATGGAGAGCATGTCGCTGACGCGATAAGCCAGCGCACTCCCCAAATCGACGGTTCTGATGTCCGAGACATTACCGAAATGACCGGCATGATAGCCCAGCGGCATCTTGATCCCCAAGCCGTAGTGAGAGTTGGCAGATAATCCCATGCTCAGACGCTCGTTAATCGGCGCAATGAAATATAGGTTCGGGATCCAGGCATCATCTGCGATATCGTTGGCTATGGCATTCTGGGTGCCGAAATTGTCGCGCACCTGGCCGCCGATATTGACATCCGGTTTCAGGTAGATAACGCCACTAGAAAGAGTAGGGCTACGAAAACGGGTAATAGCACCGGGATTGCGGCCCAATACGGAGGCATTGTCCGCAATAGCGGCCTCTCCAGCAAAAGCGCGGCCAAGACCCGTCGCTGATTGTTCTGATAACTGGTAGCCCGCGGCATGGGTCTGACCCGCGATCACCAGCAGGGCGATGGCGGACGGTTTGATGATGGGATGCATGGCAAAATCCTTGCTGTTACCCGAAGGTTCAATAGGTCATATGAATGGAGGCAGGATTTTATATGGTATGACCAGTAAGGCAACGGTAATGGCCAGTATCTGGATAAAACAAGATTAAATGCTGGGATGATGCACTCTATTAGCTTGATTGGAAAAGAAAAATAAACACGTGTGTGCTACATGTGTGCGCTGAGATGGTTTTTTCGGATAAAAAAAGAGCGCCTGACGGCGCTCTTTCAATTCTATCAATAATCAGAACTTCATGTTGAACTGGGCAGAAGCCAGGAAGGCGTTGCCGTGGGAAGTACCTTGCCAGCGGTTCAAACTGTCGTGGTTTGGCAGGCCTTCATTGACATCGACTTCTTTGCCGTCCAGATAGGCCATACCAAAGTCAACGCTCATATCGGTATTGATATGGTAGGTAGCACCGGCGCTGTACCAAATACGGTCTGAGTCCGGAATACTCAAACTACGGTATTCAGCTTCAATCGGGGTGTTGTCATAGGCAAAGCCCAGACGAGCTTCCCAAGCTGGATTGATATACCAGGTACCGCCGATGGAGTAGCGAGTGGAGTCTTTAAATTTCTCGGGTTTATTGAGACATACACCTGGTTCGCCTGGGGTATTACAGCCTGAGCTGGTCGCCTTTAATTCTTGGAACGCACTCCAGTCAGTCCAGTTAACAGAGTAGTGAACGGCGAATTGCTGATTCAAACGGTGATAACCGGCAAACTCGGCCTGAGCGGGGAGATCCAGTTTCAGATTGCCATCAACAGTGCGGTTCCCTGAAGTGAGCCCCTGGAAGTCACCATCAAAGCTCATATCGACCTGTGAACGGTAGGTCAGAGCAAAGCGATGGTTCTCATTGACTTCGTACAGAGTGCCAACGTTCCAGCCAAAGCCCCAAGTGTCCCCCTTAAGATGAGCGACATTGGTATCTTTGGGCAAAGCTGTGCCAGTGTAACCCGCAAAACGGTTAAGTTCTGCGGCACCGTAAACGGCGTTGATGCCGGCACCCACACTGAAGTGCTCATTGATGCGATAGGCGATGTTCGGGTTGATATTGAGAGTCATCAACTCGGTATTACCTGCGCCAGCACCGGCAGGGAAGGTTTCGGAGTATTCGGTGGAGAGGCCGTAGTTGGAGAAGAGACCAATACCCCAAGCCCACTGGTCATTCAGCGGCTGAATAAAGTAAGCAGCAGGAACAAAGGCTGCCGGAGCAATGCCTGACTCGCTTGCATCGGTTAATTTGGCAAGTTTGTTCCCGTTTGCATCAACCCGATTTATTGCACCATCCACATCCACATCCGGTTTGATGTAGGTGCCAGAGACAGAAACCGCCATCTTGTCGAAGGTGGTCATGGCAGCCGGGTTACGGGCCAGCACGGAGGCGTTGTCGGCAATAGCTGCTTCACCGGCATAGGCGCGACCCAGACCGGAGGCTGAGTGCTCGTTCAACTGGAATGCCGCAGCATGGACTTGACCGGTGGCCAGCGCGATGGTGGCGGCAATCAGGCTCTTCTTGAAAATAGTTGTCGTCATGGTGTTCTCTCTTGTAGGCAGATTTTTTTGCCGATATTGGCTGCACGTTCAATGCAAACCTCGACAAAATCCGTTTTTATTTCAGCTTCTTCCCAATCAATTCTGGCGTGATTCTATGGATCTGGTAGGAGGTAAGAAATCAGACCAGTGACAGCAGAATACATAAAAGTGATCGATGTGTTAATCATTTGTTTTGACCTGCTGTTTAATTCATCATTTTGAGGGTCGAAAGGTGGATTATTGACCTGAATTGCCGATCTCCGTCACAAAAATAATTTTGTCAATTTTTCGAAATCTTGAGGCAAATGAGTGACAAAGGGGAGTAAACAGGGAGGGAACAGGCTGCGGCTCGTGACCGCCGCCTGCTATTGAGGATGGATCTGAGGTTGTTAACCAGCGATGTTAAATGTCCCACTGCAGACGTGACTGCAGGGCGTTGGCAACGGGGGCAAGTGGCTCTTTCATCTCGCCAATCAGTACCATATTGGCGCCTTTGAGCTGGACTATCTCCCCTTTGAGGGTGCCATCTTCAAAGGTTGCCTGTTGCAGGGTTAATGGCACATGTTTGGGCACTAAAAAGAGAGTGACTGGCCCCATCTTTCCCTGAATCACCATGTGCAAGGCTGGTCCCTGATAAAACGAGCAGTGATTGACATAGGTCACCTTGAGCCCATCCATCCCGCTCAAGGTGGCGCCATACTTCTCCATCTTGGCATTGATGTTATGCAGATTGACCTGCTCATCGACACCTTCAATAAAGGGTTCTTCGCCATAGACATGAGCCATCGCCACCTGTGCGAGGGAGAGGGCTGCAGGAGCCGTTTCTGGCAGCGTGATCCAGCGGGTGCTCATTCCCAGCAGGAAGGCGACCGATGCAGCCAGGGCGATCTGGCGCCAGGATGTTGATGTTCGGAGCTTGACTGGCACCGTGCCAAGGGGTCGGGATGGCGGCATCTCATTTTGCGCGTCACTGTCTTGCAGCATGGCTTGCCTGAGCAGGATCCGTTCGGCCAGTCCGGCGGGAACCTCTACCTGCATGACGCGATTGAGGCTTCTGTCGAACTGCTTCATCTCGTCGAGATAGTTCCGATTGGCCTGGCTGGCTTCAGCAGCTTTGAGAAAATCCGGCAGTTGATCGTGGGGCTGGATCATGGCGTTGCGGCGAAATTCGAGTTCATCCATGTCCGTGTCCTCTTGCTTGGTTCTTCTGCTCCATCGCCTCCTTGATCTGGTTGCGGGCGCGAAACAGTCGGGTCATGACGGTGTTCTTGTTGAGGCCGAGCATCTCGGCAATCTCCTCACCACTGAATCCTCCCACGACTTGCAGCAGCAGTGGCTCCTGGTACTCCTCGGGCAACCGGGCGATGTGACGGTGCAACCACTCGTTCTCCATCTCCTGTTCACTGTGCAGCGCATCGTGCTGGGGATGAGGGTGATCGTCGAGATCCACCAGCTCAAGCTGTTTGCGTTCAAAGCGGCGGGCGTTCTCCCGTCTGAGGATGGTGATCAGCCACCCTTTGACCGCCTTGTCATCCTGCAGGGTGTCGATCGCCTTCCAGGCACGCAGGAAGGTCTCTTGCACCAGATCTTCCGCCACGTTGGGATCCCGGGTCAGCCAGTAGGCATACCGGTAGAGATCGCCATGCAGCGCATGAACCAGTGCTTCAAATTTGGTTTGTTTGTCAGCCATGGGATCAGAGACCGGCGAAGTGTCCGGATCATTTCCACCAATATGCTGCTGAGCACGTTTTTTTTTAAAAAACAGCAGTGCCATAGGGCAATCCTTGTCAGGGGGCGTGGCGGCGGGAGCGGGAACTCCCGTGGGCCAGCAGGTAAATCAGGTACGCAATACCGGCCATTTCATCAGCCCTGAGGGTACGCGCCAGAGCGCGCCACTCGATGGACGGACCAGAAGAGGGCCGTGCAAAACAGGCTCGCTCGAGTGCGGCGAGCGCGTTGCCGACCCGATTATGCCCAGCGTCAGGCAACTGGCCTAATTGATAATAGGAGACCTGCCAGCGCAAGGTCGCCCATCGGAGCAGTGCCTTGCGACTGGCATCTGGCTGGTGTTGGGCAAGGGCACGTTGCAGTTGATAGAAGGCGCGCCAGCGGGGCCAGTGGCGCCATAGCGCACGCAGCGTTATGGCCAGCACGACCCACCAAAGGCTCTCTAGCAGTGCCATCTGCGATGTCTGCTGATCAGGTTGCCGATTTGTCGTTGCTTGAAACGTCAGCGTAATGGCGGGCAGGCTGGCCTGTTCAATCCGGCCGCTTTGGGTATTAAACCAGGGCAGATCAAGGGGGGGCAGCTGGTAGTCACCGCTCTGCTCCGCAACCAGAGTCTGGCGCCACTGTCGCTCAAACAGCAGCTTGTCATCTCGGTAACGCTCCTGCTGTTGCTCGCCATCGGGATGTGCCTGTATGCCGCTTGGCAGTTGATGGGCCATCAGGGGGGCAAGCTGTATCTGGCCGCTGTCACCATTCTCCATGGTCAGGGTGAGGATCCGGATCAGCGGTTCACCCACTTCCCCCATGGTGGCCGGTTCAAGCCGCTGGCTCAGGGTCAGCCGGGTGGCCACCGGCGTGGCGGGGGCTTTGTCGACCCTCACCTCGAGCGGTGCCGCACGGGCCGAGAGTTTTTGCGGCTTGTTCCCTTGCTGCGTGAGCTGCCCCTGCAAGCGGGGTGAGTCGAGGTACCAGAGTCCCGGCGCTTTTGCCTGAACGAGCCAGCTGCGGGTGAGCCGGCCGGGTAGACCAGCCTGAGCGGGGGCGATCCACTCGTCACTACCGAGGCGACGGATAGTGAAGTGAGCAGAGCTGAGCTCGCTCAACGCCGGGTTTTGCATGCTGGTAGGCAGCCAAAGAGTCAGGCGGTAGATCACCGGCTGGCCGGGATAGAGCAGGCCCTGATGATCAAGGCTGGCCTGCATCTCGAGGGGCGAGGGGGCTGCGGGTTGCGGCAGCGCCGCTGTTTTCACCTCTCTCAATGGCAGGGTGAGCGAGGGAGTGAACTCATTTCCCAGCTTGAGCGGGGCAATCATCACCTTTGTATTCGCGGGTGAGTCGCTCTGGTGCAGCGGGATCTGCCAGCGAGTCAGTTGTTGTACCGGGGTGGTGACCCGGCTCATGGTCACTCTGCCCACCGCAAACTGGCTCAGTAGGGGGGTGATCTCCAGTTCGCTGCTCTGGCGCTCGCCATCCGCTTCGATGATCAGCAGCCAATCGCTGGGGTCGGCCCCCGGCAGCAGCTCTGCCCGAGGGGGCAAAGCCCAGCAAAGTGGACTCGCGAGTGCGAGCAACAGCCCCCATCCTGCCCGTGTCACCAGGGCTCCTCCACCTTGATCAGATTCCGGCGTAGTGCCTCTTTGCGCAGTCGCTGCTCCAGCAGCAACACCGGGGGAGAGGGGGGCAGGGGCATTGCTGCTGCCTGCTGTTCAGCCGATGGCTTGGGTTGCTTGCTGGTGCTGGTATCGGGAGCCGCCGCCGCTGCGCCCTGTAACAGAGAGAGGTTATAGAGCGCATCTTCATGGCCGGGTTCCAGCGCCAGAGCGGCCAGATAGGCCTCCTTGGCTGCGGCAAACTCCCCCAGTTGCAGCAGGGCATTGCCGCGGTTGTAGTGGGCAGTGGCACTCGCTGCTTCCTGATAGGCTGAGATAGCTTGCCGATAGGCTCCGGCCCGATACCAGGCGTTGCCGCGCCAGACTGGATCGTTGAAGGTGCGGGCAGCCCGCTGAAAATCCCCCTCTTGATAAGCCAGCATCGCTTGCAGATCCCCTCTCTCTGCTGCTTGCAGATCTTGCGGCGCAAGCAGCTGAGCTCCCACCATCAGCGCCATCATCAACCGGGCGCCGACTCTGGCCAGCAAGGCCAGTGGTAACAAGGGGATCAGCAACCATGGGCCAAGATCCAGTGGTGCCGGGGTGAGGGCCGAGGTCGTGGTGGGCAGGGGAGCAAAGCGGGGGACGTCGCTGCCAAGCCACTGCAGCTCACCGCCGAGGCGATTGGCCAGTGCGGCAATGGCCTGACTATCGGGGGCGGGCAACTGCGCGGGCATGCGGGCGGCAAACCCCAACTCATTGGCCGGAATGGCGGGCATGGGGGCCGGTTGACCGCTGCTGGCAAGCAGAATATCGAGGCGTGCCGACTGGGTGTCGCGGCAAAGAAGGCGTTGCTGGCAGGGCCACAGGGCGGCGATTTGGGTCATCTGATTCTGGGTGAGGTCGTCGGTGATCAGCAGCAGACGCGCTTGTTCTCCAGGGGCCAGCTGCTTCATGGCAAGTTCCACCGCCCGTGCCGGGTTGCTACCCTGCAACGGCATGATATCGGGGCGCAAGTCGGGCAGTAGCAGCGAAAGGGCTTGATGATCCCGGGTTGGCGGCATGGCGAGGTAGGCGTCACCTGCGTAGAGGATCAGCGCAATGCGCTCGCCCTTGGCGCGGCTCAGCAGCTGCTGCAACTGCCATCTGACCCGGGTTGCCCGATCCGGTTTGAGATCGGTGGCGGTCATCGAGAGTGACAAGTCCAGTAGCCAGATATCTAGCGGTGCTGCAGGCTGCTGTTGCAGCTCACCGCGCAGTGCCGGTCCACTCAGGGCCAAAATGACGGGCAGGGTTGCCAGCCAGAGCCAGGGACGTTGAGGACGGGATGCTGGCAGCAGATAAGCCTGCATCGCAGGTGCGAGCAGCGGGGGCTGGCGACGACGGTGCCACCCTTGCCAGAGCCAGGGGATGAGTGCGATCAGCCACAGGGGGCGGAGCAAGATCAGCTCCATCTGCGCGTGCCTCGTGCCAGCCAGTTACGCACCATGCGAAACTCCAGTCTGCCGTGCCCTGATGGCAGAAGCAGCAAGCCACAAAGCAGTGCCAATGGCCAGGGGTAGAGCTCGATCACCGGCTGGTACTGGGCAATCGGCATGGGGGCAGGTTCAAGGGCATTGAGAGTCGCATTGATGGCATCGAGATCGCTCTGGGTTCGCGCCCTGAAATAGCGCCCCTGTCCTGTTTTTGCCAGCTCTTTCAGGAGCGGTTCGTCCAGTTCGCTGCTGGGATCGGCCTGACCGCTGCCCGCCTCATCATAGGGTTGAATAAAGGTATCGGGATCGGCCCCGACCCCCAGCGTGTAGATCCTTATTCCCTGTGCCGCGGCGAGTTTGGCCTCCTGCAGCGGGTCGGCATTGCCTGCGGTATTGCGGCCATCAGTGACCAGCAGCAGGGCGGTGGGGCGACCCGGATCCCCATGCTGACGTGCCAGCTGGATGGCTTCGCCAAGGGCGGTGGTTCGGCCGACCAGATCAAAATCGAGCTCGTCGCTCAAGGTCAACAGCGCCCGGATCTCCTGAGTGAGGGGAGAGAGCAGGTAGGCGTGATCGGCAAATACGATGAGGCCCACCCTGTCTCCGGCCCGTTTGGCGATCAGCGCCTTGATCTGCTGGCGCACTGCCGTCAGCCGTGCTCGCTGCTCGCCGCTGTCGAGCATATCCGGGGTACGCATGCTGTCTGACAGATCCACCGCCAGCAGCAGATCCCGACTCCCCTCATATTTGATCACCGGTTCCCCCCACCACTGGGGGCGGCAGAGGGCGAGGATAAGGGCGCACCAGAGCAGCATGGCGCGCCAGAGCGGCAATCCGGCCTGAGGGCGCAGCAGCGCAAACCCGGGATGAGCCAGATAACCGCGGCGCAGGGGCGGCAAGCCGAAACGCACCAGCAAGGGCAGCACCAGCGCCAGCGCAAACCAGGGCCACGCCAGGGTCATGAATGCCTCCGTGCGGCTTTACGCCCCGAGCGGGGAGAGCGTTGCAAGAAGAGGGTCTGACCCCAGCGGCGATAATGATGCCGAAGCTGTTCGCTCTGCTCGCGAGTCGGGTTCTGGCTGCCATAGAGCCAACTGCTCCAGTGAGGGGCGAACTGGCTGAAATCGCTGCCGCCGTGACGATCGACGAAGGCGAGCCACGCCTCTCCCTGAAGCTGGCGCGCCTCGGGCCAGCGTTGCAGTGCTTCATGACGCAGGGCCTCCTGTATGCGTGCCACCAGCAGCGCCGGATCTCCCTCCAGCTGGCGACACCAGCTGCGGTAACGTATCACCCTCTTGGCAATCAGGACGATCATCAGTAGAAGAAAACCGGCGATCAGGAGCCACAATAGCGCCTGCACTCTGGGATCAAGACTCTGTTCAATCAGATCCGGCCCCGGGTGGATGTCTCGCATCAGGGCGACCAGCGGCGGAGTGATGGCGTCGGAGGCTGGACTGGCGCTGTCGAGTTCGGCGGGCGAGATCATCCCTGATGACATAACCCCTCCTGCCACTGCTGTTGCAGAGTCTGGCTGTTATCGAGCAGATAGAGGCGCTGCACCAATGGCAACAGCAACTGTTTGCCGTGGGCCAGCTGCTGCTCGGCGGCATACCGGTAGCGCTGGGAGAAACCGGCATGGCCCCCATCCAGCCAGCCCTGATAGTGTTGCCCTGGCCGATCGATGGCCACTGGCAGCTGGCCGTCAGGAGGAAGGGCTGCCTCGAGGGGGTCGCGGATCTGCCAATAGTGGATATCGTGGCGCCGCGAGAGCAGCTGCAATTGCTGACAGAGCGCCGACTCGCAGGGTCTGTGATCGGTGATGATCGTCAGCTTGGCACCGTGAGGCAGCTTCAGGCCGGACAAAGTGTCGGCCAGCGAGTGAGAAAGCGCCCGGCGGGCCAGCCCTTGCTGATAGTGATGGCAGAGGGATTCGAGCAGGGGCAGCACGCTGCCGCGCTGGCTCTGGTGATGGGGGATAAGCCCGTGGCAGATCAGGGTGTTGTGCTGCTTCTCCCCTTGCCAGATCAGGGCTGCCGCCAACTCGCATCCCAGACGCGCCTTGAGCTGCAGCGTGGAGCCGAAATACATGGCAGGAGAGAGATCGAGCAGCAGCCAGTGCGCCTGATCCAGCTCCTCGCTATAGAGGCGGGTAAAGGGACGACCGAGGCGTGCGGTCACTCGCCAGTCGATATGGCGTACCTCGTCACCAGCCTGATAGGCGCGCAGCTCTCGAAACGTGAGTCCGGGAGATCGGCCCGGTTTGCCGCGTTCGCTGCTGCTTCTGCCTGCGTGAGGTGGCTGCCTGGCCTTGGCCCATAGCCGGATATTGAGCAGCCGTGGCAGCGACAGGGCGATGTCGGGATGCAGGCAGGGATCTAGGGGCATGGCACCTGATCCAGCAGTTGGGCGATCAGGATATCGTTATCCAGATTGTCGGCCAGTGCCTGATAGCTGGGAATAAGGCGGTGGCGCAACACCGGATAGGCTTGCAGCTGGATATCTTCCGGCAGCACATAATCTCGTCCGGCAAGCCAGGCTCGGGCGCGGGCGGAGCGAGCCAGCCCCAGCGTAGCCCGAGGGCTGGCCCCCACGGCAATCAATGGCTCAAGGGCAGGGCAAAGACCACTGCCCGGGCGAGTGGCGCAGACCAGCTCCACCAGATAGTGCTCCAGTCTGCTTTGCATGGTAACCGCCAGCACTTCGCTGCGAGCACCTTGCAAGGTGGTCTGGCTCAGAGTCACTGGTGCCGCGTCAAGCTGTTCGCCGCTGGCGTTGAGCTGCAAGATGGCGAGCTCCATGGTGGGACTCGGGTAATCCACCATCAGCTTGAGCAAAAAGCGGTCTAGCTGGGCTTCCGGCAGGGGATAGGTACCCTCCTGCTCGATGGGGTTCTGGGTGGCGGCGACCATAAAGAGAGGTGGCAGCCGCCAGCTCTTTTTGCCCACGGTGATCTGGTGTTCGGCCATGGCTTCCAGCAGTGCAGATTGCACCTTGGCCGGCGCCCGGTTGATCTCGTCTGCCAGCACCAGATGGTTGAAGAGGGGGCCTGGCTGGAAAACAAAACTGGCATCCTGCGGGTGAAACACCTCGCTGCCGGTGAGATCGGCAGGAAGCAGGTCGGGGGTAAACTGGATACGGGCAAAGCGCCCTTCGACGGCGCCAGCGAGCGCCTTGACGGCACGGGTTTTGGCCAGCCCGGGAGCCCCTTCGATTAACACATGTCCTTCACATAACAGGGCAATCAGGAGCCCTTCTATTAGCTCTTCCTGCCCCAAGATCTGACTGCCAAGATAGTCCCTAAGCGCTCTGAACTCCGCCGCTGCCATGCGATAAACCCGTTGTTTTTATGGAAGTTGATCTTTTTATACTCCAGTTGCTCCCCAAGGGCGAGCAAAGGGGCCTTGCCGTGCTTAATTTAGTTTCAATCAGCTGTATGAAACTTGTGATTGGATTGTTAAGATGTGGCGCAATGAGGTCAGACCTCTGCCTTTTAAACCAAGGAGCCAGGATGAAACAGCCATTGAAACTGACGACTCGCCAGGGCGAACGGATTGCCGTCGTGGCGGGGCTGCGTACCCCCTTTGCCAAGCAGGCCACCGCCTTTCATGGCGTGCCTGCAGTCGATCTCGGCAAACTGGTGGTGAGCGAGATGCTCGCCCGTACCGATCTCGATCCCAAGCTTATCGACCAGCTGGTGTTTGGTCAGGTGGTACAGATGCCGGAAGCCCCCAACATTGCTCGCGAGATCGTGCTCGGTACCGGCATGAGCGTCAATACCGATGCCTATAGCGTCTCCCGCGCCTGCGCCACCAGTTTCCAGGCGGTGGCCAACGTCACCGAATCCATCATAGCCGGTACCGTAGACATCGCCATCGCCGGCGGCGCTGACTCCTCCTCCGTGCTGCCCATCGGGGTGAGCAAGAAGCTGGCTCGCGCCCTGGTGGATCTCAACAAGGCGCGCAATCTGCAGCAGCGCTTCAATATTTTGCGTCAGCTGCGGGTCAAGGATCTGCTGCCGGTGCCGCCTGCGGTGGCGGAATACTCTACTGGCCTCTCCATGGGACAGACCGCCGAGCAGATGGCCAAGAGTCACCAGATCAGCCGCGAGGCGCAAGATGCGCTGGCTCACCGCTCCCACACTCTGGCCGCGCAGGCTTGGGCTGATGGCAAGCTCAGCGGTGAGGTGTTTACCGCCCATGTACCGCCCTACAAATCGCCGCTCGAGCGGGACAACAATATCCGTGAAAGCTCGGACTTGGCGAGTTACGCCAAGCTCAAGCCGGTGTTTGACCGGGTCCATGGCACAGTGACGGCGGCCAACGCCACGCCGCTGACCGATGGCGCCGCTGCCGTGTTGCTGATGCGCGAAGGGCGGGCGAAAGAGCTGGGCCTCGAGCCGCTTGGCTATATCCGCAGCTTCGCCTTCTCGGCCATCGATGTGTGGCAGGACATGCTGATGGGCCCCTCCTATGCCACGCCGCTGGCGCTGGACAGAGCCGGTATCACGCTCAGCGATCTGACTCTGATCGACATGCACGAAGCCTTTGCCGCCCAGACGCTGGCCAACCTCAAGATGTTTGCCAGCCACGAGTTTGCCCGTGACAAGCTGGGCCGCGATCAGGCCATCGGCGAGGTGGACATGGAGAAGTTCAATGTCCTCGGTGGTTCGCTGGCCTATGGCCACCCCTTTGCCGCGACCGGTGCGCGGATGATCACCCAGACCTTGCACGAGCTGCGTCGTCGCGGCGGGGGATTGGGGCTCAACACCGCCTGTGCGGCGGGTGGATTGGGCGTGGCTATGGTGTTGGAGGTTGAATAATGAGCGCTAAGACTTTTTCCCTGGATGTTCGCAAAGATGGCATCGGCATCCTCACAATGGATGTGCCGGGCGAGAGCATGAATACCCTCAAGGCTGCCTTTGTGGAGGAGATCCGCACCGTGCTGGCCGAAGTGAAACGCAACAAGGATTTGATCGGTCTGGTGATCACCTCCGGCAAGAAGGACTCCTTCATCGCCGGTGCTGACATCACCATGCTGGCCGCCTGCACCAGTGCCAAGGATGCCGAGACCCTGTCACGAGAAGGGCAGGAGATCTTTGCCGAGATCGAGGGGCTGACCATTCCGGTCATCGCCGCCATTCACGGTCCCTGCCTCGGTGGCGGGCTGGAGCTGGCGCTGGCCTGTCATGGTCGGGTGGTGACCGATCATGGCAAATCTGTGCTGGGATTGCCGGAAGTTCAGCTCGGTCTGCTGCCGGGCTCTGGCGGTACCCAGCGTCTGCCGCGCCTTATCGGGGTGGCCAAGGCGCTGGATCTGATGCTGACCGGCAAGCAGGTGCGGGCCAAACAAGCCAAGAAATTGGGGCTGGTGGACGATGTGGTGCCGCCGTCAATCTTGCTGGATGCTGCCATCAAGCTGGCCAAGAAGGGCAAACCGCGCCATCAGTTGAAACGGGATCTGCAGGGCAAGGTGCTGGAGACCAACAAACTGGGTCGCAAGGTGCTGTTTGATCAGGCCAGCAAGGGGGTGAAAGCCAAGACCCGCGGCAACTATCCGGCGCCGGAGCGGATCTTGGACGTTGTACGCATCGGCGTGGAGGAGGGGATGAAGGCCGGTCTGGCCGCCGAATCCCGCCACTTTGGCGAGCTGGTGATGACTGCCGAGTCTGCCGCCCTGCGCTCCATCTTCTTTGCCACCACCGAGATGAAGAAAGAGGTCACTTATCAGGGGGCCGAGCCGCGCAAGGTGGCCCATGCCGCCGTGCTGGGCGGTGGTCTGATGGGGGGCGGCATTGCGTTCGTCACTGCCACCAAGGCGAGAGTGCCGGTGCGGATCAAGGATGTGGCAAGCGCCGGGATCGGCAATGCCATGCGCTACAGCTATGACATTCTGGCCAAGAAGCTCAAGCGCCGTCACATCCTGCGCAGCGAGCTGGAAAAGCAGATGAGCTTGCTGACCGGCACCCTCGACTACTCCGGTTTTCACCGGGTGGACATAGTGGTGGAGGCGGTGTTTGAAGATCTCAATCTCAAACACCAGATGGTGAAAGATGTAGAGCGTGAGTGCGGTGAACACACAGTGTTTGCCTCCAACACCTCTTCCTTGCCCATTAACCAGATTGCGGCAGAGGCGGCGCACCCGGAGCGAGTCGTGGGGCTGCACTACTTCAGCCCGGTGGACAAGATGCCGCTGGCGGAGATCATCCCCCACGCAGGTACCAGTGCCGAGACGGTCGCGACCACTCTGGCCTTTGCCCGTGCTCAGGGTAAAACGCCTATCGTGGTGAAGGACGAAGCCGGTTTCTACGTCAACCGCATCCTGGCGCCCTACATGAACGAAGCGGCGCGACTGGTGCTGGAAGGGGAGCCGGTGGAGGTGCTGGATAGCGCACTGCTGGACTTTGGCTTCCCGGTTGGCCCCATCACTTTGCTCGATGAGGTCGGTATCGACGTGGGCGCCAAGATCTCCCCCATTCTCGAGAAAGAGCTGGGCGGCGAGCAGTTCCAGGCGCCCAAGGCGTTCGACAAGCTGCTGCAAAATGATCGCAAGGGACGCAAGAACGGCAAGGGCTTCTACCTCTATGGCAAGGCGGCACCGCGTAACAAGCTGACCGGCAAAGAGGGCAAGAAGACGGTGGACGAGAGCGTCTATGGCGTGCTCGGCATCAAGCCGTCTGCCAAGCTGGCTCGTCAGGAAATCGCCGAGCGCTGCGTGTTGCTGATGCTCAACGAAGCGGCGATGGCGCTGGATAGCGGAGTGGTGGCCTCGGCCCGTGATGGCGATATCGGCGCCATCTTCGGGATCGGTTTCCCGCCCTTCCTCGGCGGCCCGTTCCGTTATATGGACACGCTCGGGATCGATCATCTGGTTGGCCGTCTGGAGTATTACCAGAAGCGCCACGGCGACCGGTTCGCCCCCTGTGCCCGTCTCAAGGCGATGGCCGCAGAGCAGCAGACCTTCTACTGATTACCGCTGCAGATTGACCGCAAGACAAAGAGGCCCGCCCCCCATGCGGGCCTCTTTCTATGTTGTGGTTTGTTCGGGTTGTACGGCTTGGTCAGCCCTCATGCTGGCAGACGCGGCCGATGAAAAAACGACCCACCGAAGTGGGCCGTCGAGATATCACGTTACGGGTCAGATCCCCGGTTTGCGCTCCGGGCAGCGGCCGATGATATCGGGCGGCAGCTCGCCGTTGTCCTGCTCCAGCACCACGTCGAATCCCCACAGTTGATGCAGGTGTTTGAGCACCTCATGGCGTGAGTCGCCAAGGGGGATGCGGTTGTGGGGCACATAGCGCAGGGTGAGGGAGCGATCCCCCTTTACGGCGACGTTGTACACCTGAATATTGGGCTCCAGATTGCTGAGGTTGTATTGGGCCGACAGGGTATTGCGCACCTGACGGTACCCCTCGTCATTGTGGATGGCGGAGACCTTCAGATAGTTCTTCAGATCGTCATCATCAATGGCGAACAGCTTCATATCCCGCATTACTTTCGGGCTTAAGAACTGGCTGATAAAGCTCTCGTCCTTGAAATTCTGCATGGCAAAGTGCAGGGTTTCGACCCAGTTGCTGCCAGCATAGTCGGGGAACCAGTATCTATCTTCCTCGGTCGGGTTCTCGCAGATGCGGCGCAGGTCGGTAAACATGGCAAACCCCAGCGCATAGGGGTTGATCCCCGAGTAGTAGCGGCTGTTGTAAGCTGGTTGATAAACCACGTTGGTGTGGCTGTGCAGCACCTCCATCATGAAGCGATCGCTCAGCTTGCCCTCGTCATAGAGGTGATTGAGGATGGTGTAGTGCCAGAAGGTGGCCCACCCCTCGTTCATCACCTGAGTCTGCTTTTGCGGATAGAAATACTGGCTTATCTTGCGCACGATGCGCACCACTTCCCGCTGCCAGGGCTCCAGCAAGGGGGCATTCTTCTCGATAAAGTAGAGAATGTTCTCCTGGGGCTCTGCGGGGTAGCGCCTGTCCTCCACGCCAGCCGCTTTATGCTGCTTGGGCAGGGTACGCCACAGCTCATTGACCTGAGTCTGCAGATAATCTTCCCGCGCCTTCTGGCGCCGCTTCTCCTCTGCCATCGAGATCTTCTGGGGGCGCTTGTAGCGATCCACCCCGAAGTTCATCAGGGCATGGCAGGAGTCGAGCAACTGCTCCACCGCCTCGATACCGTGCTTCTCTTCACACTGGGTGATGTAGTTCTTGGCGAACAGCAGGTAGTCAATGATGGAGGAGGCATCGGTCCAGGCCTTGAACAGGTAGTTGTTCTTGAAGAAGGAGTTGTGACCGTAGCAGGCGTGGGCCATCACCAGTGCCTGCATCGGCATGGTGTTCTCCTCCATCAGGTAGGCGATGCAGGGATCCGAGTTGATGACGATCTCGTAGGCCAGCCCCATCTGGCCGCGCTTGTAGTTGCGCTCGGTATGGATAAAGCGCTTGCCGAACGACCAGTGTTGATAGCCGATGGGCATGCCGACGCTGGAGTAGGCATCCATCATCTGCTCGGCGGTGATCACCTCGATCTGGTTGGGGTAGGTGTCCAGCTTGTAGAAGCGGGCGACCCGGGCGATCTCCTGGTGATAGGTCTCCAGCAGATCGAAGTTCCAGTCTGGTCCGTCATCCAGTGGCGCTACACGTTTTTCTGTTTCGATCATGTGACCTCCTCACGCCGCTTGTTTCTTGAACAGCTCGCGGAACACCGGATAGATATCCTCGACCTTGCGAATGTGCTCCATCGCAAAGTGAGGGAACTGGCTGGCTACCGACTCATATTCGTGCCACAGGGTCTGGTGGGCACGGGTGGTGATCTCGATGTAGGAGTAGTACCGCACCCTTGGCATGATGTCCCGCGCCAGGATCTCCCGGCATTGCGGCGAGTCATCGGCCCAGTTGTCACCATCCGACGCCTGCGCCGCATAAATGTTCCACTGGTTGGCGGGGTAACGCTCGTTGATGATGTCATTCATCATCTTGAGGGCGCTGGAGACGATGGTGCCGCCTGTCTCCTGGGAGTAGAAGAACTCGTGCTCGTCCACCTCTTTGGCCTGGGTGTGGTGGCGGATATAGACCACCTCGACGTTCTTGTAGGTCCGGCTCAGGAACAGATAGAGCAGGATATAGAAACGCTTGGCCATCTCCTTGGTGGCCTGATCCATGGAGCCCGATACGTCCATCAGACAGAACATCACCGCCTGGCTGGAGGGGACGGGCCGTTTGACGAAGTTGTTGAACTTGAGATCGAAGGTGTCAATAAACGGCACCGCATCGATCCGTCGTTTCAGCTCCCTGATCTCCTTCTCGAGCAGGGCGATTTCGGCAAAGTGCTCGTTGGGATCGGTGGCCAGCAGGGCCAGCCGATCTTCCAGTTCATGCAATTGGCGTTTCTTGCCTGCTTGCAGCGCCATGCGACGTGCCAGCGAATTTTGCAGGGAACGCACCACGTTGATGTTGGCGGGCACCCCGTTTGAGGTGTAGCCCGCCCGGTAGGTTTTCACCTCCATCAGCTGGTTGAGCTGGGTTTTCTGCAGCCTGGGCAGCTCCAGATCTTCAAACAGCAGATCGAGATACTCATCCTTGGAGATCTGGAACACGAAATCATCGGCCCCTTCCCCCTGATTGGATGCTTGTCCCTCGCCGGAACCCTGTCCACCGCCCCCTCCTTTGGGACGGTCAATCTTGTCGCCGGAGACGAACTGGTCATTGCCGGGATGCACCATCTCCCGTTTACCGCCGTGCCCCTGATGAAAATGGGGCTCGCCGATATCCTTGGTCGGGATGCTGATGCTCTCACCCTTGTCTACGTCCTGAATGCTGCGCTTGGAGACAGCATCCGAGACCGCTTGTTTTATCTGCTTCTTGTAGCGGCGGATGAAGCGCTGCCGATTTACAGCGCTTTTGTTTTTGCCGTTGAGCCTGCGGTCGATAAAATGCGCCATAACTCCCCCTTGAACAGTCAGGGTCAGGATGACTTGCGTACCCTGAGATACCATTCGGAGAGCAGTCGCACCTGTTTGCGGGTGTAGCCTTTCTCCATCATCCGTTCGACAAAGTTATCGTGCTTCTTCTGCTCCTCTGCCGAGGTTTTGCTGTTGAAGGAGATAACCGGCAGCAGCTCTTCCGTGTTGGAGAACATCTTCTTCTCGATAACGGTGCGCAGCTTCTCGTAACTGGTCCAGTTGGGGTTACGGCCTGCATTGTTGGCCCGGGCACGCAGCACGAAGTTGACGATTTCGTTACGGAAATCCTTCGGGTTGCTGATCCCGGCGGGTTTTTCAATTTTCTCCAGCTCGCTGTTGAGAGACGCTCTGTCAAACAGCTGGCCGGTTTCGGGATCACGGTACTCCTGATCCTGGATCCAGAAGTCGGCGTAGGTGACGTAACGATCGAAGATATTCTGACCGTACTCGGAGTAGGACTCGAGATAGGCGGTCTGGATCTCCTTGCCGATGAACTCCACATAGCGCGGGGTCAGATAGCCCTTGATGAACTCAAGGTAGCGATCGTGCAGCTCTTGCGGGAACTGCTCGCGCTCGATCTGTTGCTCCAGCACATAGAAGAGATGCACCGGGTTGGCGGCCACTTCCGCGTGGTCGAAGTTGAAGACGCGGGAGAGGATCTTGAACGCAAAGCGAGTAGAGAGACCATTCATCCCCTCGTCCACACCGGCGTAGTCGCGATACTCCTGATAGCTCTTCGCCTTGGGATCGGTGTCTTTCAGGCTCTCGCCATCATAGACCCGCATCTTGGAGTAGATGCTGGAGTTTTCCGGCTCTTTCAGCCGTGACAATACCGAGAATTGGCCCAGCAGTTCGAGGGTACCCGGGGCGCACTTGGCCTCGGTCAGCTCGCTGTTGATCAGCAGCTTCTCGTAGATCTTCACCTCTTCCGAGACGCGCAGGCAGTAAGGCACCTTGACGATGTATACCCGGTCGAGGAAAGCTTCGTTGTTCTTGTTGTTGCGGAACTGCTGCCACTCGGATTCGTTGGAGTGGGCCAGCAGAATGCCGTCAAAGGGGAGGGCGGAGAGCCCTTCGGTACCGTTGTAGTTTCCCTCCTGGGTCGCAGTCAGCAGCGGGTGCAGCACCTTGATGGGGGCTTTGAACATCTCGACAAACTCCATCACCCCCTGGTTCGCTTTACACAGCGCGCCTGAGTAGGAGTAGGCATCGGCGTCATCCTGGGCGAAGTGCTCCAGCATGCGGATGTCGACCTTGCCGACCAGTGAGGAGATGTCCTGGTTGTTGTCATCACCGGGTTCAGTCTTGGCAATGGCGATTTGATCGAGGATGGAGGGGTTGACCTTCTCCACCTTGAACTTGGTGATGTCGCCGCCAAACTCGTGCAGGCGTTTGGCCACCCAGGGGGACATGATGGGACGCAGGTAACGGCGCGGGATGCCGTACTCTTTTTCCAAGATCTCCCCATCCTCTTCGATATCGAACAGGCAGAAGGGGTGATCGTTGACCGGTGAGCCCTTGATGCGATAGATGGGCACCTTCTGCATCAGGGATTTGAGTTTCTCTGCCAGCGAGGATTTACCGCCGCCAACGGGGCCCAGCAGATAGAGGATCTGTTTCTTCTCCTCCAGCCCCTGGGCTGAGTGTTTGAGGTAGGAGACGATCTGTTCGATGGCCTCTTCCATCCCGTAGAAATCCTTGAAGGCGGGATAGCGTGCCACGACGCGGTTGGAGAAGAGTCGGCTCAGTCTGGGGTTGGCTGAGGTGTCTACCATCTCCGGCTCACCAATGGCGGTCAGCAGACGTTCGGCTGCGGAGGCGTAGCAGGCTTTGTCCTGCTTACACATATCCAGGAACTCCTGGATGGTATATTCCTCTTCTCTCGCTTTTTCATATCGCTGTTGGTAATGCTCGAATATGCCCATAACTTTGCCCTCGTTATAGTCGCTTACCCTGAAAAAAGTGGATGACTGCTTTTGTGTTGTGCGCTTTTAAAGCCTAGTCAACAGACTCCAGTAATCCATCACGGTTGATAGGTTAAATTCTGAAGAAACCTGCCCGATCCTTTTGCGGGGAGGGTCAGTCAACAACACCGCTATGTTACTGACTGTTAAATTATTTTTGCCACGATAGTGAGGTAAATGTCAAAGACATAAAAAATAAATGTTTATGGGAAACAGGGAACTTATTGCGAAAAGATTAAGGGGTTTGACGAAAGGCAATGGGGCTGCGGGTTAGCGGGGTTATGGATGAAAATGTCATTACGTGAACGTCAACGTAAATCACTTTGTTTGGATTTTTTGCTCTAATTTTTACATTGACGCTACATTTTGAGTGCCCTAGATTGGCGATGTGTGAGCAGCAAGACGCTTTAGCAAGAGAGTTGACTGTTGCCTCACCAAGCTCTGTTTAAGCACGTTTCCGTTGGCTTGACCCTCGCAACCGCGAGGGTCTTCTTTTTTTTGCGTCTGTAAACGCTTGTTTCTGCTGGTGGCTATTGAAGCCGTCAGCACTCATCTAGCGAGGGTAGGCTTGTTGCACGGCAGCCAGGACGCGGGCAAACGGGTGAGAGGCCAACTGGCCTGCGCCCGCCAGCGATTTGGCCTTGATCCGGCTGGTCAGCGGAGTGGCGATACCGCACAGGAAACGGGCCAGAACACGCGCATCCACCGAACCTGTCTTGGCAATCAGCGGATCGCACCAGGCGCGGATCCCCGCCTCGTTTGGCATGGTCAGTTGGGGCAGGGGAGGAAGATGTGCCACCTCGCCGCGACAAACAGAACAGTGGCCACAATGAACCGGCGCCACCTCATCGGCAAAATAGCGGGCGAGGCGGTGGCTCAGGCACTCACTTGAGGTGAAAAAGTCGAGCATGGCTTGCAGTCTTGCCAGCTCGCTCTGCTCTTTTTGCAAGAAGAGCGCATGGAGCGCTTTAGCCTCCTGCTCGCAGTCCCACCCCTGACGGGTGATCCGGTAGACCTCGGTCATCTGTTTGCTTTCAAGCTCGATCCAGCCTTGCTGCTGCAGGTAGTCGAGCGCCGCAACCGCCCGCTGTCGCTCCCCTTGATAGCCCTGCCAGAGGGCGTCAAAGTCCATGGTGCACCAACTGCGGGCTTGCGGGGCGCAGGCGAACAGCTGCTCCAGAAACTGGCGACGATCCGGATTGAAGCGGCTCACTATCTCGCCTTTATCCAGCACAAACTTGAAGCGGTAGTCGGCGTAGTAGCTGTAGGCCGGGGTGATGATGCCTGCCATCTCCAGATAGACCAGCAGGGTTTTAAGGGGCAACTGGCGGATATTGGTGTCGTTGGAGAGGCGCAGCAGGGTGAATTCCCACTCGCTCCCACTCTGCTTGATGATGGCAAGAAGCTGGAGAATGGCACTCAAATCCGGCGTATCGCCGTAGACGAAGTTCTCCAACACCGGCTGCTGGCTCTGGTTGGCCAGCACGATACAGCGCGATGGTTGGCCATCCCGTCCGGCGCGGCCAATCTCCTGGCTGTAGTTCTCGATGGATTTGGGCAGATCGTAGTGAATGACCCGCCGGATATCCGCTTTGTCGATCCCCATGCCAAAGGCGATGGTGGCGACGATGCAATCCACCTTGCCCGCCATGAAGTCGTGCTGGATCTGATTGCGCAGCGCCGAGTCGAGTCCGGCATGATAGGCGCGGGCGTTGATCCCTTCTCTAATGAGTTGCTCGGCACAGGCTTCTGCGGTGTGTTGCAAGGTGACGTAGACGATGGTGGGGGCCGCCGGAGCGTTGGCCAGCTCCTGTGCGAGCCAGCTATCCCGCGCATCGGGCGACAGGGGAATGACCGCCAGATCAAGATTGGGGCGGTAGAAACCGGTGACCACGACCCCCTCCGGCGCTATGCCGAATTTGGTCTGCATATCCTGAATAACCGCTGGTGTGGCGGTGGCGGTGAGCAGCAGCACCTGCGGGATCTTCAGATCATGGCGATAGCTCGGCAGCTTGAGGTAGTCGGGGCGAAAGTTGTGGCCCCACTCCGAGATACAGTGCGCCTCATCGACGACCAGCAGCGAGAGCGGCACTTGCTGGATAAAGTGGCGAAAGCGCTCGTTCTTGAGTCGCTCTACCGAAATCATCAGGATCTTGAGCTGGCCATCCAGCGCCTGCTGCATCACTCGTCGGCTCTCCTCCGGGCTCTGGCTTGAGTCGAGGGTAGCGGCGCTTATTCCCTTGCTTTTGAGGAAGGCGAGTTGATCGTGCATCAGCGCCAGCAGCGGCGAGATAACCAGGGTCAGGTGAGGCAGGGCGAGGGCAGGCAGTTGATAACAGAGCGACTTGCCGGAGCCGGTGGGAAAGATGGCGGCGGCACTCTGACCTGCCAGCACCCGGCTGATCACCGCTTCCTGACCTGGCCTGAGTGCGGAGAAACCAAAATATTGGTTGAGCAGGGATGGGATCATGGCAAGGCTCCGCGGCAAATGGGGGATGATAGCACAGCGACACGGTCACGGGTGGCATAGGAATGGTCGTGAGGGTGAGGGCAGAGAGTGTCGATAAAACGTACAAAAATGGGTGGTTGCGCTGTGGTTAAGGTTTTGTTGCGGTTTTTTGTGATGGAAACGGGATATTTTTTGGTGAGTCTCTGGAAAAAAAAGATGGTGAATGGGATATTCCGTCATGCAATCCGGTGACTGGCGGATCGGCCCGACAGAAGGCTGGCCACAGACACCACATTCGGGCGACAGGGGTCTCCCGATGGGTGGTTGCAGACAGGACTCATGATTCATGCACTACGGTGCTTAGGGACTTTTTTGATGACACAACAACACCCCCTCCTTCGGCTGGTCAATAGCACCAGTCTGGTCAGCCAGATCCTGGTTGGTCTGGTATTCGGTATCTTGCTGGCTCTGTTTGCCCCCGAGTGGGCGAAAACGGCAGGTCTGCTTGGCAATCTGTTTGTTGGTGCACTGAAAGCGGTAGCCCCGCTGCTGGTATTCGTACTGGTGATGGCGGCCATCATTGGTCACAAGCAGGGTCAGAAGACCAATATTCGCCCGCTGCTGGCGCTCTACCTGTTTGGTACTTTCTCTGCGGCCGTGGTCGCGGTGATTGCCAGCTTCCTGTTCCCCTCCAACCTCCATCTGGTGGCCAATACTGCCGAGATCACCCCGCCGGGCGGGATCACCGAGGTGCTGCAGACTCTGTTGTTCAACGTGGTGACCAACCCGGTCAAGGCGCTGATGGATGCCAACTATATCGGGATCCTGGCGTGGGCTATCGGTCTGGGTATCGCCATGCGCCATGCCAACGAGAGCACCAAGGCGCTGATCACTGACCTGTCTCACGGTGTCTCCGCCATCGTGAAAGCGGTGATCCGCTGTGCCCCGCTCGGGATCCTGGGTCTGGTTGCCTCCACGCTGGCAGAGACCGGCTTTGACGCCCTGTTTGGCTATGCTCAACTGCTGGTGGTGCTGATCGGCTGCATGCTGTTTATCGCCTTTGTGGTCAACCCGTTGATCGTCTTCTGGAAGATCAAGCGCAACCCCTATCCGCTGGTGCTGACTTGCCTCAAAGAGAGCGGCGTGACCGCCTTCTTTACCCGCAGCTCTGCCGCCAACATTCCGGTCAACATGGCGCTGTGTGAAAAACTGCGCCTGCCCAAAGATACCTACGCTGTCTCCATCCCGCTGGGTGCCACCATCAACATGGCGGGTGCGGCCATCACCATCACTGTGCTGGCCATGGCGGCGGTACATACCCTGGGGATGGAAGTGGACATGGCAACGGCCATTCTGCTCTCCGTGGTCGCCACCATCAGTGCCTGTGGCGCGTCCGGTGTGGCGGGCGGCTCCTTGCTGCTGATCCCGCTGGCGTGCAGCCTGTTTGGCATCAGCAATGACATCGCCATGCAGGTGGTAGCCGTCGGCTTTATCATCGGTGTGCTGCAGGATTCTGCCGAGACAGCGCTGAACAGCTCCACCGACGTGCTGTTCACCGCCGCAGCTTGCATGGCCGAAGATGAAACCCTGCAGGATGTGGCTCCGGTACCGAGCCGCGAAGCCTGATCTCGCAACGGTCAGTTTCGCAACACACTTGCGCCCTCTTCGGAGGGCGCTTTTTATTGTCGGCTTTGCTCTCTTTTCCTCTTTGAGCAATCTCATTGGCTGATGTGCCGGACATTCTGTCGCCCTTGTCCAGGGTGCTGCCTTATCTGTATCCCTTCGAGTTGTGCTTACTCCCTCTGTTGTGCGTCACACACCTTTGTCTGCTCTGCCAAGAGCCGATTGCTATGGCTTACCCCAGATCTTCAGGACAATCACAGAATCACAGCATCACAGAAGAACGAAGATGGCTGGCTGCGGCAGATGAACCCAACCCGTCCTATCAGACACGCCATCATGGTTTGGTGAGGGGGAGTAAACGTGTTGGCGATATTGAGCTGCGGGCAGGGAGGGGGGTCATGTTGATACCCGACGTGTTCAGTCATGGTGCTGGTGATCATGCAGACAGCCAACAGAGTGAGAGGAGTAATAAGGAGAGAGCAGGGGAATCGCGGAGGCACAGATTGCATTGCAGAGATAAAAAAGCCAGCCGACTGTTCGGCTGGCTTTTTGCTATCAGCGGCAGGTAGGGGATTAACCGACCAGCTGATAGAGGATAGCGGAGATGGCGATCATCCCCATCACAGCGACAAATACGTTGCTGATATGACCCTGATACTTCGCCATGGCCGGTACGCGCTTGATGGCGTACATCGGCATGATGAACAGGATGGTAGCGATGATCGGGCCGCCCAAGGATTCAATCATGCCCAGGATGGAGGGGTTGGCAATGGCAGTGCCCCACAGGGTCAGGATGAAGAAGGCGATGATGAACATCTCGACTTTCTTGGCGTTCGGCTCTTTGCCTGACTTGCGCATGTTCTGCACGATCATCCCCTTCAGACCTTCACGGGCACCCAGATAGTGGCCGAAGAAGGAGGAGACGATGGCCACGAACGCAACCAGCGGACCGAAGTAGGAGATGATGGGGCTGGCATGCTGGTTGGCCAGATAGGAGAGCACGGCGATGTTCTGAGCCTTGGCTTCTGCCAGCTGAGCCGGAGTCAGGCTCATGACGCAGGAGAAGACGAAGAACATCACGAAGCCCAGCAGCACCATGGCGGTACGCTTGAGGATGGCATCGGCTTTCTCGACAGCCTGATCACCGTGGTCGCGGCGTTGGGCCAGGGAGAAGCTGGAGATGGCCGGGCTGTGGTTGAAGGAGAAGACCAGTACCGGGATGGTCAGCCACAGGGTAGTGGCGAAATCCTTGGCAGAGGGCACTTGCTCCAGCGCCGCGCCGGTCCAGTCCGGGATCAGGTAGAGGGAGATACCGGCCAGAATGGCGATCAGCGGATAAACCAGCAGCTCGGTCACTTTCAGCATCAGCTTTTCACCGGCCAGCATCACCGACATCATGCCCATGATCAGCACGATGGAGAGGATCCAGCGCGGCGGGGCACTCATCTGCAGCTGGTTGACCATAAAGCTTTCGACGGTGTTGGTGATACCCACGCCGTAGATCAGCACGATGGGGTAGATGGCGAAGAAGTAGAGCAGGGTGATTAATTTACCGGCACCCACGCCAAAGTGCTCTTCCACCACTTCGGTGATGTCTGCATTTGGCTTTTTGGAGGAAAGGACGAAGCGGGCCAGACCACGGTGTGCCAGATAGGTCATGGGACCTACCAGCAGCGCCATGACGACCAGCGGCCAGAAACCGCCCATACCCGCGTTGATCGGCAGGAACAGGATCCCCGCGCCAACTGCGGTCCCGAACAGACTGATGACCCAGGTAGAGTCGCGTTTTTCCCAACGAGTGGTTTGAGTAGAGCGGATCCCTTGCTCTGTTGACGCCGCAACTCCCTGCGTGCCAGTGACTGTGTTTGACATCTATCTCACCCCGAATGTGTGGTTCTTATTAAGTCGGCGCAAGGATACGGTTTTTCTAATCAAAAATGTTGATCAAATTCATCTTTACGGCACGAAAAACCGCACTTTCTTATGGAAATGTGATCAAAACAAGAAAAATTCAATTATTGTTTATCAATTGGCACGTTATTTTAGTGTTAATGATTAAATCTCGCTCAGCCAAATGTAGGTAAATTGTTATTTTGCGAGATGCTGGGCTAGCTGGTTGATCATGCTGGCGGTAGCCCCCCAGATAAAGTGCTGTTGCCAAGGGATCCAGTAGATGGTGTGCGCTTTCCCCCCTCTGGAAAGGGTCAGGGGGATGTGGTTGCGTCGATCCAGCAGATGGGTCAGCGGCACTTCGAAGGCGTGATCCACCTCATCCGGACTCAGGATGAGGGGATAGTTGCCATCGAGCAGCCCCAGCACCGGCAGTACCTCGAATCGTGACACCGTATTGAGCGGGTTGAGGGTGCCGATCACTTCAATCAGCCGTGCCGGAATGCCGAGCTCTTCTTCGGTCTCCCGCAGTGCCGTGGCAATCAGGTTTTCGTCGCCGGGATCCTGTCGCCCGCCGGGGAAGCTGATCTGTCCCCCATGATGGCGCAGCCGGGGGCTGCGCCGGGTCAATAACACGCTGAGCCCCTCATCGCGCATCACCACCGGGATCAACACCGCCGCCGGACTGAGCCCGCCGATGGCGAGGCGATGGGCCGGGGCGGGTTGCTGCAACTGGAAGCGGGTCAGCAGTTCGTGGCGATCCATGGCGGGGAGCTCTCCTGTGCGTTGGCCAGACAGTGGGGAGGGTTACAGCGCCGACAGCGGCGGCAGGATGCGGGCGACCTTGTCATAGGTCTCCTGATATTCGCTGTCGGCGTCGGAGTCGGCGATGATGCCGCCACCGGCCCAGCAGTGCAGACGACCCGCTTCGGCGATCAAAGTGCGAATGCAGATGCTGGTATCCATCCGGCCGTGCTGGCTGAGATAGCCGATGCTGCCGCAATAGGCGTTGCGGCGCTGGGGCTCCAGCTCTTCGATGATCTCCATGGCGCGGATCTTGGGGGCGCCGGTGATGGAGCCACCCGGGAAACAGGCGCGCAGCAGATCGACTCCTTGCCAGCGTGCATCCAGCTCACCATGGATGGTGGAGACCAGATGATGTACCGCCGGAAACGACTCCACCGCAAAGAGATGAGGCACGCTGACCGAGCCTGGCCTGCTGACCCGACCGATGTCGTTGCGCAGCAGATCAACGATCATCAGATTCTCTGATCTGTCCTTGTCCGCCTGCGCCAGCTCCCGCGCGACTTGCCGATCGATGGCCGGATCGGGGTGGCGAGGGCGAGTGCCTTTGATGGGTTTGGTTTCGATATGACGGCCATCAAGCAGCAGGAAGCGCTCGGGGGAGAGGCTCAGCAGCGCGCTCTCCGGCAGACGGATAAAGGCAGAGAAGGGGGCCTTGTTGGCGGTTGCCAGAAGACAATAGGCCTGCCACTCATCCCCCTGATAGGGGGCGCTGAAACGCTGGGTCAGGTTGATCTGGTAGCAATCCCCTGCGGCGAGATATTCCTGAATACGGGCAAACTTCTCGCCATACTCGGCGCGGCTCATATTGCTCTGCCACGACCCCTGCAAGGCAAAAGTGGGGGCCGGTTTGGCCTGCTGCTGTTCAAGCCAAGCCAGCCGGTTGGCAAGACCCGCTTCATCCCCCCAGTGCACCAGCTGCCAGTCGCCGGTCGCCACATTGCGCAGCAGCGCCCAGTCGTAGATGCCCACCGCCATGTCCGGCACTGCGATATCGGCGGCGGCCTGCACTGGCAGTCGCTCGAAGCGGCGGCCGAGATCATAGCCAAACAGACCGAGGGCGCCGCCAATAAAGGGTAGGTGAGTGGCACACAGATCCAGCTCCCCCAGCAGCTGTTGCTGGGTATGGGCCAGCAGGGCGAGGGGATCTTCGTGGTGTTTGCTGATATTCGCTCCGACACGCAGAGTGGTCACCTCGCCACGGGTTTCGAGGGTCGCCAGCGGATCGGCAGTGATGATATCAAAGCCGTTATCGGCACCGAGTGGCCCCGCCGACTCCAGCAACATGGCCCACGGCTGATGTTGCAGGCGGGCAAAAAGCTGATGGAGTTCAGCACTATGGTCTAGATGATGGATATGAAGTGTTGGCGTCATTTTATGTTACACAGGCAACAGTTTGGTTCCCGAACCCTAGTCGGTGCTGGTGGGCAAGCGTATCATAGGTGTCGGTGACTTAAGAAAAAACTGCCGTGTCGTTCGTTTTTTGCTGGTTGATAGTTTTTAGCCAGCACGTCAGCACGGCCCATCATATGGAAGCCCTTGCCCTGCTCTGTGGCAGAGACAAGGACCAGTGAGGATGATATGAGCATTATAAAAAAACAGGATTTCATCGATTCTATCGCAGATGCCCTCCAGTACATCTCCTATTACCACCCGTTGGATTTTGTTCAGGCTGCCAAAGCGGCGTATGACCGTGAGGCCAACCCGGCCGCCAAAGATGCGCTGGCCCAGATCCTGATCAACTCCCGCATGTCCGCCGAAGGTCATCGTCCGCTCTGCCAGGACACCGGCATCGTGACCTGTTTCGTCAAAATTGGCATGCAGGTCCAGTGGGACAGCGACATGACAGTGCAGGAGATGGTGGACGAAGGGACCCGTCGTGCCTACACCAATCCTGACAACCCGCTGCGCGCCTCCGTGCTGGCCGATCCGGCCGGCAGTCGCAAGAATACCAAAGACAACGCCCCTGCCGTGGTCCATATCGACATGATCCCCGGCAACAAGGTGGAAGTGAGCATCGCGGCCAAAGGCGGCGGCTCCGAGAACAAATCCAAGATGGTGATGCTCAACCCCTCTGACGATATCGTCGAGTGGGTGCTGAAAACCGTGCCGACCATGGGCGCAGGCTGGTGCCCGCCCGGCATGCTGGGCATCGGCATCGGCGGTACCGCCGAGAAAGCGGCGGTGCTGGCCAAAGAGGCCCTGATGGAGCACATCGACATTCAGGAGCTGATCGCCCGTGGCCCGCAAACCACTGAAGAGAAGCTGCGGGTCGAGCTCTACGACAAGGTCAACAAGCTGGGGATCGGTGCCCAGGGTCTGGGCGGCCTGACTACCGTGCTGGATGTGAAGGTGAAATCTGCCCCCACTCACGCCGCCTCCAAACCGGTGGTGATGATCCCCAACTGTGCCGCCACCCGCCACGTTCACTTCGAGCTGGATGGTTCAGGCCCTGCCGAACTGACGCCGCCGAAACTGAGTGACTGGCCGGAGATCACCCGTGAAGCGGGTGGCAACGTGCGCCGCGTCAACGTCGATGGCATCACCAAGGCCGAGCTGGCCAGCTGGAAGAGCGGTGATACCGTGCTGCTCTCCGGCAAGATCCTCACCGGTCGTGACGCCGCCCACAAGCGTATCGCCGACATGCTGAAAAATGGCGAAGGGTTGCCTGAAGGGGTCGATTTCACCAACCGCTTTATCTATTACGTTGGCCCGGTCGATGCGGTGCGTGACGAAGTAGTTGGCCCGGCAGGCCCCACCACCTCCACCCGGATGGACAAGTTCACCGACATGATGCTGGGTGAAACCGGCCTGATCGGCATGATCGGCAAATCCGAGCGAGGCCCGAAAACCGTCGAGAGTATCAAGCAGCACAAGGCTGTCTATCTGATGGCCGTTGGGGGCGCCGCCTATCTGGTGGCCAAGGCGATCAAGAAGGCGCGCGTGGTAGCCTTTGCCGATCTCGGCATGGAAGCGATCTACGAGTTTGAAGTGGAAGATATGCCGGTGACCGTAGCGGTCGACTCCGAAGGCAACAATATCCACGAAACCGGCCCGGCCTACTGGTATGCCAAGATTGCAGAGTTGGACGGCAAACTCTCCTCCTGAGTGACCATTTCCGCTGTCGGTTAAAGACATCGGCCATGTAAACAAGGCGCATCCATCTGGATGTGCCTTTTTTCTGATCAGGGTTGCTTGATTGCTATACCGGGGTGTAATGCCAGCAAGATAGGCTAATGCTCTTTTTTACCATGCGATCATTACTGGAGCACAAGAAGGAGAGCAGGCTGGTGAAAATGCGGAATAACGAGTTGGGGGACAGTCGATAAAAAAACAAGAAATCACAATCTTCCATAATATGAGGTTTACCAATGCGCAATCTGTATGCCGCTTTGATGATTATGGCCTTCCTTATTCTCGGCGGTTGTTCATCTCTACCCGCACAGAACCCGAACGATCCGGCCATCGTTCAAGCCAAAGCTTTTACCCCAGCCCCTAAAGGCAAGGGCTATGTCTATCTCTTCCGTGACTACTGGCTTGCCAGGCAACATTCTTATGTCGTTTATTTGGGAGATGAAACACCCGTAGATATTTATAACAAGAGTTTCTTTTTGTTGAAGTTGGAGGCGGGAACGAGCTACAAGTTGGCTAGCGAAAGTGAGTTTGGTAATGAAGAAGTTGTGCTGAACATTGAAAGTGGAAAGACCTACTATGTGCGGCACACTCCTCGTCTTGGTGTCCTCTTAGGGCAAAGCGACTTAGATCTGCTCACTAAACCGGATGACATTAAAGATGCTCAGGAGTCGATCATGGTTTCTCGCATGAACAACCCCTAAAACAACGTTTAGTCACAATGCCAGTCAGTTAATACTGACAGGCATTAGGTGCGACGCCATCCTTTTATGGTTGTGCTTGAGCCCTGTCTGCAGAGCAAGCAAATGCTGGGCTTAGGCCTTTTTCAGGTAGGCTGCCACCAGCACGATCTGCACGCCGTTAACCTTGCCTTCGATATGGAGCGGGTTGTTGGTCAGACGGATGCCCTTGACCAAGGTGCCGCGCTTGGCGGTGAAACCGGCGCCTTTCACGTCCAGATCCTTGATCAGGGTGACGGAGTCGCCCTCTTGCAGCACGGCGCCGTTGGAGTCAACGGTCGGTACGCTGTCGTCATCTTCGTCAGCAATACCCGCTTCAGCCCAGGCCTTGGCTTCGTCTTCCATGTACATCATGTCCAGCAGATCCTGAGCCCACACCTCACCCTTGCCGGAGAGTGTTTTCAGCTGGCGCCATGCCATCACCTGCACCGCAGGCACCAGGCTCCACATGCTGTCACTCAGGCAACGCCAGTGGTTGACCACCAGGGTATCCGGTTGTTCCAGCTGACCACGGCAGGTGTCACAGATAGCAACGCTGTGATCATCGTCGCTGGCGGGGGAGTGAGGCACCACGAAGGCGGTCAGCGCCTGCTCGGCGCTGCACAGTTCACACTTGGCGCCCGCGCGCGCTTGCAGAATGGCGTTGATGGTCATGTTGTTGGTCCCATAGCTAGTGGTAAAGCGACCCGCGTTGGGCGGGGCGCGTGAAAGAGGGGGCGGAATATAGCATAAAACCCCGCACTTTGTCAGGTCTGCTCTGGCTCACAGGGTTGGCTGTGCTGTTGCGCGGAGCTGATCGTCAGGTATTGAGAGTGCAATTTGAAGCGGGATCGCTAGAATGAGCCTCCTTTTTGACTGCAAGGCAGGGGCATTCGTGCTGGCTCAACGTTTTCAACAACTGGATCGACTGCTCACCCGCTACCGGCGCTGGTGGCAATATCAGCCATATCATCATCTGACCATGGCCTTTGCCGATGAGGCGCCCGAACTGGCGGCGTTGCTCAATGGGCTGACGCTCGGCCAGTTGGCGGAGCTCGATGCGGATATGGATGCCCTCAGCAGTCTGCTTGTCCCCTGGATTGCCGAGGGAGCCGAGCTGCAGCAACTCAGTCAGCTTGTCCCGTTTGCCCCAGAGCCCATCACCTGCAGCAAGGAGATGGCGCGGCATATGCCGGGGCGCAAGCAGGCCCAGATCGAGTCGTTCACCGCCTGTCTGCCTGCCCATCAGGGCCCCTATCTGGAGTGGTGTGCCGGCAAGGGCCACCTTGGGCGGCTGGTATCAATTCATCGGCAGGCTCCGATCCTCAGTCTGGAGTTGCAAGGGCAGCTTTGTGACGAAGGTCGGCTGCTGGCCGAGCGGGATGGCGCCAATATGACCTTTACCTGCGCCGATGCTTTTGCCCCCGAGTCGGCGGCGCTGATCGCCCCCGAACATCACGCTATGGCACTCCATGCCTGCGGCGAGCTGCACACCCATCTGCTGGAGCGGGTGGCCGAGCGCAGTGCCCGCGGAGTGACCATCTCTCCCTGTTGTTACCACCTGATCCGTACCAGCCACTATCGCCCGCTGTCAGCCGCGGCCAATGCCAGCGAGCTGGTGTTGAGCAAAGCGGATCTCAAGTTGCCGCTACAGGAGACGGTGACCGGCGGTGCGCGGATCGCCCGCCTGCGCGAGCAGGAAGTGGTGTGGCGGCTCGGGTTTGACTGCCTGCAGCGTCAGGTGCGCGGGGTGGATGAGTATCTGCCGGTGCCCAATATGCAAAAGAGCCTGCTGACCGGCAGTTTCACGGCATTTTGCAACTGGGCCGCCGAGCGCAAAGGGATTGTGCTGCCCGCCGGGCTCAACTATTCCGCCTGGTTGGAACACGGGGAGCGCCGCTTTGGTGATGTCGCCCGCATGGAGCTGGTGCGTCATTTGTTTCGCCGTCCCCTCGAGATCTGGCTGGCGCTGGATCGCGCGCTCTTTTTGCAAGAGCAGGGCTATCGGGTCGAAGTGGGGGAGTTCTGTGCCAAACCCATGACCCCGCGCAATATCCTGATCCGTGCCGTGCGTGCCTGACATCCGGCTATTTTGAGCATTTTTCTTGAACATTGATGATGGCTGACAGGTTGAGCCTGTCAGCCATTTTTTTCATCACGAAAAATGACCGTATGGCAGGCCACCCGGCCGTCTCAACTGTTCTAAAAATGGGCGACAGATCACGCTCTGGTGTTTTCGTTTGGGTTCCTTTTCTTTGTTTCAGCTGCACTGAATATCACAAGGTGAAATGGCTCACAAATTCTGCTTATTTCTTAATTCTCATCGTGAATTTAGTTGTTGAAACACCTACTCTTGGAACGCATTAATTCAAACAAGGACGATAAACATGTTCAAACCCAAGCGTTGTGCCTGGCTAATCGCTGCCGCCTGCGCATTGCCAAGCTATGCCGCAATGAGTGCAGCCATGAATATTCAACCCGATCCGCAAAATGCGGGAGGATATGTGATTGCGGCCCCGGATCTGGCCGCCGTGGAAAAAGCCAAGACGGCTAATCCCATGTATGCAATATGGGCCAAGGCATTGGCCACCCGGTCCAATAAAATCGTTGATGCCATTGAACCGGGTCTGGCAAGCAATCCTGACAACGTAAAACGGGTTGAACGGGTATTTCCCCAATCTGAATGGGAATATTTAACCCAGATGGCAGCGCCGGAATATACTTATGTCCGCTTCTTGCGAGCCATCGGTAAATTCCCTGCGTTCTGTGGCGAATATACCGACGGTCGCGACTCTGATGCGATCTGTAAAAAATCCATTGTGACGGCCTTTGCGCACTTCTCTCAGGAGACGGGGGGCCATATTGCCAAGGAGAACGTCTCCGATAACCCGCTGGGGCTGGAGGAGTGGCAACAGGCGCTGGTGCATGTGCGGGAGATGGGCTGGTCAGAGGGACAGACCGGCTACACCACCGGCTGTGGCCAGAACGACTGGCAGAACAAGAAGTGGCCTTGCAGCACGGGTCAGGGGTACTTCGGCCGCGGCGCCAAGCAGCTCTCCTACCACTTCAACTACGGTGCCTTCTCCGAGGCGATGTTCGATGGCGATGCCTCCGTGCTGCTCAACAACCCGGGGCTGGTGGCGGACTCCTGGCTCAACCTCGCTTCTGCCATCTGGTTCTTCCTCACCCCGCAGGCCCCGAAACCGGCCATGTTGCACGTGATTGATCGCACCTGGGTACCTTCCAAACGGGAGGCTGACGCCGGTATCGGCTATGGCTTCGGTACCACCATCAACGTCATCAACGGTGGCATCGAGTGTGGTGAACAGAACAAGGACAAGGGGCAGCCGGTCAATCGTATCCGCTACTGGGAAGGGCTGGCCAACCACTACCAGATCCCGATCAAGGCGGATGAGAAGAACACCTGCTGGCAGCAGACTCCTTATGGCAGCCTCAATCTCAATGGCGCTACCGACGTGCTCTACACCAACTGGGATGGCAACTGGAAATACTATCCGGATCGCCCGGGTGGTTACTCCTTCGAGTGCGAGCTGGTGGGCTTTCAGACCGCTTATTCTGCGCTGGTACCGGGTGATTACGAGAAGTGCGTGACCAACTTCTACGGCTCCCACGCCAACTGGCCGAAAGTGCGGATCGTCGCCCAGCTCGATCCCGCCCCGGTCGATCCGGTTGATCCGCCGGTTGATGGTCAGCCTGCCTGGGATGCCAGCAAGGTCTATACCGCTGGCAGCAAGGTGAGCTACAAGGGCGCCGTCTATCAGGCAAAATGGTGGACGCAAGGGGATGATCCCGCCAAAGGTGGCCCCTGGGTTGTAGTTCCTGCCAAATAAGATGGCGTAATTTAACTCCCAAAGAGGAGAGGGCGGATAACGCCTTCTCCTCGTTAATTATCAGCAGTGCATCACTGAATATTATCTTGTATTTTCAATGGTGCTTATGTTCTAACTGATAAGGTAAGTTTTTATCTGAAAATTGAAATAAAATAGTGTTTAATCAAAGTTGAGAGTGAAATTTATATTCAGGTTCGTTAGCCTCCATAAACTAGCGTCTTCTGATGAGCTTAGTGCGCTACTTATGAATTCATTTTTCACCATAAAATGAAACCTCTCATTGCGAATATGAGGAGTATCTTCTCTATTGGTAAACTGTCATTTATCACCTGAAATGGTGAGGTCTGGCTATATCACTCAGCTTTATCTCGGTACATTGTCGCTTATTCCCTTGAGAAAATAGATGTAAACGGCCGGTTTATATTGGTAATCTCTTTGGCTTGTGCAAAATTGCAACGAGGGGGCAAGATGAAGGGGGGTTGTCATTGCGGGGCAATCCGTTATGAAGTACTGACTGCACCTTTTGCGACCGATTTTTGTCACTGTCGGGATTGCCAGCGCACCACGGGTGCACCGGTCGGGGCCTGGATGGACTTTCACGCCGAACAGGTGCAGTGGTTATGCGGCAAACCGACCGAGTATGCGTCTTCAGATTTTATCCGACGGGGGTTTTGCGCCGAGTGTGGCTCCACCCTCACGTATCGCAGCACCCAGTACCCTGAGTACCTCACGTTGGCTATCGCCTCCCTCGATAATCCGGATGCTGTTGCGCCAACCTATCACATCCATACCGACAGCCAACTGCCCTGGTTGCCGATCCAGGACGAGCATCCCCGTTATCGCAAAGGGAAGTAAAACCAGGGTAGCCCCAACAAAGGAGGTTGGCATGGAACTGGTGGTGATCCGCCATGCAGAGACGCAGGCCAATGCGGAAGAGCGTTATCAGGGCGCGCTGGATATCGAGCTCAATGACGATGGCGTGCGCCAGATCTCTTGTCTGGCTGAGAAGGTGGCTGTGACAGAGCCGCCGTTCGATCGGTTGCTGGCGTCCCCCCTGCTGCGAACAAGGGAGAGTGCTGCCATCTTGTCTCGTCAGTTGGGATTGCCTGTGGAGCTTGTGCCTGCCTTTCGTGAGCGGGATGTCGGCCTGTTTGAAGGGCTGACGAAGGTAGAGGCAAGAACACGCTATCCCGAACTGTGGGCGCGCAATATTACCCGGCGTTGGGCGGAGGCTCCGCCTGGCGGTGAGACGCTGGATGAGGTGATTGCCCGCGTCTCGCAGGGACTCACGGAACTTGCTTCGACCATGCAAGGGGAGCGGATACTGCTGGTGGCGCACGGTGTGGTCGCCAAGGTGATCCGCGCCGTAACGATTGCCGGTTTTGATGACTTCTTCGACTGGCAATTGCCCAACGGCGGCATGCTGTCGGTGAGGCTCTCTCTGGCTGATGGCGGCCCACTGCGCTTTAGCCGTCCCCTTGATGGTTGTGATTGAGGAGTGCACCAAAAGCAGAATGAAAAAAGCAGCGCTACCGAAGAGAGTAGCGCTGTCTTTTGTATTCGTTGCGGTTGGTTATCTCTGCAGGCACAGGTTAGCAGTGTCACCAGAGAGCAGGGGCGTGCGTCCTTAAGTCGGCTCCGGCTCCTCTTTGCGGCAGCAGTTGCGCCCCTGTTTCTTGGCCAGATAGAGGGCGGTGTCGGCTCGTCTAACCATCTTCTCTACAGTGTCATGGCTGCCCTTGCTAGCACTGATCCCGATACTGATGGTGAGGGAGATCTCAAGAGCCCCGTCCAGTGCATGGTGCTGGGATTCGATGGCGAGCCTGATCCGCTCGGCGCTGGCCTAGGCGAGCTCGAGGGAGGTTTCCGGTAGCAGCACGATAAACTCTTCGCCACCCCAACGACCCAGCATGTCCACCTCCCGCAGCTGTTTGCTGATCCGTTTCACCAGACTCAGGATCGCCAGATCCCCCTGTTGATGGCCAAAGGTATCGTTGACTTCCTTGAAGTGGTCGATATCGATCAGCAGCAGGCTCATGGTATGGCCAAAACGCTGGCAGCGCTGCATCTCGGCATTGACCAGTTCGTTGAACCGGCGCCGGTTGGCAATGCCGGTCAGGGGATCCGTGGTGGCGGCGACCTTCAACTCCTCCACCAGTCGGGCTCGCTCCGAGATATCCCGCAAGATGGCGGTCATCTCGGTGGTCGGGCCCAGATTGATCTTGGCGATGGTCACCTCCAGCGGAAATTCGCTACCGTCGCGGCGCAGACCCATCACCGAGGCGCGGGCATGCATCGGGCGCGAATTGATGGGGGAGCTGCTGAAAGCTTTGAAATAGGTTTCGTGATTGGCGCGAAAACGCTGTGGCAGCAGGGTTTCCAGTCGCTTGCCGAGATAGCTTTCGTCGATGCCGAACATCTCACACGCGGCGGGGTTGATAAGCTCGATGCGTGACTCGCTGCTGACACTGATGATGCCGTCATAGGCGGAGTTGACCACTGCCTCGAAGCGGCGGCGACTGGTGGTGAGCGCCTCTTCCAGCTGCATCCTGGCGGTGATGTCGATGGCGGTCACGATGATCCGGTTGATCCGTGCCTGCTCGGGGATGATTGGGGAGAGAATAAAGCGCCACCAACTGGTACGCGAGAGGCTGTCGATGGGCAGCTCGCTCTCGAGCCCGGTCTGCATGCGCACACATTCGTGCATTGGCGGCTCGATGGTATTGGTGATGTAGCGGGGGAACATCTCGCTCAGCTGTTTGCCAATGCTGCCAAGGACATCCAGCTCGAACGCCTTGGCAAAGGTATCGTTGGCAGAGACCAGCACAAAGTGATCATCCTTGTCGAGGCTGAACACCGCCACGGCGGCGCCGATGGCGTCGAGAGATGACTTTATGTCGGCATGGGAACCCTGTGTAAACATGCGACCTCCACGGCGAATAACGTATTGATATTCAGTATAGTGTGGTCGTTTGGCTAACTACTCTTCGATATCCAGCAACACCAGAATGGCGCTGTCGCCGCCCCATTCGCGGGGGGCCTGATGGAAGGCGCGCACATTGGGGTGCTGGGCCAGCCAGCTGGGAATGCGCTGCTTGAGAATATGTTTGCCGATGCCGTGCATCACCGAGGCGACGTGAATGTTCTCTTTCTGGCAGAGGGTGAGCAGGGCGGCCAGCTCCTGTTTTGCCTGCTGCTGGTTCATGCCGTGCAGATCGAGATAGATCTCCGGCGGATAAATGCCCCGTTTGAGCTTTTTCAGCTCAAATTTTGACACATCTTCCCGCACGTAACGGGTCGGCCCATCATCGTCGAGATGGGGCTGATACTCATCGCTGAAATAGTGGTCAACCCCAAGCTTTTCGCGGGTTTCGCGCAATTCGCGTTTCTGCTTGACCGGGCGTAACTCGGCCCTTATGGTATCTTGCTTGATTTTCCGGGTACCTTTTATCGCATCGCGGAACAGCAGGGTTTCCTCGTCTGTCGGTGAGGGCGTTTTTTTCATCAGATGCTCATGTATTAGGTATGCGTCTTGCCCGCAACGTAAACGGGGCTCGGGCCGGATATTACTCGACTTGGAGGTGGATTTGGACAAGATATTTATCGATGAGGTGGTTGCCGAGATGCACACCATCCAGGACATGTTGCGTTGGGCCATGAGTCGTTTCAACGACGCCGGGATTTTTTACGGTCATGGAACCGACAACGCCTGGGATGAAGCTGTGCAGCTGGTACTGCCCGCGTTACATCTGCCACCGGATGTAGACCCGGCCATGCGCCACTCCCGTCTCACCAGCAGCGAGCGTCACCGTATCGCCGAACTGATTATCCGCCGTGTACAGGAGCGGGTACCGGCCGCCTACCTGACCAACAAGGCCTGGTATGCCGGTTGGGAGTTCTACGTGGACGAGCGGGTGCTCATTCCCCGTTCCCCCATTGCCGAGATGGTGGCCAACCGTTTCGCGCCCTTCCTCAAACATGAACCGACCCGGATCATGGACTTGTGCACCGGCTCCGGCTGTATCGCCATCATCATGGCCCACGAGTTCCCGGAAGCGGAAGTCGATGCCATCGACATCAGCATCGATGCGCTGAACGTGGCTGAGCGCAATATCAACGATCATGGGCTGGAGCAGCAGGTCATTCCGATCCGCTCCGATCTGTTCCGCGATCTGCCGGCGGGCGACAAGTACGATCTCATCGTCTCCAACCCGCCCTATGTGGACTCCGAAGATATGTCGGATCTGCCGGACGAGTTCCGTCACGAGCCCGAGCTGGCGCTGGCGTCCGGCTCCGATGGTCTCAAACTGACCAAGCGTCTGCTGGCCCATGCGGCAGATTTCCTCAAGGATAACGGTGTGTTGGTGGTCGAAGTGGGCAACAGCATGATCCATCTGGAAGCCCAGTTCCCCGAGATCCCCTTTACCTGGGTTGAATTCGAAAACGGCGGTCACGGCGTCTTTGTGATGACCCGTGACGAGCTGGTGCAGTATCAGGATCATTTCGCCATCTACAAGAACTAAGCAGGAGCGCGCATGGCAGGGAACAGTTTTGGTCAACTCTTTCGGGTCACCACCTTTGGCGAGAGCCACGGCCTGGCGCTGGGCGCCGTGGTTGATGGCTGCCCGCCGGGGCTGGAGATCAGCGAAGCGGATCTGCAGGGAGACTTGGATCGGCGCAAGCCGGGCACTTCCCGCTACACCACGCCGCGCCGCGAGCCGGACGAGGTGAAGATCCTCTCCGGGGTGTTCGAGGGCAAGACCACCGGCACCTCCATCGGGCTGCTCATCGAGAATACCGATCAGCGCTCCAAGGATTACTCCGATATCAAGGATCTGTTCCGGCCGGGTCACGCTGACTACACCTACCACCAGAAGTATGGTCAGCGCGACTATCGCGGCGGTGGTCGCTCCTCCGCCCGCGAAACCGCGATGCGGGTAGCAGCGGGGGCCATTGCCAAGAAGTACCTCAAACAGGTGCATGGCATCGAGATCACCGGTTTTCTCTCCCAGCTCGGCCCCATCAAGGCCGAGGCGTTTGACGCGGCGCAGATTGAGCAGAATCCCTTCTTCTTCCCCGATGCGGGCAAGCTGGAAGCGCTCGATCAATACATGCGTGACCTGAAAAAAGAGGGCAACAGTATCGGTGCCAAGGTGCAGGTCATTGCTAGCAATGTGCCGGTGGGCCTTGGTGAGCCGGTGTTTGATCGTCTCGACGCCGACATTGCCCATGCCATGATGGGCATCAATGCGGTGAAAGGGGTGGAGATCGGTGACGGCTTTGCGGTAGTGGAGCAAAAAGGCTCCGAGCATCGCGACGAGATGACCCCGGCGGGCTTTGCCAGCAACCATGCGGGCGGCATTCTGGGCGGTATTTCGTCAGGTCAGGATATCGTGGTGAGCATGGCGCTCAAGCCCACCTCCAGCATCACGGTGCCAGGCAAGACCATCAATACCGAAGGCGAGGCAATCGAGATGATCACCAAGGGTCGTCACGATCCTTGTGTCGGCATTCGCGCCGTACCCATCGCCGAAGCCATGCTGGCGCTGGTGTTGATGGATCACCTGCTGCGCCATCGCGCCCAGAATCAGGGGGTGTTGACCCATACTCCGCAGCTGCGCTGATCGCTGTTGCTGCTTATCGACTGATCATCATCAGTCAGGAGATCAAGTTCGACAATACCAAACAGGCGACCTTCGGGTCGCCTTTGCTATTTCAGGTGGCGGCTTATCCCGTCAATGCTTGCGGAGGGTGCGGGTCAACAGATCCGCGGCGCCCGGATCGGCATTGAGGCGACACCTTGGCGGCGAGAACTTGTTGTGGGGTTTGGGCAAGGCATGAATGGCCTCGTTGACTTTGAGGATCTGTTCTTCGCTCACGCTGTTTTTGGCAAACATCAAGCTGACCGGCTGGTGGTGTAGCAACAGTTGGCAGCTGATAAACTCTTCGGCCCCCAGCTGGGCCAGCCGGTAGCGAGCATATTGCCACTCCATGATGATGCCATCGAGGCGGCGAGCCAGCAGCAGATCGATCATCCGCTCATCGGCGTTGTATTCGGTCGCCATTTTAAGCGCCGGGCAGCTATCCATCTGATGCATGGGGCGGGTGCCGCGTAACTTGCCTATCTTGAGTCCTTTCTCGTTGCACAGCGCGGGCAGATTATCGAGCTGCGCCCAGCGATCCTGATGGCCGGGAATCGGGTCATTGCTCAGCAGCACATAGGCACTCTGGCGGTAGGGGGTCGAGAAGCGGGCATAGCTCTGGCGCTCCGGCAGGGGGAGGGCGGCCATCGCCACATCCAGCTGGTCGTGCTCTACCAGATGCAGTGCCCGCGCCCAGGGAAGTTCGCGAAACTTGGGGGCAAAGCCCGCCTGGGTGAGGATCTGGCGGGTCAGACTGACATCCAGCCCATCCAGCTCACCCCGGTTGTTGATTTGGCTGAAGGGGGGCCAGTGACTCCAGGCCACGGTCAGAGTCTGACTGGCCTGCAGCGCAGGGCTTAGCAGCAGAAGCAGCAGGCCAATCCTTGCCTGCCAGCTGCCGCGGGGACGATATGGCGTGGTCATAGCTAAACCTCGTTATTGTGTTCTTCTATCCCGTGCTTTTGCCCCGCGAGTCATGCCTGCGAGGGCGGATATTGTGTTGCCAGTTAATAGTGTGGTGCGTGCGACATCAATCAACGGGATTATTCGGGGGGCAGGAGGGGGATTTTCTCTTCGTGCTGGGAGGAGCATCACATTTTTCTCGTTTATCCCGGGCAACTCCGTTAGACTGCGCCTCTATTCTTTCCCCTTTGCTCTGCTCCCCGGGGAAATCGTTGTTTTCTCAATAGGCCCAGATCTTGTGAGATGGCATCGGCTCAGCAGAGGAGCCCCACCACAAATCCCCGGCGCCCCTATCTCTAGCAGGTAATTATGAGTTTTACTTCCCTCGGTCTGGCCGAACCCTTGTTGCGTGCCGTTGCCGAACAAGGCTACGACACCCCGTCTCCCATTCAGCAGCAAGCGATCCCCGCCGTTCTGGCTGGCCGCGATCTGATGGCGGCGGCCCAAACAGGGACCGGCAAGACCGCAGGCTTTACCCTGCCGATGCTGCAACGTCTGATGGAAAGCAAGCGCAAGGTCTCTCCGAACCGCGTCCGTGCGCTGGTACTGACCCCGACGCGCGAGCTGGCCGCCCAGGTGGGCGAGAGCGTGCGTAACTACGGCAAGCATCTGCCCCTGCGCAGCCACGTGGTATTTGGTGGCGTAAGCATCAACCCGCAGATGATGGCGACCCGCCGTGGTCTGGACGTGCTGGTGGCCTGTCCGGGCCGTCTGATCGATCTCTACAACCAGAATGCCGTCAAATTTGACGAGGTGGAGATCCTGGTACTGGATGAAGCAGATCGTATGCTCGACATGGGCTTTATCCGCGACATCCGCCGCATCCTGACCCTGCTGCCGAAGAAGCGTCAGAACCTGCTCTTCTCCGCCACCTTCGCCGATGAAATTCGCGAGCTGGCCACTGGTCTGCTGGACAACCCGGCAGTCATTGACGTCGCCCCGCGCAACAGCACCGCCGAGCGTATCGAACAGCTGGTGCACCCGTGCGACAAGGCCAACAAGATTGCCCTGCTGAGCCACCTGATCTCCAGCAACAACTGGCAGCAGGTGCTGGTCTTTACCCGTACCAAGCACATCGCCAACCGCGTTGCCGAGAAGCTTGAAAAAGACGGCATCAGTGCCGCCGCCATCCACGGTAACAAGAGCCAGGGTGCCCGTACCCGCGCGCTGGCCGGTTTCAAGGATGGCAGCGTGCGCGTGATGGTGGCGACCGACATCGCCGCCCGTGGCCTCGATATCGACAAGCTGCCGCAGGTAGTGAACTTCGAGCTGCCCAACGTGGCGGAAGATTACGTGCACCGTATCGGTCGTACCGGTCGTGCCGGTGCTGCCGGTCACGCCATCTCGCTGGTTGCGGCCGATGAAGGCAAGCTTATCAAGGCTATCGAGCGTCTGACCAAGCAGAACATCCCCTGCGAGCAGGTGGCCGGTTTTGAAGCCTCCCGCGAGACCCTCGACAACATCGCCCGTGGTATCGGCGCGCCGCTGCGCAAAGAGCCCCGCGATCCGAGCGAGCAGCGCCGTGCGCCGCGTCCGCAAGGGCAAGGCCAGCGTCAGGGTGCCGGTCGTTCGGCCTCCAATGGCAATGTGGGTGGTGCCCGTACCGGTAACGGTGGCAAGCCCAAGCCGCAAGGTGGTCAGCGTCCGGCTGATGGCGCTGGCAAACCGGCTCAGGCCCGTCGTCCACGTCGCTCTACCCACAACCAGTAAGCGGCTCGGGAGCTTGACTCCCAAGCTTATGCTGTTGTCTAGTCCTGAAATAGGTTTACACATTTTCAACTAGCATTTCTCTACTCAGAACCCCCTATGTACCGCATCGGGGGTTCTGTATTTCAATGCATAATGCGGCCGCTCCACGTTGTAAATATCCACTGCTTCACGCACCATTTCCCTCGCTTGCGTCAAATCCTGCGGGTTTTGCAACAACAACTCTCCTTTCAAAATCCCGTTCCCCCGCTCCGCCAACGCATTCTGGTAACAGTCATACCCATCCGTCATCGAGCATTTCACTCCGTACCGTTCATGTAATGATTGATACAGCACCGAGCAATACTGCACGCCGCGGTTCGAGTGATGGATAAGCTCACCGTCGCCACGCCGTTGCTTCAGCGCTTTCTTGAACGCCATCGCAACCGACTCCGCGTGCATCCCTTCGTGTACGTGATGGCCTATGTAGTGGTCTAATCGGCGTTGTTTCCCAAATCGATGCAGCTTGAATAGAACTAACTGAGGGTTCGGTGATCTGAACACCACCATCCCCTTCAAGTCTGCATCATGGGCACGTCGCTTCACCCCATCACCAACTGGCCTCAATACAACAAGTCTTTGATTAACCGTGGTTCACTCACTTTCTGGGTTGATGCCGAGTCCATGAGCAACTGGTTTCACCACGACCATCATGGGCGGCGGGACTGCAGCCAGCTTTACACTGACCAGACCATCGCAACCTTCCTGATGCTCAAGGGGATTTTCAACCTCACTCTGCGAGCAACACAGGGACTACTCGACTCCCTGTTCGAGTTGATGAACGTACCGCTGTGTGCGCCGGACTATAGCTGTGTCAGCAAGCGAGCACGCACGGTGACAGTGGCTTATCCACAGCCCCCAAAGGGAGGCATTACCGACCTGGTTATCGATTCAACCGGGCTGAAGGTGTTTGGCGAAGGCGAGTGGAAGGTCAGAAAACACGGCGCCGAGAAGCGGCGAGTGTGGCGCAAGTTGCATCTGGCGGTAGACCCGGTGGCCCACGATATCGTGGCGGCGGAAGTGTCGTTGGAAAATGTCCATGATTCCGAGGTATTGCCCACCTTGCTCAACCCTCTGCGGCGTAAGCTGGGACATGTTTATGCGGATGGCGCCTACGACAGCAAAGCCAGCCATCAGCTTATCTCGCGCAAAGGGGCGACAGCCTGTATCCCGCCCCGCAAAAGCGCGGGGTTATGGAAAAAGGGGCATCCAAGAAATGAGGCGGTGTTGGTGATGCGCAAGGAAGGGCTGGTGCACTGGAAGAAGATATCGGGTTATCACCGGCGCTTGCTGGCAGAGACGGCGATGTATCGGTTCAAGCAGTTGATGACGGGCAAAATCAGTCTGCGGACCTACAACGGTCAGGTAGGGGAAGTCATGGCGTATGTCAGCGCCATAAATAAACTGAATACCCTTGGCCTACCTGTCAGAAAGCCCCGAGTGTAGCGGTCACCTGGGGCTGGCGAAGTCATGACTTGCTGGCTGATTTGGGAAACAATGCCGGTCTAATCATCCCGGACACCATTTTAGGTGGTACAGTCGCCACCATGACCTGAGGTGTTCAATGACAAGATTACGTCGCTCATTTACAGCCGAATTCAAACTCGACGCCGCATCCCTGGTGCTCGACCAGGGATATTCAGTCCCCGAAGCCAGCCGTTCACTGGACGTTGGTGAAAACGTACTTCGTCGCTGGGTTCAGCAGCTTCAATCCGAACGCAGTGGCACAACCCCAATCAGCAAAGCGCTAACTCCTGAGCAGCAGAAAATCCAGGAGCTGGAAGCCCGTATCAATCGACTCGAACGTGAAAAGGACATTCTAAAAAAGGCTACTGCTCTCTTGATGTCGGACGACTTCACACGTACGCGCTGATAGACCGATTAAGGGAGCAAGCCCCATCACCTTGGTCTGCTGCGCTTTCGATGTTCCCACCTCCTGTTTTTACGATTATCTGGCCCGTAGGCGGGCGATTAACCGTGAGCGCATGCAACAGCGCTCTGAGTTGCGCCGGTTGTTCAAAGCGAGCAGGGATTCGGCTGGCAGCCGCGCCTTGATGTCGATGATGCGGGAGTTGGGGTATCAGATTGGCCGATTCAAAGTACGTAACCTGATGAAGGAAGCCGAGTTGGTATCCAAACAGCCCGGCGGACACCGCTATAAGGTGGCACGGTCTGAACGACCGGACATTCCCAATCTGCTGGCCCGCGAATTTGATGTTCCGCAACCCAATCAGGTGTGGTGTGGCGATATCACCTACGTCTGGGCCGGTGGTCGCTGGCATTACCTGGCAGCGGTGCTTGACCTGCACACCCGGCGGGTCGTGGGCTGGGCGATGTCTGATAAACCTGATGCAGAATTGGCAATCAAAGCACTGGAGATGGCCTATCAGCAGCGGGGTTGCCCATCCGGTGTGCTATTTCACTCTGACCAGGGCAGCCAATATGGTAGCCGGGCATTTCGGCAACGACTGTGGCGCTATCGCATGACTCAGAGCATGAGTCGGCGTGGCAACTGCTGGGATAACGCCCCGATGGAGCGATTGTTCAGAAGCCTGAAGTCAAAGTGGCTCCCGGCAAGGGGATACATGAGCCTGCGGGAAGTAAAGCGGGATATCAGTTATTACCTGATGGATTACTACAACTGGCTGCGTCCACATCACCACAATGACGGGATACCGCCAGCAAAAGCCGAAGAACGGCCTAACCAAGTGTCCGGATTTAGTTGACCACTACAACTTTGTTATTATGATAGATGGGCTAAACGCCCATCTATCAATATGCAGTTATTTATTATGCCGCTCATAAAGCCGCTGTACCACATCCTGTAATCCCAGCCCTTCGTTTTGCAACAGCACGGTCAGGTGGTAGAGCAGATCGGCGGATTCGTTGATAAGCTCCTCCCGATCCTTGGCCATGGCGGCCAGCGCCACTTCGACACCTTCCTCACCGACCTTCTGGGCGATGCGCTTGGTGCCTTTGCCGTAGAGGCTGGCGGTGTAGCTGGTGGCCGGATCGGCACCTTTGCGGGCGGCCAGGATCTGTTCCAGCTCTGCCAGAAAACCGAGCGGTGGCAGCGGGTGACCATGGAAGCAGGAGGTTGTCCCTTTGTGGCAGGTGGGGCCGACGGGGTTGGCGGCAATCAGCAGAGAGTCCTGATCGCAGTCGGTGCTGATGGCGACGAGTTGGAGCACATTGCCCGAGCTTTCACCCTTGGTCCAGAGCCGCTGCTTGCTGCGGCTAAAGAAGGTGACCTGACCTGTGGTCTGGGTTTTTTCCAGCGCCTCGCGGGTCATAAAGCCCTGCATCAGCACCTCGCCGCTGGCGGTGTGCTGGACGATGGCGGGGATCATGCCATCGCATTTTTCCCAGTCGAGCTGTTCAATTAATAAGTTGGAATTATGCACGGGTATCGGCTCCTCTATTATCAGATCGGCACTCAGGGCGGGGGATCATGGCGCATTTACATTTTTCCCAGTCGAGCTGCTCGGCAAGGGGGCGCGCGCTGGCGGTGGTTTGTGTGTTATCTGAGAAGTTATTCACGGATGGCGACTCCTTCGGTTTTCAGCCAGCGTTTCAGTTCGGGAATGGGGATAAGGCCTTTGTGGAACACAGAGGCGGCCAGCGCCCCGTCCACATCGGCGAGGGTAAAGGCATCGCGAAAGTGCGCCATGGCACCGGCGCCGCCGGAGGCGATCAGCGGCACCTTGCAGACGCTGCGTACCAGCTTGAGCTGGTCGAGGTCATAACCCTGACGCATGCCGTCCTGATTCATCACGTTCAGTACGATTTCGCCCGCGCCGCGCTTTTGCACCTCTTGCACCCAATCGAGGGTGTGCCAGGCGGTGGTGCGGGTGCGGCTCTCGTCACCGGTAAACTGTTTGACCTGATAGTGGCCCGTGTCGGCATCGAAGTAGGAGTCAATGCCCACCACCACGCACTGCACGCCAAAGCGCTCAGCCAGTCGGCTGATAAGCGTCGGGTCGGCCAGCGCCGGAGAGTTGATGGAGACCTTGTCTGCGCCAAATTCGAGGATCTGGCGGGCATCTTCCACGCTTTTGATGCCACCGGCGACGCAGAAGGGGATATCGATCACCTCAGCTACCCGGCTCACCCAGCTCTTGTCCACCACCCGGGCATCACTGGAGGCGGTGATGTCATAGAACACCAGCTCGTCAGCGCCCTCTTCGGCGTAGCGGCGCGCCAGCTCGACAATGCCGCCCATCACCTCGTGGTTGCGAAATTGCACCCCTTTGACCACCACGCCATCTTTCACGTCGAGGCAGGGGATAATGCGTCTTGCCAGCATCAGTTGCCTCCTGTGGTATCGGCTGCGGGGGCTTGCCAGCAGGCGATGGCGTCACCTACCGAGAACTTGCCCTCCAGCAGGGCGCGGCCAAGGATGATCCCCTTGACGCCGGAGCCCTTGAGCGCCTCGATATCCGCGATGCCGCCAATGCCGCCGGAGGCCTGAAAGGCGACGCTCGGGTAGCGGGCGCAGAGATCCCGATAGAGCTCGACGTTGGTGCCAGCCAGGGTGCCGTCACGGCTGATGTCGGTGCAGAGCACATGTTTGAGCCCGGCGGGGAGGAAGCGCTCGATCAGTGCCTCGATGGTTACGCCGCTGTTCTCCTGCCAGCCTGCCACCGCGATATGGCGATTGCCCTGTGCATCGATATTGACGTCCAGCGCCAGCACGATCTGCTCGGGGCCATATTTCTCCATCCAGCTCGCCACCAGATCCGGGGATTTGACGGCGGTGGAGCCAATCACCACCCGGCTGGCACCGGCGGCCAGCAGATCCGCCACATCCTGTTCGGTACGCACGCCGCCGCCGACCTGAACCGGCGCTTCGGTGGCTGACAGCAGTTGGGTCAGCAGGGGCAACTGGCGCGCCTTGGCATCCTTGGCACCGTCCAGATCCACCAGATGGAGCTGCACCGCCCCCTGGGAGACATATTCGTCGAAGCGGGCCTGCGGGCTGCTGCTGTATTCGGTCTTCTGCTCGTAGTCCCCCTGATAGAGGCGAACCACCTGACCGTTGATAAGGTCAATTGCGGGAATGATCATGCTAGTCACAGCTCCAGAAAATTTTGCAGCAAACGGGCACCGGCTGCGCCTGAGCGCTCCGGGTGGAATTGGGCGCCAAAGAAGTTTTCACGGGCCACAATCGCGGTAAAAGGGTTGCCGTAGTCACAAGTCGCCAGCGTTGCTTCTGTCACCTCCAGCGCATAGGAGTGGACGAAATAGAAGTAGCTGCCGCTCGGGATCCCCTTGAGCAGGGGATGGCTCTCGTCATGCTCAATCTGGTTCCAGCCCATATGGGGCAGGCGCAGATCGCCCACTTCCATCAGCCGGATCTTGCCCGGTACTATGCCAAGGCAGTCGATGAGATCGCCTTCACTGCCATCGGCACTCATGCTCTCTTCGGAAGCCTCCGCCAACATCTGCATGCCGAGGCAAAAGCCCAGCAGCGGCTGCTTGGCGGCGCGAATGAGCGGCACCAGCCCGCGCTCGTTGAGGTTTTTCATGGCGGCTACCGCGGTGCCGACGCCGGGCAGGATCAGCTTGTCCGCCTGCTCGATATCGGCTGCCTGGCTTGAGACCAGCGGCTGCACACCGAGGCGTTCGAACGCCATTCTGACCGAGGCCAGATTCGCGCAGCCGGTATCGATAATGACCAGCTTCTGCTTGCTCACATCCATCACAGCACTCCCTTGCTGGAGGGAAGCTCGCTCCCTTCCACCCGAATAGCCTGACGCAGGGCGCGGCCAAAGCCTTTGAACAGCGCCTCCACCTGATGGTGGGTGTTGCCGCTGCCCACCTTCATCTGCAATGTGATGGCCATGGCGTCCGACAGCGAGCGGAAGAAGTGGGGCACCATCTCGGTGGCCATCTCGCCCACCTTGTCGCGGCCAAAGCCGCTCGGGCAGTCGAACACGAAGTAGGGGCGACCGCTGAGATCCAGCGCTGTGCTCACCTCCTGCTCGGTCAGCGGGCGCGCATCGATCACCGCCTGCACCTCGTCCATCGCCAGCACGAAGCCGAAACGGCCGATGCCGCGCTTGTTGCCAAGGGCCTGACGCAGCGCCTGACCGAGGGCCAGCCCCACATCTTCCACCGTGTGGTGATCGTCGATATGCAGATCGCCGCTGACGTTCAGCTTGAGCTGGAAACCGGCGTGGGTGGCAATTTGATCCAGCATGTGATCAAAGAAACCGATGCCGGTGGCGATCTGGTTGCCGCCGCTCTTGTCTAAATCCACTGCCACCTGGATGCGGGTCTCCTTGGTATAGCGCTCTACCTCGGCAACTCGTCCTTTTGAGAGCAACTGATCACGGATGGCGAGCCAGTTGTGATCCTGCGGGTGGTAGCGAATACCGCCAATGCCCATATTCTCGGCCAGCTGCAGATCGGTCTGGCGATCGCCAATCACGAAGGAGTTGGCAAAGTCGATGCGACCCGAGGCGAGATACGCCTTCACCAGTCCAAGGTGGGGTTTGCGGCAGCTGCAACCGTCGGTGGGGAAGTGCGGGCAGATCAGCACCTGCTCCCACTTCACCCCTTGCGATTCAAACAGGTGCATCATCAGGTCGTGGGGCGGCTGGAAGTTCTCCTGCGGCAGGCTGGCGGTGCCCAGCCCATCCTGATTGGTCACCATCACCAGCACGTAGCCGGCGGCCTGCAACTCGCGCAGCACCGGAATGACCATGGGCTCGAAGCGCAGCTTGGCGAGGCTATCCACCTGCTTGTCGGTCACTGGCTCTTCAATCAGGGTGCCGTCGCGGTCGATAAACAAAAACGGGGTCTTCATCGCTACATCCTTGTCTTACAAAGTGGGAGAGGGCAGATCACGCAGTACGGCCAGCACGGCATCCATCTCGCCCTGATAGCCGATGGTGATGCGAATGCTGTTGTCCAGACCCGGCTTGCTGGAGAAATCCCGCAGAATGATGCCGGCGGCCTTCATGGCGGCAAAGACGGCTGCGCCATCCACAAAGCGCACCAGCACGAAGTTGCCCTTGTCCTCGAATACTTCCCTTACGCAGGCAAGCGTTGTCAGCTCTGCCTTGAAAGCGGCTTTTTGCTTGTTGAGCTCCATTACTCGCTCGCGCATCAGCTCCAGCCCCATGGGGGAGAGGGCCTGCGCCGCGATCTGGGCGATGGGCTCGGGGATGGGGTAGGGGGCAATCACTTTGGCCAGCATGGCGATCACCTCGGGGCTTGCCAGCGTAAAGCCGCAGCGGATCCCCGCCAGGGCAAAAGCCTTGGAGAGGGTGCGGGTCACCACCAGATTGGGGAAGCGGGCCAGCAGGTCCACTACGGATGCTTCCGGGCAGAACTCGATATAGGCCTCGTCCACCACCACGATGGCGCGATCCCGGGCTTTTTCCAGCAGGGCGATAAGGCCGTCACGCCCCACCAGATCCCCGGTGGGGTTGTTGGGGGAGCAGAGAAACACCAGTTTCACGTCACTGAGGCGATCGGCGATGGCGGGCCAGTCCGGCTGGTGGCTGGCGGTCAGCGGCTGCTCGACGATACCGACGCCGCAGGTCTCGGCGCTGATGGCGTACATGCCGTAAGTCGGCGGGCAGATGAGGATCTGATCTTCACCCACTTCGCAGAAGGTGCGAATAAGCAGCTCGATGGCCTCGTCGGCGCCGCGGCTCACCAGCACCTGATCGGGATTAACCCCGGCATAGGCGGCATAGCCGTTCACCACCTCGGTCGGTTGGCACTCGGGGTAGCGGTTGAGGCGACTCCCCTCGATGGTGAAGGGATAGGCCTGCGGTGCCTCGTTGGCGTTGAGCCAGACGTGGCCCTTGCCGCCGATGCGGCGAGCGGATTGATAAGGGGTGAGGGCCCGCACCACGCGGCGCGCCAGATTGGCAATGCTCATGACAAATCCTTCTGCTGTGCTGTTGGTTGGGGCGCGGCGGCCAGAGCGTTCAACCTGAGGGTGACGGCATTTTTGTGGCCATCGAGCCCTTCGGCCTGGGCGATGCGCTCGACAATGGGGCCAAGGCCCTGAATGCCACGCTCGCTCAGCTCCTGCACCGTGTAGCGGCGCTGATAATCGGCAAGGCCAAGGCTGGAGCAGGTGCGGGCATAGCCATAGGTAGGCAGAGTGTGGTTGGTGCCGCTGGCGTAATCGCCGACTGACTCGGGGGTCCATGCTCCCAGAAAGATGGAACCGGCATTCTCGAGTTTCTCCAGCAGCTCGCGGGGGGCACGGGTCTGCACGATCAGGTGCTCCGGCGCATAGGCGTTGGAGATGGCGCACGCTTCGGCCAGATCGTCACAGAGGATCACCAGACTGCTGCCGAGCGCCTGGGCGGCGATATCGCGGCGGCTCAACTTGGCCAGCTGGCTCTTGATTTCCCCTGCGATGGCATCGGCCAGCAGTGGCGAGGTGGTCACCAGCACTACCTGACTGTCTGGGCCATGCTCGGCCTGGGAGAGCAGATCCGCCGCCACGAAGGCGGGGTTGGCGCTCTCGTCGGCGATCACCAGCACCTCGGAGGGGCCGGCGGGCATATCGATGGCGGCGCCGCGCCAGTCGCGGGATACCTGCCCCTTGGCTTCGGTCACATAGGCGTTGCCCGGGCCGAAGATCTTGTCCACCTTGGGGATGCTCTCGGTGCCGTAAGCCATGGCGGCGATGGCCTGGGCACCGCCGATGGCGAACACCTTCTCGACGCCGCAGGCGCGGGCGGCAAACAGGATCTCGTCGCTGGCGGGGGACGGGGTGCAGAGCACCACTTCACGGCAACCGGCTAAGCGTGCCGGAATGGCCAGCATCATCACGGTGGAGGGGAGCGGCGCGCTGCCCCCCGGCACATAGAGGCCGACTCGACTGATGGGTTGGGTGCGCAGCTCGCACACCACCCCGGGCTGGGTTTCTACCCGTACCACCGGCTGCACTTGCGCAGCGTGGAAGGTGCGAATGTTGGCAATGGCCGCTTCGATAGCATTTTTGATGTCGTCATCCAGCCGCGCGCAGGCGGCTTCAATCTCATCTTCGCTAACACGCAACTGCTCACGGGGGGCGCGCTCGAAGCGCTGGCTCAGCTCGCGCAGGGCCTCGTCGCCCCGGCTGCGTACCGCAGCGATGATATCCCGCACCACGGCGCCGATATCGGCCTCGTCACTCAAGGCCGGGCGGGTCAGCACGTCGGCCTGCTGGGTGGGGGAGAGGGTCTTCCAGATCAGGGTCTGCATGATGTCCCTTCCTTATTCCATCATTTTTTCGATGGGCAGCACCAGAATGGAGCTGGCACCCAGAGCCTTGAGCTGCTCCATGGTCTCCCAGAACAGGGTCTCGCTGGAGACGACGTGCAGGGCCACCTGATTGGTGTCACCGGCCAGTTGCATGATGGTGGGGCGCTCGGCACCCGGCAGCAGATCGGTGATGGCATCGAGCTTGTCTTTGGGGGCGTGCAGCATGATGTATTTGCTCTCGCGGGCCTGCTGCATCCCCTGAATGCGGGGCAGCAGTTTGTCGATGAGCTTCTGTTTGGCATCAGACAAGGGGTTGGGGGCCTGGACCAGTACCGCCTTGGAGCGGTAGATCACCTCCACCTCTTTGAGGCCATTGGCTTCCAGGGTCGCGCCGGTGGAGACCAGATCGCAGATGGCATCGGCCAGGCCCGCGCGTGGCGCCACTTCCACCGAGCCGCCCAGCATCACGCTCTTGAAGCCAAGGCCCTTTTCGTCAAAGAAGCGCTTGAGCAGCCCCGGGTAGGAGGTGGCAATGCGCTTGCCCGCCAGACTCTGTGGCCCTGTGTAGGTCACATCTTCCGGTACCGCCAGTGAGAGGCGGCAGCCACCAAAGTCCAGCTGCTTGAGGGTTTTGACCTCCGCAGGCAATCCTTGTGAAGCGCGAATAAGCTGCACCTCTTCCAGCACGTTCTCGCCGATGATGCCAAGGTCGACCACCCCTTCCATCACCAGACCCGGGATGTCGTCATCACGGACCCGCAGGATATCGATGGGCATGTTCTCGACATGGGCGATAAGGCGCTGCTCGCGCAGGTTGATCTTGAGGCCACAGCTCTTGAACAGGGCTTGGGAGTCCTGGCTCAGACGACCGGACTTTTGCATGGCGATACGTAGACGTTGTGTTTCCATTGCTCGATTTCCTTCTAGTCAAAAACGAAAAAACCCTCGGAAGTGGGTGCTTCCGAGGGTTTATGAATCTTGCGGTCCTTTTGGAAGTCACCAGTTAAGTGTCTTCCAGCAGTCAACCTCCTGAAAGACTAGTCGGGATGATGGTGGTGATGAGTCTTCAGGGTGGCGAACTTCATGTAATCAATCCTTTACAAAATAAGATGTCGTAATTGACGCCTGATTTAAACTACCTGCCTTGACAGAAAATGCAACCCGAAATTGTGATTTGATCGATTAAAGTGGCGAAAACGGTTTTCTGGTCGATAACTAGACAATAACCCCTGCAGGAGTCGCCATCATGCCCAGCCAGGACCTGTTGTTCCCCATTTTGCCCCGGGCGCCTGCCGCGCCCGGCAGCGAAGAGATCAAGCGGGAAGTGAACCAGATCAGCAAAAAGCACCAGCTGCGCAAGACCAGCACTGACAACAGTGACTCCCAGCAGCGCCAGCAGGCGTATAGCACGCCCGCCAAGCGTGATCAGCCCAAGGCGGAGGAGGACGATCACAAGCCGGACCCCGAGCATCAGATCGATCTGTTCGTCTAGGCAGATTATCTGTCCCGCTTTTGCCGCGCTTTTGGCATAATGGCCGCTTTTGCTGCGGGACGCCCTTTTGACCATCCAGACCCTGTTCAAGCCAGATGGCCCTCTGGCCAGCCATATCGACGGTTTCAAAGCCCGCGCTCCCCAACTGGAGATGGCCGAAGCGGTCGCGCGCGCCATCAAGAGTGGTGGCCGTCTGCTGGTGGAGGCAGGAACCGGTACCGGCAAGACCTACGCCTATCTGGTCCCTGCGCTGGAATCCGGCAAGCGGGTGGTGATCAGCACCGGCTCCAAGAACCTGCAGGAGCAGCTCTTCTATCGGGATCTCCCGACCATCACAGGGGCGCTCTCCTACACCCCGCCGGTGGCCTTGCTCAAAGGGCGCAGCAACTATCTGTGCATCGAGCGGATGAACCGGCTCTTGAGCGAATCCCATCTGCAAAAGCCTGAAATTCTCAACGATCTGGTGAAGGTCAAATCCTGGTCCACTGCTACCGATAACGGCGATGTGGGGGATATTCCAGGATTGCAGGAGAACGCCGAGATCCTCGCCCACGTCACCAGCACCAACGACAATTGCCTCGGCCGCGACTGCCCCTATTACGACGACTGCCATCTGGTGGTGGCTCGACGCCGCGCCATGGATGCCCAGGTGGTGGTGATCAACCATCACCTCTTCTTCGCCGATATGGCGGTGAAAGACACCGGATTTGGCGAGTTGGTGCCACAGGCGCAAGTCTACGTGTTTGACGAGGCGCACCAGCTGCCGGAGATCGCCACCAACTACTTCGGCAAGTCGGTGGGCAGCCGAACGATTCAGGATTTGGCGCAGGATATCCAGCTGGCCTATCGGGCCGAAGCCCACGACATGGCCCAGCTCGGCAAGGCGGCCGACCGGCTTGCCATTGCCAGTCAGGATCTGCGGCTCGCCTTCGGGGTGGATGGTGGTCGCGGCAATACCCGCGACATGCTGCGCCAACCGCTCTGGGGCCAGGCACTGGCTCGTCTTAATGACGCCATCGGGCTCTGCTATGAAGTGCTGAAGCTGGCGCTGGGGCGGGGTGAACAGCTGGATCACGCTTTCGAGCGGATCAGTGAACTGCGCACCCGCCTTGGCGAGGTGCTGGCGGTCAATCAGACCGGATTCTCCTACTGGTATGACTGCTCACGGCTGCACTTTACCCTCAACCTGACGCCACTCTCGGTAGCCGAGCGCTTTGGCTCAGAGGTGCTGCGCCCCGAGGTGGCCTGGGTCTTTACCTCTGCCACGCTGACTGTCGATCAACGTTTCGATCACTTCAAGGCCGAGCTGGGACTGGCTGGCAGCGCCGAGCTAATCCTCGACAGCCCGTTTGACTATGGCGAGCAGGCACGGCTCTGCGTGCCGCGCTTCCTGCCCGAGCCCAACGCCTTTGGCCGTGGAGAGCAGCTGGCCAATCTGATGATCCCCCTCATCAACAAGACGCCAGGGGGCTGTTTCTTCCTCTGCACCAGCCATCAGGTGATGCGTCAGGTAGTCGAGGTGCTGCGCCGGGAGATTGGCCGCACCGTCTTGTTGCAGGGGGAGGACAACAAGCAGCGGTTGCTCAAGGAGTTTGTCGAGAATGGCCGCGCCGTGCTGGTGGCGACCAGCAGCTTCTGGGAGGGGATCGACGTGCGAGGGGCGGCGTTGTCGTGTGTTATCATCGACAAGCTGCCGTTTGCCAGCCCCGATGATCCGCTGCTCAAGTCGCGGGTGGATGATTGCAAGCTCAAGGGGGGTGATCCCTTCGCTGAGCTGCAGTTGCCCAAGGCGGTGATTGCCCTCAAGCAGGGGGTGGGGCGGCTTATTCGTGATCGCAGTGATCACGGGGTACTGGTGATCTGTGATCCACGCATGGTCAACAAGCCTTATGGCGCCACCTTTATCAAGAGTCTGCCCGCCATCCCTCGCACCCGGGAGTTGGGAACGTTGGGGAGCTTTTTCGATCGCACTGAACGCGGTGAATAAGTGTGCCGCCAGCTAACAGATTTGAACAACGGGTGAGCATATCTCGCTTGCCGGTTATGTAATTGACTGATTTTATAGAGATTGGAAAGCATGAACGAGTTGAAGATCCTGGCCGTTGATACCGCCACCGAAGCCTGCTCCGCCGCCTTGCTGGTGGGTGACAAGCTGTTCTCCCGCTGGGAGGAGGCGCCACGGGATCACACCCGAAAAATCCTGCCCATGGTTCAGGCTGTGTTAGAGGATGCCGGGATAAGTTTGAGTGACCTCGATGCCATCGCGTTCGGTCGCGGCCCGGGCTCCTTTACCGGCGTGCGGATCGGCATCAGTGTGGCACAGGGGCTGGCGTTTGGTGCGGGTGTGCCGCTGATTGGCATCTCGACCCTGGCCGCCATGGCGCAAGGCGCCTATCGACTGGATGGTGCCCAGCAGGTGCTGACCGCCATCGATGCGCGGATGAACGAGGTCTATTTCGGCCGCTATGAGCTGATCGATGGCCGCATGCAGCTGGTGGGGGACGAGGTGGTGAGCGAGCCCGCGGCACTGGTTGACGTTCGTGGCAAGTTGGCGGGCCCTGTGACCTGCGTCGGCACCGGTTTTGAGACCTATGGCGAGACCCTGAATGGTCTGGCCGATGAGCTGGCGGAGAGTCAGGTGCGCTTCCCGGCGGCAGAGGACATGCTGCCGCTGGCCCGCGCCGCCTGGCTGGCGGGGGAGGCTGTGCCTGTGGAGCAGGCACAGCCGGTCTATTTGCGTGACAAGGTGACCTGGAAAAAACTGCCGGGTCGCGAATAAGGGCAGGAGCAGTGACAGCATGTCGCTCTTGCCGCTCATCAGCTGCAACACAAGCGGATGGCCCGACGGGCCACGCTGGCAACAGGAGAGTGACATGATGCGTAATAGCAGAAGCGACATGATGAAACGCGGGATGGTGGTCGGGGCACTGGCTCTGCTGCTCGGGGCCTGCAGCTCGGTCCCCAAAGAGCTGGCCTATGAGCCAGAAAACCAGCTGGTGGCCTATCAGCCTGCCCTTGGCGGAATGGAGGGCAAACCGGCCCGCTGGAGCGGCGTTATCTCGGCGGTGCACAACAAGGCGGATCAGAGCGTCATTGAAGTGGTCTATCTGCCGCTCAAGTCCAACGGTGTGCCGGAGCAGACCGAGCAGAGCCCGGGTCGCTTTCTGGCCATCATGAAGGGTTTTGTCGACCCGACCCTCTACGCCAAGGGGCGCAGCCTGACGGTGCTTGGCACCATAGGCAAACCGGTGGATAGCCAGATTGGCGAGCACAAGTACCGCTTCTCTGTGCTCAATGTGACGGGCAGCAAGCTGTGGCCGCCAGTCAAGGAGGTGGAGGTGCGCTATATGGACCCCTACTTCTATGACCCCTTCTATGATCCCTTCTGGCCGAGACGGCCGCTGCGTCGTTAAGGCTGGCCATGATCAACCCCATGATGAGTACTCTGTACGAACGTCTGCTGACCCTGGCAGATGGGCGGCGGGTAGCCCTGCTGGATAACCAGTCTGCGGAGCATGATCAGCAGGGCAAACCTCTGCTGATCGCCCTGCATGGCTGGCTCGACAACAGTGCCAGCTTCTTGCCGCTGGCGCCGCATCTGGGGGATTTTCACCTCATTTGTGTCGATCTGCTGGGACATGGTCACTCCGATCACAAAACCACCCCTTATGTCTTTGTCGACTGGCTCGACGATCTCTACCAGATCGTGCAGGCGGCTGGCTGGTCGCGCTTCACTCTGCTCGGTCACTCCCTCGGGGCGTTGATCGCCTCTGCCTATGCCGGGGTGTTCCCCGAACAGGTGGAGCGGTTGATCATGCTGGAGGGGCTGGGGCCGCTGAGCCAGCCCGATGAGGAGGTACCTGCCCAGCTGCGACGTGCGATTTTAAACCGCAGTCGCACCCGGGAGCGCAGTGCCAACGGCTTTGCCTCCATCGATGAGGCTGTCGCCGCCCGTTGCAAAGTGGCGGATATCACGCCGCAGTCGGCGCGCCTTATCTGTGAACGGCAGCTTGAAGAGCGGGCAGGGCGCTGGTACTGGCGCAGCGATCCCCGTTTGCGGGATCTGTCGCCCCTTCGAATGAGTGAAGGGCAAGCCCGGGCACTGATGGCGGCTATCCGTTGTCCTGTGCTGTTGATTCAGGGGGAGCAGGGTTTTGCTGCGCTTGAAGCCCAATGGCAGGCCCGTCAGGATGCCTTCCAGCAGATCGAGCGGGTCATATTGGGTGGAAACCATCATTTTCATATGGAAAATTCGGTTGATACGGCCGTTTGTATCGTAAAGTTTTGTCAAGTTCGGTAGAATCGCCAGCTTTCAATAATTCCAGGTTTGTTTTCTCCCTCACATTTTTCTGTTGTTAATTTGCTGTTAATTGATGTTGCGCTGTGTAAATATGTGCGGCATTAGAGCATCAGCTTAAAACAACCGATTAAAATGGATGTGAACCGGGACGGAGGCAACACAGTGAGCGCACAGGTGCTAGTTATGCAGGAGAAGTTTGTGGAAAAAGTCTGGCTGAAACGTTATCCGGAAGGGGTCCCCGCCGAGATCAATCCAGACCAATACAGCTCCCTGGTCGAGATGTTCGAATCCTCGGTGACCCAGTTTGCCGATCAGCCCGCCTTCGTCAACATGGGCCAAACCATCACCTACCGCCGGCTGGAAGAGCAGTCCCGCGCCTTTGCTGCCTACCTGCAAAACGAGCTGAAGCTGGAGAAAGGGGATCGGGTTGCGGTGATGATGCCGAACCTGCTGCAATACCCCATCGCCGTGTTCGGCATCCTGCGCGCCGGCATGATCGTGGTCAACGTCAACCCGCTCTATACCCCGCGCGAGCTGGAGCATCAGCTCAAAGACTCCGGTGCCAAGGCCATCGTCATCGTCTCCAACTTCGCCCATACCCTGGAAAAGGTGGTCTACGACACCCCGATCAAGCACGTTATCCTGACCCGGATGGGGGACAATCTGGGGCTGGCCAAGGGCACCCTGGTCAACTTCGTGGTCAAGTACGTCAAGAAGCTGGTGCCGAAATACAATCTGCCCCACGCCACCACCATGCGTCAGGCCCTCTCCAAGGGGCGTTTCCTGCAGTACATCAAGCCGGAGATCACCAACGACGATCTCGCCTTCCTGCAGTACACCGGTGGCACCACCGGCCTCTCCAAAGGGGCCATGCTGACTCATCGCAACATGATTGCCAACGTCGAGCAGTGCCTCGGCGTCTATGGCCCCATGCTGGAGCGTGGCAAGGAGTTCGTGGTCACTGCATTGCCGCTCTATCACGTCTTCGCCCTGACCGTGAACTGCCTGCTCTTTATGCGCATCGGCGGTTACAACCTGCTGATCAGCAACCCGCGCGACATTCCGGGGTTTGTCAAAGAGATCAAGAAGTACCCCTTCACCTGCATTACCGGGGTTAACACCCTGTTCAATGCGCTGGTCAACAACGAAGAGTTTCAGGGGATCGCCTTTGACAAGCTCAAGCTGACCATCGGTGGCGGCATGGCGGTGCAGCGCGCGGTCGCGGAGAAGTGGAAGACGCTGACCGATACCCCGCTGCTGGAAGGCTATGGCCTGACCGAGTGTTCGCCACTGGTGAGCGTCTGCCCTTACGATCTGAGCGATTACAACGGATCCATCGGTCTGCCGGTCTGCTCCACCGATATCCGTCTGGTGGATGACAACGGTCAGGTGATCCACGAATTCGGTACCCCGGGTGAAATGCAGGTACGTGGCCCGCAGGTGATGGTCGGCTACTGGCAGCGCCCAGAGGCCACTGCCGAAGTGATGCAGGATGGCTGGCTCTGTACCGGTGATATCGCCGTGTGCGACGAGCAGGGCTTCTTCAAGATCGTCGATCGCAAGAAGGACATGATCCTGGTCTCCGGTTTCAACGTCTATCCCAACGAGATCGAAGATGTGGTGGCGCTCCATCCGAAAGTGCTGGAAGTGGCCGCCGTCGGCGTGCCGCACAAGGTCTCCGGCGAGCTGGTGAAGATCTTTGTGGTCAAGAAAGATCCAAAGCTGCAGGAGGACGAGATTATTGCCCACTGCCGCAAACATCTGACTGCCTATAAGGTGCCGAAACTGGTAGAATTTCGTGACGAACTTCCCAAGACCAATGTGGGCAAGATCCTGCGCCGCGTACTGCGTGACGAGGAGATTGCCAAGCAGTAAGGCGCTGCACCGGCTTTCTGGTGTGTCGCAGTGATGCAAAACCGTGGGTCATCCCACGGTTTTTTCTTTTTGGCCCTGATCAACCGCGCAGGCACAGATGCAATATCAACTTATCACTCAGCAAGCCGAACTTGAGCAGTATCTCGCTTCTCTGGCCGACGTTCCCCTGGCTATCGATACTGAATTCGTTCGCACCCGCACCTATTATCCCCAGCTTGGCCTGTTTCAGATCTACGACGGCCAGCAACTGGCGCTGCTCGACCCGCTTACTCTCGATCTGGCACCGCTCTGGCAGCGGCTTGGCCGGGCAGGGCAGATCGCCATTTTGCACGCCTCCGGTGAAGATCTGGAGCTGATCCAGCATCAGGCCGGCCATCTGCCCAACCAGATGCACGATACCCAGCTGGCCGCCGCGTTCCTCGGCCACGGCGTATCGGTCGGTTTCGGCGCGCTGGTCAAGGAGTTCCTCGGCGTGGAGCTGGAGAAGGATCAGGCACGTACCGACTGGCTGGCCCGTCCGCTGACCCCGCGCCAGCTTGAATATGCCGCTGCTGACGTCTTCTACCTGATGCCGCTCTACGAGAAGGTGATGGCCAAGTTGCGTGAAAGCGGCAAGTTTGCCTGGTTCGAGCAGGAGTGCCACAGCCACTCCGCCCGCAAGACTCAGGGCAGCGATCCCCGTCAGACCTATCTCGATATCGTCAACGCCTGGCAACTGGGGCGTCGTGAGCTGGCCATCCTGCGTGAACTGGCCGCCTGGCGCCAGCAGGAGGCGGTGCGCCGCGATCTGGCTCTGAACTTTGTGGTCAAAGAGCTGCACCTGTTCAAGGTAGCGGAGCGCCGTGCCGCTTCCCTGCGCGATCTCAACGAGCTCGGCCTCTCGCCCATCGAAATCAAGATCCACGGCAAGCGGATGCTCGATATCGTTGCCAAGGCGCAGCAGAGCGATCCCGACAGCTGGCCCGAGCCCATTCGCCGGCTGGTGGACTATCCCCAGTACAAGGGCGAGCTCAAGCGGATCAAGGCGCTGGTGGAGGAGAAGGCCAAGGCGAGCAATATTCCGCCCGAGCTGATTGCCAGCAAGAAGATCATTCACCAGTACTTCACCTGGAGCTGGCGGATGAACGACGAAGAGCGGGCCCGCAGCGACAAACCGATGCTGCTGCAAGGGTGGCGTCATGAGCTGGTCGGTCACCTGCTGGCACAATAAGCCACCAGACGGTTGCACCTATAAATCAATCCTCACCCTCGGGTGGGGATTTTTTATTTTCAGGGGGTATTTATGATTTAAAATGTCAGAATATCTTGCGGTCGCTTATCAAATAATTGTGGCTCAAGAACAAGAGATAGAAATAAACGCGCTTATTTTTCATGACTGTGATGGCAATAAAAAGTTATATATCATTAATTGTCTTATTGAACTTAATAGTGAAAATTCTTACAAGATAGATAGAGGTAAGTCCGCTACCAATAAGACTACAAACATGCAGATAGGGTGATGCTTCAATAATTCCATTTCGCATGGCAGATGGGCATACTATAAAAATAGTCAACAAGAAGCACATAGGGATATTGATTGTATGCTGTCTATTTATTGCATTTCTATCATCTGGCCATATGAAAAAACCATATTTATATGCCATAACTAAAAAAATGGTGATCAACAATAGGTAGTATATAACTTGAGGCAGTATATAGGTTAGTAAGCTGCTGTAACTGGCCTGAATGGGGACAAACTCAGCTCTATATATTATTTCAAATGCAATATTAACGAGTATTATTATTATACCATGAATGATTGATGGGCGTTTGTAATCTCTGATTCTATATCTGGCTCGTGACTTCTTCAGGAAAAAAATAAATAACAATATGGCAATAGCTAAAGCAAGATACATTTTTGTTCCCAAGTTTTGAGGGTCAGAGACAAATCATGGTGAATTATAAAGACTCGCTTGTACCTATAGCAATGAGGGCTTCAGAAAAAAAAGGAAAAAGGCTGCGGAACACCGCTAATGCCAGTCAGTTAAGCCTGACTGGCATTGTTTTTATTGGCTTTTTGCACCGCATACTTTTGTGGTCTTGCCTTCACACAACGGGGGGAACTCCGCTCCCTTCGCGCC